>JBPCPG010000052.1:0-6390 GCA_050999445.1 Nakamurella sp. | reverse complement strand
CCACCTCGTCGCGGGTGATTCCCAGGATGAACAGCACCGGATCCAGGAACGGCTGGTTGAGCGCCGTATCGGCCGCATCGGCGACGACGGGCTTTGCATTGAAGGCGATACCCAGGCCGGCTGCGCCGAGCATGTCGATGTCGTTCGCACCGTCGCCGACGGCCACCGTCTGGTTCAGCGGCACTCCGGATTGCAGGGCGAACCGCTCCAGCGCTCTCGCCTTGCCGGCGCGGTCGACGATGTCGCCCTCGACCCGACCGGTCAACCGGCCCCCGATCACCTCCAGTGTGTTCGCGGCCAGAAAATCAAGCTCCAGATCTTCGACGAGGTGCCGCGCGACCTGGGTGAACCCGCCTGAGACGATCCCGCACTTGTATCCCAGCCGCTTGAGCGTCCGAATGGTTGTTCTGGCACCCGGCGTCAACTCGAGGCAAGCGCCGACCTCGTCGAGCACGCGCGCATCGAGGCCGGCCAGCATGGCCACCCGCTCCCGCAGCGACTCGGCGAAATCGAGCTCACCACGCATCGCGGCGGCGGTGATCTCCTCGACCTTCGCCCGCGTACCCGTGTGGTCCGCCAACATTTCGATCACCTCACCGGTGATCAAGGTGGAGTCGACGTCGAAAACGATCAATCGCTTCGCCCGCCGCGCGAGTCCCGCCCGCTGCACAGCGATGTCAACACCGGCGACCGAGGCCACCGAGGCCACCGCCGACCGCAGCTTGGCGTCATCGGGAGCGGTCACCGACAATTCCAGCCCGGTGACCGGGTAGTCGGCGACCCTGGTGATGGTCTCGATGTTCACCCCGACGTCCCCGAAAGTTCGCGCCAGCGCTCCGATCGCCTTCGCCTGCAACGGGCGCCCCAGAACGACCACCGTGTGCGTGGCGCTTCGGCGATCGGTATCGCCCACCCGGTCGATTCCGACCCGCACCTTCATCCCGAGCGAGTGCATGGCCTGCTCGACGTGTTCCTGCAGCGACTCGGGATCCCCCGGCGACCGGACCAGAACGCCGAGAGTGAGCCATCCCCGGATCACCACCTGATCGACATCGAGGACTTCGACGCGATGCGCCGAGAGCGCAGTGAAGAGCACGCCGGTGACGCCGGGCTTGTCCGGTCCGGTGACGGTGATCAGCACCGAAGCCATTGTGACGGTTCTGGTTGTACCCACTCAGCCGGCTGGAATGCCGATGTGATCGCTCGATTCCAGATCCTGCAGCGGCTGCCAGTCGCGGCTGGGGTGCGCCTCGGTTCGGAGCCGCTCCACCATGTGGGGATGGTGCAACTCAAAAGCGGGGCGCTCCGACCGGATCCGGGGAAGGGACGTGAAGTTGTGACGCGGTGGTGGCGAACTCGTCGCCCACTCCAGCGAATTCCCGTAACCCCAGGGGTCGTCAGCGGTGGTCACCTCGCCGTAGCGCAGCGAACGCAGGACGTTCCAGACGAAGGGCAGTACCGAAGCGCCGAGAACGAAGGATCCGATGGTGGAGATCGTATTGAGGGTGGTGAATCCGTCCGAGGGCAGGTAATCGGCGTACCGACGCGGGAAACCGATATTGCCGAGCCAGTGCTGGATCAGAAAGGTGAGATGGAATCCGACGAAGGTCGTCCAGAAGTGGAACTTGCCCAGGCCTTCGTCCAGGAATCTCCCGGTCATCTTCGGGAACCAGAAGTAGATGCCCGAGTAGGTGGCGAAAACGATCGTGCCGAACAGCACGTAGTGGAAGTGCGCCACCACGAAGTAGGTGTCCGACACGTGGAAGTCCAACGCTGGTGAAGCGAGGATCACACCGGTGAGACCACCGAACAGGAACGTCACCAGGAAACCGCAGGCGAAGAGCATCGGCGTTTCGAAGGTGATCTGACCTCGCCACATGGTGCCGATCCAGTTGAAGAATTTCAGTCCTGTCGGCACCGCGATCAGGAAGGTCATGAAGCTGAAGAACGGCAGCAGGACAGCGCCGGTGGCGAACATGTGGTGCGCCCAGACCGCCACGGACAGGGCCGCGATGGAGAGCGTCGCGTAGACCAGTCCGCGGTATCCGAACAGCGGTTTTCTCGAGAACACCGGGAAGACCTCGGAAACGATCCCGAAGAAAGGTATCGCGATGATGTAGACCTCGGGATGCCCGAAGAACCAGAACAGATGCTGGAACAGGATGGCTCCACCATTGGCCGGATCGAAGACATGGGAGCCGAAGTGTCTATCGGCCGCCAATCCGAACAACGCCGCGGTCAATACGGGGAACGCGATCAGAATCAGAATCGACGTGACCAGGATGTTCCAGGTGAAGATCGGCAGCCGCCACATCGTCATTCCCGGGGCGCGCAGGCAGATCACGGTGGTGATCATGTTGACGCCGCCGAGGATTGTGCCGAGGCCGGAGACCGCGAGGCCCATGATCCACAGATCCCCGCCTGCGCCAGGCGAGTTCATCGAGTTCGACAGCGGGGTGTAGGCCGTCCAGCCGAAGGCCGCGGCACCGCCCGGTGTGAAGAATCCAGAGACAGCGATGCAGGATCCGAACAGGTACAACCAGTAGGAAAAAGCGTTGAGTCGCGGGAACGCGACGTCGGGTGCGCCGATCTGCAGCGGCATCACGAAGTTGGCGAATCCGAACACGATCGCTGTCGCGTAGAACAGCAACATGATGGTCCCGTGCATGGTGAAGAGCTGGTTGTACTGCTCAGGGCTGAGGAACTGCATGCCCGGCCGGGCCAGTTCGGCCCGCATGACCAGCGCCATCACGCCGCCGACCAGAAAGAAGAAGAACGCCGTGCACATGTACATCTTGCCGAGCGTCTTCGGGTCGGTGGTCTTGAGGTACCCCAGGAGAGCGACTCCGGGCCGGAGCTTGTTCACCGGGTAGGCCCGGGTTATCACGGGGCGCGGGGCTACGGCTGTCACGGGCGATCCTCCGGCAAAGGTTTTGCACTGGCGTCGGGGGCACCGAACAACGGAACCGACGGATTCAGCTTAGTCCGACAAGCGGTAGAAGACGACGTCTGGGACGGAGTCTCGCGGAATTGCATCGCTGATTCCGGAACCCCTGCCGGCGGCTACGGCCGGGCGGGCGGCAGCCGCGGGCTGCGGCCCTGCTCGGTATGACTGGGCGGTGAGCCCGGTGGGCGAGCCCCGGCGGGTCTGGTCGCGGTCTGATCAGATCGCGGCGGGTCGAGTCTGTCGCGGCCGGCGAGCCGCGGCGGGTCGGGTCAGGTTGGTCGAACGTGCTACCGACCGGCCGCGTAGGCTTGGCTCCCTCGCGGATCTGCGCCGGCGCGCAGTCGACCGGTTCGTTGATCGCGTCCCACTGCGCAGACGCGCCCGAGCGTCCAGTCGCCGGAGCGGACCACGCGATGTCCTCGCCGCGCAAGCTCGTCGAGAGTCGCGTCGGGAAATCTGCTCTCGATCACCAGCTGCCCGGGGCATGCCTGTCTGGGATAGAACGAACTGGGAAAGTGCGTGCTGTGCCACGCCGGGCCCTCGATTGCTCGCTGCAGGTCCAGGTCGGCCGTTCCCATCAGCAGTCGCAATAGGAAGCCGAACTGCCACTGGTCCTGTTGATCGCCACCGGGTGTTCCGAAGGCCAGCTCAGCCGCGCTTCCACGACCTGCCAGCGACGGGGACAGGGTCGTTCTCGGCCGACGACCCGGCATCAACGAGGCGGCCAGACCGGGTTCGAGCGTCATCATCTGCAGACGGGTGCCGAGCCCGAAACCGAGCGCGGGAATCACCGGAGCGGATTGCAGCCAGCCACCGCTGGGAGTGGCGGACACCATGCCTCCCCACCGGTCCACCACGTCCACATGACAGGTGTCGCCCCTGGTTGTGCCGTCACGTGCGACGGTCGGCTCGCCGAGGCCGACCGCAGGTGGGCCGTCGAAAGCCGGGTCGACGCGTCCGATCGAAGCGCCGAGGTGTGGCGTCCGCCCGGCTGGACTCCCCGGCCGGAGCTCCATCGACGCAGTGTTCAGCACGAGCGCGGCGCGCTGCTCGGTGTAGCCGTCCGAGAGCAGATCGTTCATGGGCACCGGGGCGGAGTCGCCGTACCAGGCCTCGCGATCGGCGAACGCGAGCTTGGCCGCTTCGACGGCGGTGTGAATCAGATCCGTTGCGCCCGGCCCGACTTCACCGGGCCGCAATCCCAGCTGCTCGACCAGCCGCAGTTCCTGCAGGAGTACCGGCCCCTGCCCCCACGGACCGGATTTGTAGATCGTCCAGTCCCCGAAGCTCGCGGCGGTCGGGACCTCGTAGGCCGGCCGCCACCCGGCCAGATCGGCTCCGGTCAGCACGCCGGAATGAGCGGTTCCGGACGAATCCAACCTGGGTTCACGGACGAAGGCGTCCACGGCCTCGGCGACGAAGCCGCTGGACCAGGCCTGGACGGCCGCGTCGATCGCAGCTTCCCGGCTCGCGGCCGCTGCTCCGGCGCTCAACAATCGCCGATACGTCTGCGCCAGAGTCGGATTGACCAGAAGGGCACCTGCGGCCGGTACCTGGTTGCCCGGGAGGTAGATCGCCGCTGACGACGTCCAGTCGGTGCGGAACAGCTCCGCAACGGCGGCGATGACGCGCTGGATCGACGGCAGCACCGGAACACCGCCCTCTGCGAGACCGATGGCGTAGCTCAGGACGTCGGCCAACGGCTTGGTGCCCCGATCCCGGAGCAGGGTGAGCCAGGCAACGGTGGAACCGGGAATCGCGGCCGCCAGATGACCAGAACCTGGAACAAGGTCAAGGCCCACATCCGTGTAGTACTCGATCGTGGCCGCGGCCGGGGCCGGGCCCTGACCGCACAACACCTCCGGCGCGCCGCCGGGCTCGCTGAACAGCAACGTCAGGTCGCCACCCGGTCCGTTCAAGTGCGGCTCCACCACCTGAAGTGCGAATCCGGCGGTCACCGCGGCGTCGATCGCGTTTCCTCCTGCCTCCAACATCGCCATTCCGGCCGCCGTGGCCAGGTAGTGCGTGCTGGAAATCATGCCGAAGGTGCCGCGCAATTCAGGTCTGCTGTTCACCCCGGCCAACATACGGACCGGTCGACCGGACCCCGCCGCAGACCCCCGTCGGCACCGCCGAGCAGCCCTGTGCGTGCCGGCGAACAGCGCCAGCAGAATCGCGGACATCTGCAACGAAGACCGGGCTCGACCGGCGCAGCAGAAAGGCCCGCCGATCGAAGATTGGATCTCCGATCAGCGGGCCCTTTCACGGTGGAGCTGAGGGGACTCGAACCCCTGACCCCCACACTGCCAGTGTGGTGCGCTACCAGCTGCGCCACAGCCCCGTGAAGCTGCTCGACCACACTACCAAGTGCGGCGGAGCAGCTCCTAATCGGTACATCAACGCTGGTCAGCGGAGTAGCTTGGTCAGCCAATCGGTGTCGTTGATACCCAGCAGAGCGCCGTCCTTCATCGCGGTAGGCGTGCCCCAGCCGTCTCCGCCGACGGCCTTGGCCAGTACCGCCGTTGCAGCGTCGGCGCCCGCTTTGGACGCGGGAATCTGTGCTCCAGAAGTGATGCAGGCGGCAGCCGAGGCCGGCGCCCCCGCTTTGCTGGCGACCTGGGCGATCTGCTCGTTGGACAAGTCGCTCCCGCCACCCTCGGCCGGTTGCGTTCCGGCCGCGAACATCATGGTGTGGAAATTCAGGAACAGTCCCTTCGGCGCGGACGCAGGCGGGACGGCGGCCACGCACTGGAAGGCGGCCGCGGCCCTGGTCGAGTAGTCCTTCGACGGTGAGTTCGCATTCAGAAAATTGAGGAAGTGATAGCGGACGGTCAACTTGCCCTCGTCCACCGCCTTCATGACCTGCTGACCGTATTGAGCCTCGAAATCCTGGCACTTCGGGCAGATGCCGTCCTCGAACAGGTCGATCGTCGGAGTTGACCGTCCGCCGGTGACGGTGACGACTCCGCTGTCGACCGACGCCGTGGAATTGGTCGATCTGGGATGGTCCGTCACCGGCGCCGCCGTCCCCTGCTTGTTGAGCACCAGACCCACCACGATCACGATGGCAATCAGCACGATCGCGACAACGCCGATGATCATCTGGGTGCGGTTGGACTCAGGGCTGGACTGCCGGGCCGAGGCGACCGACTCCCTACCGGACGCCGGGGGCCGACGCTCAGCGGCCCGCGCCGACTTCTGCGCAGCCGGCTGTTGCGGGGCGCCAGCGGATCGAACTTTACCCGTCTTACCCTGCGCCACAACACTCCTCACGACGATACTCGAGCGCTACGGACCGACGGTCCGATGGCCGAATTCTGGATCAGACCGCCAAAGCACGATCCGTCGTCGACACGCTAGTTGGTGCAGATGAGGATTAGTTGTGGCTTCGAGCGCCCGGGCCAGTGCACAACCGAGCGGAACCGCCCGACGGGCTGGTTCCG
>JBPCPG010000033.1:0-6563 GCA_050999445.1 Nakamurella sp. | reverse complement strand
GTCGAGCCGTTGCCATCTGACCGCGGAACGGGTGGTCGACGCCATCGCGCCTCGCTTCACCGTCGTCTCACGGCCCAACACGTGGCTGACGAAGAACCCCGAGACCTCTCCACCTGTTCCGCATTCGAAGACCCTGCCGGATTGATTCGTCACCGTGACCTATTACTGGCAACTCAGTGGAACTGTGCCCCACCAGTTTCCGTTGCCGGTCAGACCTGTCAGCGCCAATGAGAGCGACCCAATCAAGCGAGCGCCTCATCCGGCTTGCCGCGCGTGCCAGCCATGGCCGATCGTCTTGACAAGATTCGGTGTCACAAAGATGCGCCGGAAGGGAAGGGTGCACGCCATGTACGCCTTCCCCAGCAGGCTGGTCTTGCGGACCAAAATGGCCATCTGCGCGGAATAGCCACCATGTGGTCGTCGCCGACCCATCCGATGTGCATCGCCGCGTGCACGGTGCGGTTCCCGAGCTCGGTCACCCACTCGTCAGAGGTCAGGTAGACCGACTTGAGTGGCGCCGCCCGCAGTTCCGGCCCGCGGGTCCCGTTGCGGAGGTCGTCGGGCAATCGCTCCCGTAGGGAGGCGTAGCGGGCACCGACGGCGTGCTCTTCCTTGTCCCACCCGAGCAGGGCGCCGAGCCGCCAGCGGATCGCAAAGAGCAGCCGGTACATCGGTGAGGGCCTGAAGTTCCCGCTTTCACCGCCGAGTTGCTCGACCAGAAGCGCTAGGCCGTCGGGCCCGTCCGGGGTCTGCAGCGCCCACATGTCCTCCACCTCGAAGTCCTCGGTGAACTCGTGGACCTTCCACGGCCTGTCGGTGAAAGCGGTATTCGGGAGTCTCATGCGAAACCTCTGGTTCTCATCAGTCCTGTGCCGATCGTCAGTCGGCAGCCACCCACGCTGTACCGAATGCGGCGACCGCGACAAGCATCGTGACGATCGGGGGCGCAGAAAAAGCGCGAGTGAGATGGCAAGCAGAACCGTCGACCACGCAGCCATCCCGGCAACGAGTGGGTCCCGGCGGCGCAGGATATTGCGGCGAGCGAGGACAAGAACACCCGCGCCGAATGCGACGAAGGAGCCAGCCATTGCAAGGCTGAAGCCCTTCATCAGCTGGCTCAGGTTGCGAGTGACCCCCATCGCGACGTGCACTGTGCGCATCTGGGCCCTGACCGCCGCTGCGCCTACGGGCGCTGGGGCAACGGTCGTAGCAGCGACGTGACCGACGCCGGTAACGATGAAAGCCCACCCGCCGACGCTCAACGCCTGCGTCCGGCGCGCGACCATTCTCTGCCCGAGTGGTGATGTGATCATCATGGATGAACTCCCTGCGGGGTCGATGGGCTCTACAAGTGTTGCGGCATGTTTGGACTCTACGCCTGTAGAGTCAGGTCATGTCAACCGACCGCCGACAGCTGATCGCAGCCGCGGGGCTCAGGGTTGTCGCGGCGGGCGGCCTCCGAAGCCTGACGCACCGCGCCGTAGACGCTGAGGCCTCGATGCCGACCGGCTCGTCGTCGTACTACTTCCGCAGCCGTGAGGCGCTCGTCGCCGCGTGCGTCGAACGCCTGGTGGCGATCGACCTCGAGGAGTTGGCAGCGGTCGGCCTGACCGAGCGCCAGATGACCGTCGCCGAGCTGGCTGCGCTCGGCGCGGGCCTCATGTGGCGCTGGCTGCACGAAGACGCGCAGCGGCACCTCGCGCGCTTCGAGCTACTGCTCGAGTCCCGGCGCCGCCCGCACCTGCGCACTGAGCTCGTGCGCGCCGGAGAACAGCTGCGAGCTTCGATGGCGGCGTTGCTGACCGCGCGGGGCGCGCCCGACGCAGCCGAGCGCGCGCGGTGGTTCGTCGCATGCATCGACGGCATGGTCTTCGACCAGCTGGTCGGCGTCGGAGCTGCGACACCCCTGCCCTACGACGAGCTGCTCGCCTGGGCCACGGGCATCGTCACTCTCGTGCTGGCTCCTCGGTGAGCGTCTCGTGGACGGCGAGTTCGAGCGCAGCAATCAGCAGCAGGTCCACCGCTCGGATCGAATCGAGCCCCTCAGGAAGCACCCGCCACAGGACGGTCAGGAACAGGCCCCGCTTGCTCGCGAATCCCTGGTAGAGACTGCCCCGGTGCAAGCCGGTGATGCGAACCAGGTCGTCGATGGACGTGCCTTCGAAGCCACGCCGAAGGAAGGCATCCTCGGCCGGTGGACCACATCTGGTTCGTCGAAGCTCCGATTTCGGCCCATGCGCTCACCTCGCCGTATTGAGAACGATCAGTCAAGAATTTTTGGCGCGGGTGCAAGCCCGGCTCGCTGGTGTCGCCCGCTCCCCCAGGGTGAACTCCCCCGCTGCCGCGATGCCGCACCGCTCAACGGCCGTACTGGCGCAAGCGTCGGGTGCAAGCGCCGGTGGTCATATTCATGCCCATGTGTTCGATCGAGGCACTCGTCCGTGAGGCCGCCGAAGTGGCCGTCGATGGCTGGAACTTGTCGTGGCTGACCGGCCGAGCCACCGAGGATCGACCACCATGGGATACGCGCGAAATATTACGAGCCGCTTGGCCCGAGCGCGGGCTGCGCTGGACCTGCAGACCGGAGGGGGCCAAGTGCTGGCGGAAGCCGGCTCATATCCCCCGGTCATGGTCGCTACCGAGGCATGGCCCCCGAACCTCGCAGTTACCTCCTCTCGCCTGCATGCCCTGGGTGTTGCCGTCTTCCTCATCGAAGCCCGCGCGCGACGGTGATGACGGCAGAAACTGTGGCGGTCACCGACGAGACGATTGCTCAGAACGACCCCGACCAACGATGAACCATTGCAGATCGCGCACGCAGGCTGGGGCCCGTCCTCCGGTCATCGCAGCCGCATACGCTGCTGTTTCGAAAGCTTGTCGACGACCAGGTCCCAAGAATCCTGAATCATGTCGCGGACCAAATCGTCCGAAATCGAGTCGTCGATCGTGACCGTGTTCCAATGCCGCTTGCTCAGGTGATACCCGGCCACAATCGCCGGATACACCGACCGCAGTCCGACAGCTATCTGCGGGTCGCACTTGAGGCTGATCTGCAGCGGGGGCGGCGCAGCCAGCCGGGCCAGAACGAACACCTTGCCGGCGACCTTGAACGTGCACACTTCTGGACTTCGTCCGAACGGATTGTCCTCTGACGCATCCGGCAGGTCGAGGCAGTAGGCCCGCACCTCGGCGCTGGACAGGACCATGGAACGGCCTCCTGGAGTGTTACGAATCGGTTTGATTCAGGTCAGATGGTCGCGGAGGTAGGCGATGTCGGCACGCTGACCGTCGCCTGGAGTCTCGACGATGACATCACTGCCCGCCGCCCGAGCGACCGCGGCGATCTCGGCCGCGTCGATGGTGCCCGTGGCGAAGTTGGCGTGCCGGTCTGCGCCCGAGTCGAATTCGTCCCGACTGTTGTTGGCGTGCACGAGATCGATTCGCCCGGTGATTGCGACTACCCGGTCCACCACGTCGGTTAAGCCTTCGCCTCCGGCATAGGCGTGGCAGGTGTCGAGGCAGAATCCCACGCCGAACTCGCCGACCGCGTCCCACAGCCGGGCAAGGCGATCGAACCGCCTGGCAATGGCATGATTTCCGCCTGCGGTGTTCTCGATCAAGATCGGCAACGGGAACTCTTCACGTTGGAAGACCTTGTGCCAGTTCTCGAAACCTGTGTCCAGCTCGCTGTCCGCCCCGACGTGACCGCCGTGCACGATCAAGCCCATCGCGCCGATGTCCGCGGCAGCTGCCGCGTGCTGAGACAGGATCTTGCGGCTCGGGATGCGGATCCGGTTGTTCGTGGTCGCAACATTGACGACGTCCGAGGCGTGGATGTAGATCGCCAGCCCGCTGGATCGGATCGCCGCCGCGTGGGCGTGTTCAACGGGTTTCTTCCATCCTTGCGGATCGGACAGGAAGAACTGGGCAGCTCCCGCGCCCACGGCCGCCGCGGCGCTCAATGGGTCGGACGAGTCGACGTGCGCGCCGATGGAAACCATGGCGCAGACGCTAGCCGACCGCGCCGACAGAAGCCGGCCGGGGCGATGCGGTGCCGCCTGGCCCCGGGTTGCCGTTGCTCCCCGATGTTCCACGGCACGCCCAACCTCGTGCGGTACCACCGGCCGGAGAAGGCTGCGGTGGCCGTCCTATCGTTGGCCCATGGTCATCGAAGAGCAGAAGGATCAGTCGGCGGAACTAGTTGTCAAGGACAACGAGGTGGAGGATCGGTTCGAGTTGTACGTCAACGGCGCACCGGCCGGTTTCCTGACGTACTCCATCCAGGACGGGAACTATGCGCTCAACCACGAGGAGATCGATCCGGCCTTCCAAGGCCGCGGGATGGGGGCTCAGCTGGTGACGCGTGCCCTGGACCAGATTCGCTCCACCGGACATGGAGTCCTACCGTTCTGCCCGTTCGTCCTCTCGTTCCTGCAGCGTCACGCGACTTACCAGGACCTGGTACCGGCTCGCTATCGCGAGAAGTTCGAATTGTCGACGACCTGACCGGTTCCGGCTCTCCCGTCGGGGGTCCGGGTTAAGGTCGAACCAACGGCGGCTGTGGGAGGGAAAAGATATGGCGAAGACGGTGGCACGCAAGCGGGTGACGTTTCCGGGAATCAGCTCGAGAGCGTGGGAGCACCCGGCTGATCGTTCGGCATTGGTTGCACTTCGAGCCATTCCAGGGTTCGACACCGTGCTCAAGGCCCTGGCCGGGCTGTTCCGCGAGCGCAAACACCGGTTGATCTTCCTGGCCTCCGCGGTCAAGGTCAGCGACCGGCAGTTCGCCGAGATCGACCGGCTCTTCAGCGACGCCCTCCTGGTGCTCGACTCCCCCAGGCGACCAGAGCTCTACGTCCGGCAGAGCCCTGAGGCATATGCGTTCTGCATCGGGATGGACGAGCCGTTCATCGTGATCAGCACCGGCATGCTGGAACTTCTCGACGATCCAGACGAGGTGCGTTGCGTCCTCGGGCACGAGATCGGCCATGCGATGAGTGGCCATGCCGTCTACCAGACGATGCTGAATCATCTGCTGCGCATCGCGGACAACCTCGGCTGGCTACCGCTGGGTGGCCTGGCGCTTCGCGCAGTCATCGCGGCCCTCTACGAGTGGAGCCGCAAGTCGGAGCTGTCCGCGGACCGAGCGGGAATGTTGGTGGCCCAGGATCCGCACGTCGCCCTGCGGGTGAAGATGAAGATGGCCGGCGGAGCCAGTCTGGGCAAGATGGACACCGTCGCATTCCTGGAACAGGCAGCCGGTTACGAGGCGGCCGGGGACATCAGGGACGGGGTGCTGAAGCTGATGAATCTGGAGCGACAGACTCATCCGTTCTCGGTAGTGCGAGCGGCAGAGATCCGAAAGTGGGTCGAGGACGGCGAGTACAAGGCGATCATGGCGGGCGACTATCCACGCCGGGAGGACGATTCCAACGCTTCCATCGCGGACGAGCTCAAGGCTGCGGCGCGCAGCTATCGGGACGGCTTCACCAACTCCAAGGACCCGCTCGCGCAGACCGCTCGGGGAGTCGGCCGCGATTTCGGTGGCGCCGCGCAGGACATCGGTCAGGGATTGGCGGACGCGTTGTCCGGGCTCTGGAAGCGCTTCGACGGCAGTGCACCCGAACCCGACCCGAGCGCAGCCGACGAGTCCGGCGGCCCCTCGACCGAACCACCGACGACCAACCCGAAGGGATCCACCAAGAAGGGCCGATGAGGTATGCCTTCTCGTCGCGCCCGTTTCCTGACCGTGGTTCTCGTCGCCTTGTTGCTCCTGCACGGGTTGCCCTGGTGGCGGTTGGTTCTCGCACCCCAGTGGCCGACGGCGGTGACAACGGTGGGCTCGACCCTCACCGTCATTGCACTCGTCGGCTTTCCGCTTGCGATGTGGAAAGGACACGGCCGGGCTGCGCGTGACGGTCTTGCCGTTCTCGGGGACACCTGGCTCGGCGTGATCTGGCAATTGTTCGTCTGGAGCCTGATCGGCGCACTTGCCGACGTGTTCCTTGCAGTGGCGCAGGTACCCGATCCCGCTCGTGCCCGATGGTCGGCCGGAGCGGTGCTGATCGTCGTCGCCGCGCTGTGTGGTTGGGGATTCGGGCAAGCGCGCCGAGTTCCGCCGGTTCGCACCGTCGAGGTACGGCTGCCTCGGCTCGGCGCCGGCCTCGACGGGCTCCGCCTGGTTCTGATCACCGACACCCATTACGGGCCGATCAACCGGGCCAGGTGGTCGGCCCGCATGGTCCAGCGTGTCAACGATCTTCGCCCAGATCTGCTGGCCCACGCCGGCGACCTGGCCGACGGGTCGGTGGATCGGCGCCGAGAACAGGTCGCGCCACTGGGCGGGGCGAGCGCCGCATTGGCGCGGGTCTACATCACCGGCAATCATGAATACGGGTCCGGTGCGGCGCAGTGGTTGCAGCACATGTCCGACCTCGGTTGGACGGTGTTGCACAACCAGAACATCGTGATCGAACGGGGCGGCAGCAAGTTGGCGGTTGCCGGCATCGACGATCTGTCTGCCGGCGGTTCCGGAGTATCCGGGCACGGCGCCGATCTGCCCG
>JBPCPG010000025.1:0-9607 GCA_050999445.1 Nakamurella sp. | reverse complement strand
ACCACCACGGCCGACGGCACCCGCTTGGCGAGCCCGACCAGTGCGTCGGCTACTGGATCCACTGCAGACGGGCGGGGAATCACGCTCACCGGGTCGCACTCCTTGGTCGATGACTACTGGGTTCGATGACTACTGGGTTCGATCACTACCGGGTTCGATCACTACCGGGCTCGATGACTACCGGGCTCGATCACTACCGGGCTCGATCACTACCGGGCTCGATCACTACCGGGCTCGATCGGCGCTGGGCTCGATCGGCGCTGGTCATTCGGCGACCACCTGGTCGGCCGAACGGCGGACTGGTCCAGCGCCGAAGGGCTGGCCGAACGGCGTAGGACTTGGCCAAACGGCGCACTGGTCGAACGCCGAACAGTCGAGCACTGATTCCGCTGTCTCGCTCATTCGATCGCGCTTCCATGTGTAGCGGCCCGCCTCACTCCACCGGCACGGTGGCGGTTGTCGGAAGGCAGCGTATCCGGGTCTGTGGGCACGTCGCCGATCCGCCAGAGCGTTTCGGTCATTCTGGGCCTGTACGGTGTGGCGATGTTGGTGGCCAGCGTGCTCAGTTTGAAGGGCGGTGTCGGAAAGACGACCGTCACCCTCGGTCTGGTGTCAGCCGCGGTGCATGCGGGGCTGGAGACCCTGCTGGTGGATCTCGACCCACAGATGAACGCCACGGCTACCGTCGAGGTCGACGAATCAGGTCCGAGCATTGCCGACGTCCTGGCGAATCCGCGACGCTCGATCGTCAACAACTCCCTGCGACTCTCTCCCTGGAGTGAGCGGCTGCGGGTCATCCCGGGAAGCGAAGCCGCCGAAAGTCTCAACTACCCCGACCCGACAGCCAAGCATCTTGCGCGGCTGACCACGGCCCTGGCCAAGGTCGAGCCGGCACCGGACCTGGTCCTGATCGATTGCCCCCCCTCTCTCGGCCAGCTGACCCGGAGCGGACTGGTGGCAGCCGACAGGGCCATTCTGGTCACCGAACCTTCGCTGTACGCCGTGACCGGCGTCCAACGCGCGTTGGAGGCTGTCCAGCAGGAGCGGATGAGCCATCACCATCTCCAGCCGCTCGGCGTCGTGGTGAACCGAGTGCGTCCGAGAACGACTGAACACGAATACCGATTGGCCGAACTGCGCGACCTGTTCGGTCCGCTCGTACTCAGCCCGACGTTGCCCGATCGGGCGGCAATTCAGCAGGCTCAGGGTGCTGCCGTTCCGATTCACGACTGGCCGACGTCCGGAGCTAGAGAGATCGCCGTCATGTTCGACGCCCTGCTCGACCGCCTGATGCGGTCCGCGAAGCACAGGACAAAGGTCTGAGCTTCGCTGCGGGCAGGTGCACGGCACCGACCAGTGCTCGCTTGGGTGGCGACCGCCCGACACCTACAGCGCCGCCTCGACCAGGTCCAGAAACGCAGCGCACTGGCGAACCATGTCGTCTGCCTCGCGAGCACTGATGAGTCGGGCGATGCCTGCCTCGGCGGCCTGACGCTTCGCCGAGCCGGCTGCGAAGAAGGCAGCCCAGTCCGAGAATTCCGGCGCCAGCTTCGCCAGTAATTCCCAAGCGCTGGCCTGTCGGGCGCGCCCAGGTCGCGCCTTCGTCGCCAGTACAGCCGCGGCACCTCGAAGCGCCGCAAGATGCGCGGCTGCATAGCGATCGGTGACCTGCTCGGCTCTGATCGCCCGGCCCAAGCCGCGGCCGGCGTCGGCCAGCAGATCCCTCGCTGCTTGCGGTACCGGCCGCGAGGGTGCCGGCGTCGGTAACCGGCGCTGCAGCATTCGCTCGGTGGGCCGGTCAGCAAAGCGGTCAGGGCCGCCACGCACGGCCGGCATGGTCGGCATGGTTGTCATCGCTCGTGATGTGATGCTTGCCGTCATCGGACTCACCTGTCCTTCTGCTCGATGGGTTCTGGTCTGCGATGTGCCTTCGCTCGAACCTCTGTTCGATCATATCGCTCACCACCGACATTGCCACTGGTGCGGCGTTCCTGGGGTTGTGACCCTGCGACTGACGCCCTGCTGGGTAGTCCACGGCCATCTGACCGGCTTCGGCGACGTGATTGTCACGGGCCGCCCGGGTGGGACGTGACCCGACAGGAGCTTGGCCGAGCCTCACCGACGTCGAATCTGTCCACCCGACAGGGGACGGCGACCTCCCCGGACTCGATGGCAAGGCCACAGCATCACAACGGCAATAGCGGTCGACGGGCAGTCGGCGAGCAGTCGAGCGAGCGATCGGCGCAGCGGTGGTCGGCGGTTCGACCTCCGCGCAGGCCCCACGTCACCGTGATCATCGCACTCGCTCGGGCGGTGGCCGGGCTTGAATTCCGCACCACCGTTGGCCCGCGGGCCGGGTTCGTCGCGGTCCCCGGATACCGTGTCTACGCCGGGGCATTCCTGACCACACCGCTCGATCGCCAGGTTCGGATCGGGGGTCAGCAGGCGCCGGGTTGACCCAGCGAATTCGGCGCACCCCGCCCACCTACCCTTCGCATGTCCGCCCACCATCCCTCCCACATCCGTCGCGGGTGTCGCAGGTCCGCCACCGATGTCGCATGTCCGCCACCGATGTCGCGTGTCCGTCACTGATGTCATGGTGGGATGGACCCATGCAAGTGCAGACCATCCTCGCTGCCCCACTGGGTATACAGATTCCGCGCGACCCGGCGAGGCGCGGCGGCGCGTCAGGCGGCCGGACACAGCACCGCTCAGCACGTTTTCGCTCAACGCATTGCTGCCCAATACAGTGCGGCCCAATACACTGCGACCTACTACAGTGTGGCCGATCACGGCCCGACCCGACCCGACCCATTCAGGTCACGGCCGCCCGTCCGCTCCGCCACCGCTGCGGATGACCGCCAGTGAATCGACCTCAGGAAGCGTCGCCCTGCACGTTTTGGCGCCAGCAGATTTCGCCGCTCGGCTCCCTGAACTCATTTCCGTCTACATGGCGGCGATGGTTTATCCGGACGGCATTGCCGGTGCCAGGGCCGCTCTCTGGCAGGAGCACAGCCATCGACCTGGATTTCGATGCGTGGTTGCCGTCGATCAGAAGGACGAGGTTCGCGGGCTGACCTACGGTTACACCGGTCAGCCGGGCCAATGGTGGTACTCCGAAGTGCAACGAGGCATCGGTGATTCAGCTTCGCCGTGGCTCGGCAACTATCTGGAGCTCACTGAATTGCACGTCCGCCCGGACAGTCAGGGAGCCGGGTTGGGTCAAGCCCTGCTGATGGCTCTGTTGGATGGCCGTCGGGAAGCGGTCGTCCTGCTCTCCACCCCTGAGGGCACGAACCGGGCGTGGCGCCTCTATCGGCGGATGGGTTTCGTCGATGTACTGCGGCACTATCGGTTCACCGGAGACCCGCGGCCTTTCGGTGTTCTGGGCCGGACTCTGCCGATGGAAGTTCCTGGCCGGTAACCTGGCGACGCAGGGCGATGGAGCGTGACCATCGGGGCTGTCACATACCGGTGGAACTACAACAGGCTCAACTCCGTGCGGAGCTGGTCGAGCCCCATGCCGCCAAGACTGAGCGCGTGCGAGTGGAAAGCCTTCTCGTCGAATGATGTTCCGGACCGTTCCCGTGCCGCCTTCCGGCACTCGATCCAGATCCGCTCGCCGACCTTGTAGGACGGTGCCTGCCCCGGCCAACCCAGGTACCGGTCGATCTCGTCCCGGCTGTTGTCCGGCTCGTTCAGCGTTCTGGTCAGCAGAAACTCCAGACCGAGCTCCGGAGTCCAGGTTTCACCCTCGTGAAAGCCGGTGCCAAATGGAATCGGCAGCTCGAGATGCATGCCGATGTCCAGCACCACCCTCGCCGCTCGGAAGAGTTGCGAATCGAGCATCCCGAGCAGATCCCCGTCGTCCCTGAGATAACCCAATTCCCGGACCAACCGCTCGGCGTACAGCGCCCAACCCTCCGCGTGACCCGAAGTGCCGGCCAGCAGGCGCTGGAAATCATTGAGCCGGTCCCGCCGCAACACCGCGGTCGCCAGTTGCAGGTGGTGGCCCGGCACACCCTCGTGGTACACGACGGTCGTTTCTCGCCACCTCGTGAACTCGTCCCGGCCGGGAGCGATCGACCACCACATACGGCCCGGCCGACTCAAGTCGTCGCTGGGCGCCGTGTAGTAGGCGCCAAGATTCCCGCCCGGCGGAGCGATCAGGCATTCCAGCTCGCGGATCTGCTCGGGGATGTCGAAGTGGGTACGACCAAGTTCGGCGACGGCGCGATCGGAAAGGTCCTGCATCCAGACCCGCAGGCCCTGGATGCCCTTCACCACATAGGCCGGGTCCGCATCCAGAGCCGCTGCGGCGTCCCGCGGTGTGCCGCCGGGAACGATCCGACCCGCGACTTGTCGGAGCTCCGCCTCGATGGTGAGGAACTCCTGCCAGCCCCAGCCGTAAGTCCGCTCGAGATCAAGTGTGGCACCGAGGAAGTCCCGGGACGCAAGTACGTATCTTTCGACTCCGACTGCATCTTTGGCCGGCGCACGCGGGCGCAACTCTTGAGTGAGAAATCGGCCGAGTCGCATGTAGGCGCCCTCGGCGACAACAGCTGCAGCGGTCAGTTCTGCGGCCAACTCCGGGTCGGTGGTGAACCCAGAAACTGTGGTGCTGAAGTACCCGGAGGCGTCCGGGCCACCGGCGAAAGCGGCACATTGCTGAGCGCACTTGTCGACCTGCCGGACAGCTGCGACCTTGCCTCGGTCGGCCGCGTGGAGCAGGCTCTGCGCATAACCGGTCAACGCCGCGGGAACGGCTCGCATTCTGCTCGCGAACGTCCTCAACTCTGCCGGCGTGCCGGTCGGCATCAGGTCGAAGACCATGCGCACCATCTGGACCGGTGACGCGATCACGTTGAGGTTCGCGTGCGCCCAACCGCTCTCGTAGCGGTCGATTTCCAGCTGCAGACGCTCCAGCATCACGTCCCTGGCGACGTCGTCCGGTCTTCCAGACGATCGGGCCGAGACCAGTGCTGCGACCGTCTCGCTGACGAGTTCATGGCGCGCCGCGAGCCCATCCTGCGACAGGTCGTCCAGGCTCTCGTCGCCGCACCGCATTCCCAGCTCGATTGCGGTGATCGGACTGATCTGCACCAGCCGAGCCACGTAGGCGTCGGCCAGGGAATTGATTGCAGTCTTGCCACGATTCGCGGGACTCGTCGCACTGTCGCTCATCACCGGAGCGTACTGGGCGACTCCGACGGTCCTACCTCGACAGTCCTACCGGCGTTCACGCCGCTGGTGGAACTCAGCGGCGGTCCTGGGGCCCTTCGTCGCGCTGCACCTTGCGCTTCGCCAGCACCGACACGATCCGGTGGATCAGCTTCATGACTGCGCCCACTGTTCGCCCCTTCCGCACCCACCGACCCGACTGGTCGGTATTCTGCCAGCTTGCCACGGACAGCACTGCCTTCTTGCTTACCCATCGGTCAAGCGAACCCTGGTAGAAGCTTTCAGCTCGTCGGGCAACACGCACTCCGCTGTGTCGTGCGCTGTGTCGTGACGGGGGCAGCCGCCCGACGCAGCGGCCCGAGAGTTCGGCCCGGCCGGTGTTGTTTCACACCGCGCCGGACCGAAGTGAAGCGCTCAGCTGCAGCCGGAGGTAGAGCCGCACCCCTCGCAGACGTAGCACGCACCCGACGGTCGCATCTTCGTACCGCAGGTGAAGCACAGCGGGGCGTCCGCGGACTTCCCGATCACCATCTCCAGCAGCTCGGTGGACGAGCCTGCCTTGCGAATACCGGCGTCGACCGAAACCTGAGCTGATTCGACAGCCGGAGTGATCGCCGGCGTAGCGTCCACCGACGACCTCAGCTCATCGACAGAACCCAACGAGTCGGCGGCGTCGTAGGAACCATAGGAGTCAGACACCTGGGCGGTTCGCTCTGCCGCCGAAAATATGCCGAGTTCGGCACGGGAATCCACTGGCAGGTAGTCCAGCGCGATGCGTCGGAACAGGTAGTCCATCACCGAGGTGGCGATGCGGACGTCGGGATCGTCCGTCATCCCGGCCGGTTCGAACCGCAAGTTGGTGAACTTTGCCACGTAGGACTCCAGTGGGATCCCATACTGCAAACCGACGGAAACGGCGATCGAGAACGCATCCATCACCCCGGCCAGGGTGGAACCCTGCTTGCCGAGCTTGATGAAAACTTCGCCGAGGCCGTCGTCCGGGTAGGAGCCGGTCGTCAGATACCCCTCCGCACCGCCCACCGTGAACGAAACAGTCTGGGAAGGACGCTTCTTCGGCAGGCGCCGTCGAACCGGCACGTGCGATTCGGTGGCGACAAGTGCGGAAGCCTTGCCGTTCTTCGCTGCATTGTCCGAAGCATCCTTGTTCTTGCTGGACGCCGAGAGTGGCTGTCCCACCTTGCAGTTGTCGCGGTAGATCGCCAGCGCCTTCAGGCCCATCTTCCAGCCCTGCAGATAGATCTCGGCGACATCGTCGACCGACGCGTTCTCGGGCATGTTGACGGTCTTGGAGATGGCACCGGAGATGAACGGCTGAACGGCCGCCATCATTCGCACATGACCCATCGGAGCGATGGAGCGCTCGCCCATGGCACAGTCGAAAACCGAGTAATGCACGTTCTTCAGTCCAGGAGCCCCGACGATGTGCCCGTGCTGTGCGATGAATTCGACAATCGCCTCCACCTGCTCCTTCTGGTATCCCAGCGAGGCCAACGCCCGCGGCACCGTCTGGTTGACGATCTGCATGGAGCCACCGCCTACCAGTTTCTTGAACTTCACCAGCGCCAGATCCGGCTCGATGCCAGTGGTGTCGCAGTCCATCATCAATCCGATGGTGCCGGTCGGTGCCAGCACCGAGGCCTGCGCATTGCGGTAGCCGTTCTGGACGCCCGTCGCAATGGTCTGAGCCCAGACCGTGGTGGCCAGTTTCAGCGTGGCGGCGTCATTCCCGCCGTGCGTCCGGATCTGATCATTGGCTGCGGCGTGCTTGCGGATCACCCGCAGGTGGGCGTCGGCATTGCGGGCATAGCCGTCGTACGGACCGACGATGGCCGCCAGCTCGGCGCTGCGCTTGTACGCGGTGCCGTTCATCAGCGAACTGATTGCGGCGGCCAGCGAGCGGCCGCCTTCGGAGTCGTAGGCATGGCCCGTGGCCATCAGCAACGCGCCCAGGTTGGCATAGCCGATGCCCAACTGGCGGAACGCGCGCGTGGTCTCCGCGATAGGCCGCGTCGGGAAGTCGGCGAAGCAGATCGAGATGTCCATGGCGGTGATGACGAACTCGACTGCCTTGGCGAAGGTGGCTGCGTCGAAAACTCCGTCGTCGGACAGGAACTTCATCAGATTCAGCGAAGCCAGGTTGCACGACGAGTTGTCAAGGTGCATGTACTCGCTACAGGGGTTGGAGGCGTTGATCCGCCCCGACTCGGGGCAGGTGTGCCAGTCGTTGATGATGTCGTCGTATTGAATTCCGGGATCCGCGCACGCCCAGGCAGCGGTGTTGATCTTGGTGAACAGCCCGCGGGCGTCGACCGACTCGATGATCTCACCGGTCTGTCGAGCGCGGAGTCCGAATTCCGAACCGGACTCCACCGCGCGCATGAACTCGTCCGAGACGCGGACCGAATTGTTGGCATTCTGGTACTGCACGGACACGATGTCCTCGCCGCCCAGGTCCATGTCGAAACCTGCATCCCGCAGCGCGCGGATCTTGTCCTCTTCCTTCACCTTCGTCTCGACGAACTCGACGATGTCCGGATGATCGACGTCGAGCACCACCATCTTCGCGGCGCGGCGAGTCGCTCCCCCGGACTTGATGGTGCCGGCTGACGCATCGGCTCCGCGCATGAACGACACCGGACCTGAAGCGGTGCCGCCGGAGGACAGCAACTCTTTCGAGGACCGAATCCGGGAAAGGTTCAGGCCTGCCCCGGAGCCGCCTTTGAAGATCAACCCCTCTTCCCGGTACCAGTTCAGAATCGCGTCCATGGTGTCGTCGACGGCCAGAATGAAGCAGGCCGACACCTGCTGCGGCGAGGAGGTTCCGACGTTGAACCACACGGGCGAGTTGAAGGCGAAAACCTGGTGCAGCAGCATCCAGGTCAGTTCGTGGGAGAAGATCTCCTCGTCCGCGCCAGTGGCGAAGTAGCCGTTCTCCCGCCCGGAGTTCGTGTACGCCGTGACTACCCGGTCGATGATCTGCTTCAGGCTCGATTCACGTTCCGGCGAGCCCACGGCGCCGCGGAAATACTTGCTCGTGACGATGTTGGTGGCATTGACGGACCAGGTCGAGGGGAACTCGACGCCGCGCTGCTCGAAGTTGACCGTGCCGTCACGCCAGTTGGTCAGCACCACGTCGCGCCGTTCCCAGGTGACCTGGTCGTACGGGTGAACCCCGGCAGTCGTATAGAGGCGATCCAGACGCAGGCCGGCTCCATTCGTCGGAACGCGCCCCGCATCGGGGCCGGCGCCTGTTCCGTTGTGGTTGGCCATTTCGCGGCCGGATGCGGAACCTGACGAAGCACCGAGGGTTTCGGTCATGGAACTTCCCTTCTGGGTTGATCGTGTTACTGAGGAGTCTGGGTTGATCGTGTTACTGAGGAGAGAGCGCTGGGGAGAGCGCGAGAACTTCGCGTACGCGACGGGCGACCGCCACCTGATGCCTGTGTGGAGCGGAAGGTTCAGCCCGTCGGAACGGGCACGGCAGCCTGGGATGACCGGGTGGCGGCATCGGACTTCAGCCGGTCGATCTCGGCGGCGAAGTCGGCGGCCGATTCGAACGATCGGTAGACGGACGCGAACCGCAGATAGGCCACTTCGTCGAGGGCGCTGAGTGGGCCCAGGATCGCCAAGCCGACTTCCTGACTCGGTATCTCGGCAGCCCCGGTCGACCGGATGGCTTCCTCGACCTGCTGAGCTAGTAGAGCTAGAGCATCCTCGTCCACCGGTCGACCCTGACAGGCACGCCGAACACCTTGCATCACCTTCGCCCGGCTGAACGGCTCGGTCACACCGCTGCGCTTCACCACCGCCAGCACCGCCTCCTCGACCGTGGTGAACCGGCGAGAACATTCGGGGCAGGAGCGACGACGACGAATCGCTTGGCCGTCCTCGACCTCTCGTGAATCAATCACCCTGGAGTCCGGGTGTCGGCAGAACGGGCAACGCACGGCGCCACCGCCTTTCTGAATCCGGCACCGGAACGGTCAGCGTGAGGTGGGTCCGGGCGAACTTGTGGACGACCGCATGGACGACCGCTGTGGACAACTGTTGTGGATCACCGGTGGACAACACGGTCGCTCGGTGGATAACGAGCCCCTGCGATAACCCAACCTGCGGATAGCCTACATCCATGTAACTACTAGATGTAGGGGTTGACCGTAGATCTCGCGTCCGGCAAACGCAAGCCACTCCCGGTGTGTCGAGGGCAGATTTCCGGAAGCGCGGCAGTGGCAGCAGGGTAGTTATCCGCATCCCGCCGGCAGCTCAGCCGCCTTGCTGCGGCATCTCGAGCACCATTCCGGGAGTGATCGAATCGCCGTGCAAAGCGTTGAGCAGCTTGATCTGTTCGAGCTCAGCTCGCGGGTCGGCGTCCGGCGCGCTCCGCTGCGCGATGGCCCACAGCGTG
>JBPCPG010000403.1:0-3675 GCA_050999445.1 Nakamurella sp. | reverse complement strand
TGTTGGTCAACGAGTTGGATCGGTTCGAGACGTTGCTCGCCGACCTGCTCGAGATCAGCCGCTACGACGCCGGAATGGCCGAGCTCACCGCCGAACGGGTCGACGTCCGCGGGGTGATCACCTATTGCGTCGCGGCGTCCGAGATCCTGGCCGCCAACGCCGGTGTGTCGCTCGTTCGGCGGCTACCCGCCGTTCCGGTGGTCGCCGAGATCGACGGCCGCCGGATCGAACGCATCCTTCGGAACCTGCTGAACAATGCCATCGATCACGCCGACGGGGGCACCGTCGAGGTCGAACTGGCCAGCGATGAACAGGTGCTCGCCGTCACGGTCACCGACTCCGGGGTCGGCCTGAAGCCGGGCGAGGCGGGGCTGGTCTTCAACCGGTTCTGGCGGGCGGATCCGTCGCGACAGCGGCAGACCGGAGGCACCGGCCTCGGCCTCGCCATCGCACTCGAGGACGCCCGGCTGCACGGCGGCTGGCTGCAGGCATCGGGAGCGCCCGGCCAGGGGGCCCGCTTCCGGCTCACCCTTCCCTTGCATCTGGACACCCTCGTCACCTCTTCGCCGCTACCGTTGCGGATGGGCGGCGACGACGTCGACGAACCGGTACCGGGCGCTGCCGATCCAGACACCCGGAACTGGAGCCACCACGGACTGGCCGGAGCCTTGCCGGCCGGCGGGATCCTGACCTGGCCGGGACTGGACAATACCGATGGCGGCAATCAGTGAGAGTTCCCCGGCGCGGGCCGGCGGCGTCAGCCGGCCGCAGTCAGCAGCAGAGAGCGAGCCCCGATGAGATTCGTCCGATGACCGTGCCCCGCCGGATCGCAGTGCTGCTGATCGGCGCGTTCCTGCTCACTGCGTGCTCGGGCATACCGGGATCCGGCGATGTGCACGATGTGACCAAAGTGGCGAACCCGGTCAGCGAGCAGGCACCCGCGACTCCGGTTCCGGGCATGCGCCCCGATGCGGTGGTACGAGGCTTCATCGCCGCAGCGGCCCGGATCTCGGTCGCCGGGACGGCCGGCTCGGCGTATTCGGCGCCCAAGCAGTATCTGACCGCCAAGGCCCAGCAGAGTTGGCAGCCGCCCCAGACCGTCGCCATCCTGTCCGATCAGGGCCGGGTCGACCCCAGCCCGGCCGACTCGTCGGTCATCACCATCAGCGGAACCTCCGGGGGAACCCTTGATCGCGACAAGGCGTACCACAGCGGCAACGGCGCAACCTATCGGATCGCCGTCCACCTGGTCCAGGAGGGCGGCCAGTGGCGCATCACCGACCCGCCGGCCGAGCTGTTGATCCTCGATTCGGATTTCCGGAACGTTTTCGCCGCCCGCACCATCTACTTCCTGGATTCGACGCGCACGGTCGTGGTGCCCGACCGCCGCTATCTGATCAAGGCCAGCAACAAGCCGGAGAACCGGGTTGCCACCTTGATCAGCCTGCTGATCCAAGGGCCGGCCGGTGTCTTGAAGGGAGCCGCGCTGTCGGAGTTGACCGGTGGTTCGCTGCGCACCACCGTTGCCCTGGCGCCGGACGGGGTGACCACGAAGATCGACCTGCTCGGCGTCAAACTGCCGACCCCTGCGGACCGAAATGCGCTGGTCGCGCAGGTCGTCTGGACGCTCTACCCGGAACCAAGCCAGGTGGCGATCAGCCTCGACGGAGTCCCACTGGACCGCAAGACGCCGACGTACACGCTCTCCACCGTGCAATCCTTCAATCCCGACCGGGTGCCGGGCAACGGGTCGGTGGCGACCGACCCCTACCTGATCGATCCGCGGGGTGCGATCATCGACCTGCAGACGAGCACGCCGCTGTACGGTCCGGTGGGTACCGGCTCGGCCCAGGTGCAGTCCGCCGCGATGTCCGCCGCGAACGGCACCCTGGCCGCGGTGTCCAACGTTCGGGGACGCAAGGCCGGGCAGGCGTTGCTGATCGGTCAGCCGCTGAACCTGCAGGTCACCGCGAGGGCACTGGAAGCCCCGACGTTGACCCAGCCGAGCTTCAGCCGCTCCGGCGACGAGGTCTGGGTGGTGCAGAACGGCGCCTCGAAGAATCCCGAGGTCTACCAGATCTCGACCAGCCTGACGAGCCCGGGTACGACGGGCACCGGCACGGCGAGCCGCGCGAAGGTCGGCGTCACGCAGTTGGCCGGCAAGGGCGCGGTGACTGCACTGACCTTGTCACCGGACGGCGTTCGGGTCGCGATCGTTGCCGGCGGGAAACTGTACGTCGGCGCGATCGCCGCACCGGCCAACACGGCGACCACACGCGCCACACCGCCCGCGACGCCCGAGACGCCGGAAGCGCTGACCCTGATCAACCTGCAAGAGCTGCGCGGTGAGCTCGTCTCGGTGGGACCGGTCGCCTTTCGCAGCGCAAGCCAGATCCTGATCGTGTCGAAGAACCCGTCGCTGAGCTATCGATCGATCGTCGACCTGCCCATCGACGGCTCCGATGCGAAGGCGGTGACCAGCCAGGATCTGACGGCCGACGTCCAGGGCATGGCCGTTTCCAAGGTCGGCTCCGATCCGAGTTCAACGGCCGGAGTCGGCGCCGACGCGCCGGACAGCTATCCAGGGCGGATCTACGTTTCGGTCGGCCTGCCCGATCGGGTCGGCACCATCCTCGAACTGCAGGGTTCGCTGAGCGCCGGTCGCTGGGCGACCGTCGACCCGGCCCTGTCCACCGGCATGAACCCGTTCTTTCCCGACTGAACAAGCTGCGGCTTCGTCCGAGTTGTCCACCGGCTTCGGGCTGTCCACATTTTTTGTCGGCAGCTGGCCGCGATCGAGTGCGAACGCGATGCTCGATCGATGAAGCTTGCGGCGTCCGCCATCGTCCGCACTGTCCGCACCGGGCTGGATTTGATGCTGCCGCGTCCGTGTCCAGGATGCGGCGGGCCGGAACCCTGGTGTGCGGGCTGCGCCGGCACGCTGCAGGGCCGCCCGAGGCTCCTGGCGCTACCGGAGTCCACTCTCGACGCCGCCGCCGGATTCCGGCTTCCACCGGCTCGGGCTCTCACTCGCTACGCGGGCCCGGCGCGTGCGGCCATCCTGGCGGGCAAGGAACACGGTCGGACCGACCTGCCGCCGCTCCTGGGCCTGGCGGTGGGCCAGGCGCTGTCGCGTTTGCAACGCAGCGCTCTGGTATCGGCCGAGATCTGGATAGTGCCTTCTCCCAGCCGACGCAGGGCGGCTCGTCGACGTGGCGGCGATCCGGTCATCGGGATGGCGAATGCTGCTGCGCGGGCGTTGGCCGAGCGTGGGATTGCGGCGGGTGTGGCGCCCTGCCTGTACACGGCGGGCCGGGCGCGCGACTCGGTAGGCCTGGACGCAGCCGGCCGGCTGGCCAACCTCAACGGTCGGGTCCGGTTCCAGAAATCCGGAGCGCCGCCGTCCGGAGCGTCGGTGGTGCTGCTGGACGACGTCCTGACCAGCGGGGCAACCATGGTTGCCAGCTGCCGGGTGCTGGCCACCGCCGGGCTGGAGGTGGAGATGGAACTGGCCATCGCCACTGCGGCGCCCTGGTGCTCCGAACGAGGGAGATGATGCCCCTACCGGACCGGGATGGCCGTTCGATCAACAGTGCGC
Source organism: Nakamurella sp. (assembly GCA_050999445.1). Classification (GTDB taxonomy): domain Bacteria; phylum Actinomycetota; class Actinomycetes; order Mycobacteriales; family Nakamurellaceae; genus Nakamurella. The sequence goes on along the minus strand of JBPCPG010000403.1, from coordinate 77 downwards.
GACGGACAGCCGACACCCGGATGGCCCGTTGGTGTTGCGTGCCTTGCGCTCCGGCACCAGAACGGTAGGTTCGTCTT
>JBPCPG010000369.1:0-27055 GCA_050999445.1 Nakamurella sp. | reverse complement strand
GCACCTGCATGACCCGCTCGATTTCCTTCTCCCGGCCGATGACCGGATCGAGCTTGCCTTCACGGGCGGACTGGGTCAGGTTACGGCCGAACTGGTCCAGGACCAGAGAAGTCGACGGAGTCCCCTCGGACCGACCGCCTTCTGCGGCAGCCGTCTCCTTGCCCTGGTACCCGGAGAGCAACTGCAGCACCTGCTGACGGACGCGGTTGAGGTCCGCGCCGAGTTTCTGCAACACCTGGGCGGCGACACCTTCGCCCTCGCGGATGAGACCGAGCAGGATGTGCTCGGTGCCGATGTAGTTGTGGCCCAGCTGGAGAGCCTCCCGGAGCGAGAGCTCGAGGACCTTTTTCGCGCGCGGAGTGAACGGGATGTGGCCGGACGGGGCCTGCTGGCCCTGACCGATGATCTCCTCGACCTGGGCCCGAACGCCTTCCAGCGCGATGCCCAGCGATTCGAGGGCCTTCGCGGCGACGCCCTCGCCCTCGTGGATGAGACCGAGCAGGATGTGCTCGGTCCCGATGTAGTTGTGGTTCAACATCCGGGCCTCTTCCTGGGCCAGGACAACCACGCGACGCGCTCTATCGGTGAATCTCTCGAACATGTGCACTCCTTACGAGCGTGCGCGGCAGGGAGATGGTCCTTTCCGTGATGATGTCGAAACGACGAATTCATCGCCGAACGAAACCATTCCGGACCGGATCGTCCGAGTCTAGTCGGGCCGGGAGCGTTGCTCTCGGCCTTCCTCGACCCACAGCCGACGTCCTGCGCACCAGGACCGCTATGTCTTCTCCAACGCTCCCCCTTCCCATGACGTTCCACCAGGGCAGGTCACTACGCCGAGGGCGAACACCGAGCGCGGTTCGGCGGCCTGGCACGGCGCGCTGATCGCCAGAGCAGCGCCCAGAAAAGCAGCGAGGGTCGGAAGAGCAGCGCCGGTCGGAGGAGGAGGAGGAGGAGGAGGAAGGGGTCGGAAGAGCAGCGCCGAACCCGGAGAGCAGCGCCGCAGGGAACGCCAGCGACCCCCGGCCGACGTGGCAGGGGGTCGCGGCGGATACGGCTAGCGGGCTGCAGACTCCGGACTGCACACCCCGGACTGCGAGGCTCGAGGAACGGCTCAGCCGCGGTCGGAACACCGATCCGCGGGCACGAACCGGATCAGTGCGCAGCTTCGAACGCATCGAGAACGGCGGCCGACAGGCGCCCACGTTCGGAGACCTCCCAGCCGGCGGCGCGAGCCCACTCGCGAATGGCGGCGGTCTGCTCCCGGTCCGGGGCGGTGCGGGCGGTGGACCTGGCGGCCCTGGCCGGCTTCGCCTTGGCGCCGCGGGGACCCGCGACGCGGCGCCCACCGTCGATACGACGAGCGTTGGCGACATAGCCGGACAATGCGTCCCGCAGCTTCTTTGCGTTCTTGTCTGTCAGGTCGATCTCGTAGTTGCCGCCATCCAGCGAAAATGCAACTGTCTCGGCTGCGGCTGAACCGTCAAGGTCATCAACAAGACTGACGGTGGTCATGGTTGCCATGAATTTTCCTCCTGATAGTGGCTGTCGCCCCGACAGGGCCGGTCGGCCGTTGAATCGTCAGTGGTGATCGTAGTTCACAAATGGCGCAGTTCTCAACACGGCTGGCGATTGTTGGGCCAAGTTGTTGCGTTTCTTGTTTCCGTGCCGATCGTCCTTCAACAACTGAAAAGGCTCGGCCGCGACGGCAATGTCGAACCGATCCTTGGGAATCAGTCCCCAGGACGAACGAACGGGAACAAGATGGTCTCTCTGATTCCCAAACCGGTCAGTGCCATCAACAACCGGTCAACACCCATACCCATCCCACCGGCCGGTGGCATCCCGTATTCCATGGCTCGCAGGAAATCCTCGTCCAGGGCCATGGCTTCGACGTCGCCCATACCAGCGAATCGCGCCTGATCGACAAAGCGCTCCCGCTGCACGACCGGATCGACCAACTCGGAATATGCGGTCGCAGTTTCGATACCGCGGATGTAGAGATCCCACTTTTCCGCAAGTCCGGGACTGTGCCGGTGACCCCTTGTCAGCGGCGAGGTTTCCGCCGGGAAATCGCGAACGAAGGTTGGCTGCACCAGGCTTTCGACAACCAGTGCTTCGAACAACTCCTCGGCGAGTTTGCCGGGTCCGTAGTGCGCAGCGACCGCGACGTCGAACTTCTCCGCCAACTCCACCAGGCGCGACATCGGCGTCGCGACATCCACGTGCTCGCCAAGAGCGTCGGACAGTGAGCCGAACAAGGTAATGGCGGCCCATTCACCACCGAGATCGAATGCCGAGCCGTCCACGTGCGAGACGGTGGTGGAGCCGAAAACGGCGATCGCCGCGTTCTGGATCAAGGTGCGGGTCAGTTCCGCCATGCCGTTGTAGTCCGTATAGGCCTGATACGTTTCGAGCATCGCGAACTCCGGCGAGTGTGAGGAATCCGCGCCCTCGTTCCGGAAGTTGCGATTGATCTCGAACACCCGGTCGATACCTCCGACCACGCACCTCTTGAGATACAGCTCGGGTGCGATTCGCAGGAACAGCTCCATGTCCATGGCATTCATGTGTGTTCGAAACGGCCTCGCCGCGGCACCTCCGTGCAACACCTGCAACATCGGGGTCTCGACTTCCAGGAAGTTCCGACCGTGCAGGGTGTCCCGCAGCGAACGGTTCACCAACGCGCGCTCCTCCACGTTGCGGCGGGCCTGTGGACGGACGATCAGGTCCACATACCTTTGCCGGACGCGGTTTTCCTCCGACAACGGCTTGTGCGCCACCGGTAGGGGCCGCAGCGACTTGGCCGCCAACTGCCACGAATCGGCCAGCACACTGAGCTCGCCGCGCCGAGAGGCGATCACCTCACCGGTGGCAAAAAGATGGTCACCGAGATCCACATCCGATTTGAAGGCGGCCAACGACTCCGGCCCGACCGAGGCCAGCGATACCATCACCTGCATTTCGGTGCCCGTATCGCCGGCGCCACCCTCGCGGAGGGTGACGAAACACAATTTGCCGGAGTTCCGCAGGAAGATGACGCGACCGGTGACGCCGACCACCTTTCCGGTATGGACATCGGGCTCGAGATCGGGGAACTCGGCGCGAAGCTCGGCCAGACCCGTAGTGCGGGCGACCCCGACCGGGTAGGGGTCAATTCCTTCGCTCAACATTCGAGTGCGCTTCTCACGGCGAACTCGCATCTGTTCGGGCAGGTCTTCGGTGTTGGCGCCCTCTTCTGGACCGCCGGATACAGAGCTCACAGTCGTCAAGGATACGTTGCCGACAGCGGCGCGCACTCCGGCCGTGCGCGCGGGCCGACGGTGGTGAAACGCCTTCTTCGCTACCGAGCGGGCGTCGAACCGGAAACTTTCGAGGGACAATAAGTCGGTGCGATCGACCTCGATACCAATGGGCATCATTTCTGCCGGAACGCCAAGAATCACCAAGAATGTGCCGATTCCGGGAACCGACGTCGTTCTGGCCAGGTCGGAATGGACTGCGATGCAGGAGCGCCATCACCAGGATGTCGACTCCCTGACTTCCGATCACCGATCGAGAACGTCGGTGGGTCGGGCCCATCCTGTGGAAGATTTTCTGTTCACGTATTACTCGCTTCGTCCTGCTGCACTGCGCCGCTGGCACCCAGGCGCCGGTATCGCTCTGCTCGACGCGGCGGAGCGTGCCGACTGGCGATTTCACCGGGTCGTAGAGGTGTCACCAGATCCGACGACCGCGGTGACGGCCGACGCAGATCGCTTCTTCGCCGAGCGCGGTCCAAGTGTGCAGTTCATCCGCCGACTTCTGAGCAACACCAGGCGCGCGACCCTCCAGCTCGGCTGCTTCGGCCTGCACGAGTGGGCGATGGTGTTCCAGGCCGACCAGCCCCGCCATGACAGCTGGCCGCTTCGGCTGGGCCGGCAGGGCACCGATGACGTCGTGCGTGACAATCAAATTCGCTGTTCGCATTTCGATGCTTTTCGGTTCTTCACGCCGGCCGCCCGACCAAGGAACCTCCTCGCCCCTGACCTCGAGTCGCGGGACCGATTGGAACAGCCAGGGTGTCTGCACGCTTCGATGGACCTGTACAAGTGGGCGTACCGCCTGTTGCCGATCGTGTCCAGCGGCCTGCTGCTGGACTGCTTCAGCCTCGCCAAGCGGATTCGAGAAGTGGACATGCGGGCGTCACCCTATGATCTCAGCGAACTCGGCTATCGTCCCATTCCCATCGAGACACCGAGCGGAAAAGCGGAATATGTTGCGGCTCAGCGAGATTTCGCAACGGCCGGGCAAATCATCCGGACGCGTCTGATCGACGAACTGGATCGGGCCTTCGGCGCTGAGCGCGACTGATCGCTCGTCCGGTTCCCCGTCTGGAGCTGCCGCGAGATCAGTCCTCGGCGCGGCGGCGGCGGCGCGGAGCGCTATCGGAAGCGCCGTAGGCAGCCACCAGACGGGCCACCGAAATGCCGTCGGTGTGCCCCTGCTCGATGTCGGGTGCGAGTAGGTCCGCAGTCGGCTCATCTGCGATCGGCGGTTCCACGGAAGACGTTCCTACGACCGGCGCTTCTGCGGAAGTTGTTGCTGGGGATGACGTTTGCGAACTTGGTCGGTTCGAGGTCGAAGCTTCCCCGGCGGCATCGCCCGCTCGAATGGTCGCCGACCGGACTTGGCCGAGGGTAGGACCGGCTGCCGCTGGGGCGCTGTCGGTGGGATCGAGGACTGTGCCCTGGACAGCGAACGGTTTCCGTCCCAGCGGATCGGGCAGGTCCAGCGGATCAGGGAGTCCGTCGACCGCATCGATCACGGAGGACGAGAACCTTCGCGCACCGCTGACGAATGTGTTCTTCGGAAATTGCACGGTGTCGTCGTCCCGAACGGCATGCTGCTCCTCCGATTCGGCCTCCGGAACGGTCCGACTCTGCGCTCCACGATGAATTGGGAGGGCCGCGCCGCCCTGGGCGCCCTGGAGTTCATCGGCAGAAACGGTTCCGCTCTCGAGTTGACCCGGGCCGCCCCTTCCGTCATTCCTGCTTCGACCGCTGTCCCCCACCTGCCGAACCCTGCTCGACTCGGCCGACAACGTCATCCGTTCGAAGTGCAGATCTCCGTCCAGCAATCCGGAGAACGTCGTGTTGAGCCGGTGCAATTGGTCCTGCAACTGCGCAAGTTCGGCACTGTGGCGATTGTCGGCCACTTTCCGTGCTTCCTCTGTGACGGCGACGTCGTGTTCACGCCGAGCACTGATCTCCCGTTGCAATTCCAGTTGATAGGTGATCTTGCTCTCCTGCGTGCGGGATTCCGCTGCCTGAACATCTCTGCGTGACCAGGCCAAGGCGAAGGCGCCGATCAGCGCGGCCCACACCCCCAGCACGTCGCCCAACCGCAGCCAGGCCACCTGGACCGAGACCGCCGCCAGCACAGTGGCCGTTGCCGCGAGCACGAAGGCGAGCCCCAACCACATTCGCAAGCCGACCGGTAACGCCCCTCGACGCGGACGGTTGTCGACGGGAGTCATGGCCAGAAGGTTACCGGGGCCAGTGGCGTCGGGCCGCCGAACTGCGCCGCCGGCAACGCCGAGCGATTCACCCGCTGCGCCGAAGATGCCGACCGCGGTCGGCCGACAGCTGATCCGGCGATCTGTCGCACGCTGCACAGCGTTCTCAGCGAGAGCTGGGATTGCTGCCCTCCGGATCAGATGGCGCCCGGCAACAGAATTCCAGATACAACGCACCGAGCAACATCACGGCAGCGCCGCCGAGCCCCAGCGCGCCGGTGGCCGTATCCGAACGGGCCGCGGTGATCATGTCGGAGTCGGGAACCACGTACACCAGCAACCCGATCCAGAGCCCGGCCAGAGCTGCGCCGGCCAGGGCGGTCGCCTTGGCAGTCATCACAGCTCGAGCGGCGGTCAGGGGCGGGACCGGCGGCTTGTCCCGGCCGGATCCGCTCGACCGATCGGCCTGGATCCGCGCACGCAACCCGTGACCGAAGATTGCCTCGGCCACTCCGAGCACGGCAGCGGCCAGCCCGGCCAATCGCGGCAACGGCGGAATCCGGCCATAGTTGAACCGCACCAGCAGGTAACCCAGCACTGCACACACCACTGCGACCGTGACGAGGTCGCGCGGTCGGGTCGGACCCATCCTGTCAGCGGGCGGCAGGCGGCGCTCAGCCGACATGTCCGACCACCGCCAGATCGCCGACATCCAGATCGGCCAGCAACTCGGCGATCGGCCCGTATCCGGGCAGTGCTGCGCTTGGCTCGATCTCCTGCCACGGCACGAGCACGAACGCCCGCTCGTGCGCCCGCGGATGGGGCAGGGTGAGCTCCGGATCCGCGGAGACGACCCCCTCGACGACGATCACATCCACATCCAGGGTTCGTGGTCCCCAGCGCACCCCGCGCACCCGCCCGGCCGCGCCCTCGAGCTGCCGGACAACCTCGAGCCAGCTCCGCGGATCGGGATCGGTCCGCTCGGCCAGCACGGCGATGTTGTAGAAGTCGTCCTGCGGCACCGGCCCCCAAGGCGGCGTGCGGTACACCGACGACACCCGGAGGACGTCGGACGCAAGCGCAGCAACGGCATCGGCCAGATGCTGCCGCCGATCCCCGAGGTTGGACCCCATCGACAGCACGGCGCGACTCACACCGCGCCCGAACGTTTCGTCGAACGGCGAATCGTCACCGCGACATCGGCAAAATCCAGTGGTATCGGGGCTGCGGGTTTGTGCACCGTCACCTCGACCGCGTGCACCGGATAGGCCCGCACAACGGCGTCTGCGATCTCTGCCGCGACCGCCTCGATCAAATCCCGCGGCGGACCGGCCACGATGTCGGCGGCCAACTGCGCCAGCTCGCCGTAGTTGACCGTGGCCGTCAGGTCGTCGGTCGCAGCTGCCAGGGTCAGTTCCAACCACACCGTGATGTCGACGACGAATTGCTGCCCGTTCCGCTTCTCGGACTCGAAGACACCGTGGTGGCCGTACAGGTTCAGGCCGGTCAGCGTGATGCGATCAGCCATTCTCGATCTCTCCTGGTTTCTCGATCTCTCCCGATTTTTCGACGTCGAAGGTCGAACCGGGAGCGTGCGCCACGACCATCCCGAGGGGCTCGGCGCGGCCCGACCCGCTGGAGCCGGAACCGTCCTGATCGGTGCGGCCATGCCCGGGTTGCCGGTATTCCGCGAGTACTTCGAGCGCATCCCTCGTGGGTCGCGGTTCATGCACCCGAACGGCCCAAGCGCCCGACCGGGCGGCCAGGAGCGAGACAGCAGCCGTAGCCGCCTCCCGGCCAGGAGGGGGACGCAACTCACCATCGCGATCGGTCAACAGCTGGCCGAGGAACCTCTTCCTGGACGCTCCCACGAGCACCGGAAATCCGAGGCGGATCACAGCGTCCAGGCGGCGCAGCAGCTCCCAGTTGTGGTCGGCGTTCTTCGCGAACCCCAGTCCCGGATCGAGGATCAAGCTCCGCTCGTTCACCCCGGCCGCCAGCGCCCGCTCGACCTGCACCATCAACTCAGCCGACACCTCTGCAACCACATCGCCGTAATCAGCCTGCTCCTGCATGTGCGCGCTATGACCGCGCCAGTGCATCAGGATCCACGGCGCGCCCGATGCGGCAACCACCTCCGCCATCGCCGAGTCCGCCTGTCCGCCGGAGACGTCGTTCACGATCAGTGCTCCGGCCCGTAGCGCGGCGTCCGCCACCTGCGACCGGGTGGTGTCCACCGAGCAGGGGATGCCTTGTGCACTCAAGGCGCGGATCACCGGGACCACCCGGGAGGCCTCTGTCTCCGCATCGACCCGATGGGCGCCAGGGCGGGTCGATTCACCGCCGACATCCACCACGTCCGCCCCCTGCCGAGCCAGTTCCTCCCCGCGGCCGATGGCCGCATCGGTATGTAGCCACCGCCCGCCGTCGGAGAACGAGTCGGGCGTCACGTTCAACACACCGAAGACCCAGGCTCTGGGCCCAGCGACCGGATACAGCGTCGGCATCGATCTCACCGACCCGTGATCAGGCTCATCGCCTCGGCGCGGGTGCTCGCCCGGGTCTGGAAGATCCCTCGAACCGCGGAGGTGGTGGTGATAGCCCCTGGTTTGCGAATGCCGCGCATCGCCATGCACAGATGCTCGGCCTCGATGACGACGATCACTCCGGCCGGCTCCAGCCGCTCGACCAGCGCTTCCGCCACCTGGGTTGTCAGCCGTTCCTGGACCTGCGGACGCTTGGAGTAGCCCTCCACGACGCGGGCGAGCTTGGACAGCCCGGTCACCTTGCCGTCCCTACCCGGAATGTAACCGACGTGCGCAGAACCGAAGAACGGCACCAAATGGTGCTCGCAGGTCGAATACATCGGAATGTCCCGGACCAACACCATCTCAGAATGGTTTTCGGCGAAGACGGTGGCGAGCACCTCGTCGGGATCGCTGTACAGCCCACCGAACTGTTCGGCGTACGCCCGTGCCACCCGAGCAGGAGTGTCCTTCAGACCGTCCCGATCAACGTTCTCGCCGATTCCGATCAACAGCTCACGAACCGCAGCCTCCACCCGCGGTTGATCGAAGCTGGGCCGGAAGTCCGCCGTCACCTGCGCTGATCGCCCGGCGGCGCCCACGGGTCGATTGGTCCATCCTGATTGCGCTGACCTTGCTCACCTTGATCACGGGTACCCGGTGCGCGGTCGCGGGGCGGCTCCGGGGCACGATGACCACCGGTCTGCGAAGAGGGCCGACCGGATCGGCCGCTCTGCTGCCCAGGGGCGGGCTGGGCCGGACCGTTGGGATAGCCGTTGGCAGCCCAGCCGTTGCCGGGCAGCGGCGCCAGCGGTCCCGGCAGCACACCGCCGGTCCAGTTCGACGGCTGCCCGGTTGCCTGCGGCTGGTTGTACTGCGTCGAACCGGGATACGGATACCCACCGGCCGGCGCTCCGACCTGCGGCTGGGGATAGGGATAGATCTGACCGCCGGGTCCGCCGTTGGTCCCGTGAACGCCGTTGCTGCCGGGGCCGCCGTTGGCTGCGGGACCGCCGTTGCTGCCGGGACCGCCGTTGGCGGCGGCAATGCCGTTGGCTGCGCCGACCGGAACCGGCGCCTTCTGGAGCGCCGGCGGTGGCCACGGTTCCCCGCGTTCGACGGCCAGTTCACCTGGCGTCTTGATCGGTGGCCGATCCGAAGGTGTGCGCTGACCCCAGTCGTCGAAAGTGGTGATGCGCGGCCGCTTCACCACGGAGGAGAAGAGGATCTGCAGATCCTTCCGGTCCAACGTCTCCCGCTCGAGCAGCTTCGATGCCAACTCGTCCAGAACGTCCCGGTATTCGTTGAGGACCGACCACGCCTCGGTGTGCGCCGCATCGATCAGGGCTCGCACCTCGCCGTCGATCTCGGATCCGACCTCGATCGAGTAGTCCGGCGAATGTCCGTAGGTGCGGCCGAGGAACGGCTCATCGTCGCCGGTGCCGTATTTGACAGCACCCAGCTTGGCGGACATGCCGTATTCGGTGACCATGGCGCGGGCGATCTTGGTCGCCTGGGCGATGTCGGACGATGCGCCTGTCGTGGGTTCGGCGAAGACGAGTTCCTCGGCGGCGCGGCCACCAAGGGCCATCACCAGCCGGGCAATCATCTCGGAACGGGTCATCAAACCCTTGTCGTCCTCGGGCACCACCAGGGCGTGGCCACCGGTGCGTCCGCGCGGCATGATCGTCACCTTGTAGACCGGCTCCAGGTCGGGCATCGCCCACGCCGCCAAGGCGTGGCCTCCCTCGTGGTACGCGGTGATCTTGCGTTCCTTCTCGGAGATGATCTTGCCCTTGCGGGCCGGCCCGCCGACCACCCGGTCGACGGACTCCTCGAGCGCTGCATTGGTGATCAGCGTGCCGTGGGTACGTGCCGTCAGCAGCGCGGCCTCGTTGATCACGTTGGCCAGATCAGCGCCGGACATGCCGACAGTCCGCTTCGCCAGCGGCAGGAAGTCGACGTCCTGGGCGAACGGCTTGCCCTTGGAATGCACCGCGAGAATCGCCTGTCGGCCCTTGAGATCGGGCTGCCCCACCGGGATCTGCCGGTCGAAACGGCCAGGACGGAGCAACGCCGGATCCAGGATGTCGGGCCGGTTGGTGGCCGCGATGAGGATGATGCCGCCCTTTGTCTCGAACCCGTCCATCTCCACCAGCAGCTGGTTCAAGGTCTGCTCGCGCTCGTCGTGGCCGCCGCCCATTCCAGCCCCGCGGTGCCGGCCGACGGCATCGATCTCGTCGACGAAGATGATGGCCGGCGAATTGGCCTTCGCCTGCTCGAACAGATCGCGAACCCGCGAAGCCCCGACTCCGACGAACATCTCCACGAAGTCCGATCCGGAAATCGTGTAGAACGGCACACCGGCCTCACCGGCCACCGCGCGGGCCAACAGGGTCTTTCCGGTTCCAGGCGGCCCGTACAGCAGCACACCCTTGGGGATCTTGGCGCCGAGCGCCTGATAGCGGGCCGGATTCTGCAGGAAGTCCCGGATCTCGTCGAGTTCCTCGACCGCCTCGTCGGCGCCGGCGACATCGGTGAACTTCGTCTGCGGCATGTCCTTGTTGAGCAACTTGGCCTTCGACTTGCCGAAGGAGAGAACCTTGTTGCCACCGCCCTGCGCGTTGTTCATCATCCAGAGCAGGAAGAGCAGGATCAAACCGATGGGAATCAGATAGATGAGCAGGGAGAACAGGCTGGACCCGCTCGTGACCTGCGTGTCGTAGGTGTCGGTCTTGGCCTTCTGGACAGCCTGGAACACGTCGTCGGAAGCCGCATCCGGGTACAGCGCGTACATCTGGCTGGTGCCGTCGACCGGGTTCTTCAGGTCCAACCGGACCCGCTGCTCCTTGTCGTCGATGATCGCCTTGTTCACGTTGCCGCTCGACAGCTGGGAAAGCACCACGGAAGTCGGCTCTGTCTTGTAGTTCCTGGTGTCGTCCGACAGGTAGGAGTACATGAGGTAGAGCACGACTGCGACAGCTATCCACAGCAGAGGTGAGCGGATCAGGCGCTTACGGTCCATGTGGCGTTCGGCCGCAGGCGGCCTCCACCCTTTCTCCAGAAATCGGACGTGCAGAAGACGGACGTCGCAGACGCCCCGGCCGGGAAGGAATCCCCGCCCGATCTGCAACGCACGCGTAGACGATTCTCAGGGGCCGTGTCCGTTGTTCCGAACTGTTCCGAACGACCGGGTACCAAGCTCGACCGGAGCGGGGTGGATCGACGGATTCGCGGGGCGCGACCAGTACGTTGAGCGTACCGCGCACCCGAATGGTTCCCCGCGTCTTCCGCCGAGGGCGTGAACCCGCCCTGAGCAGCAGGAACCGTTCCGCTCGATAGCCGACCCGGCCCGCTTCGGTCAGCTGTACATGTGCTCGCCGAGCAGGCCGACGAATGGCAGGTCCCGGTATCTCTCGTTGAAGTCCAGCCCGTACCCGACGACGAAATCGGTGGGGATGTCGAAGCCCACATATTTGACCTGGACGTCGACCTTGACTGCTTCAGGTTTGCGCAGCAGTGCCACGATGTCGATGGAGGCCGGTCCTCGGGTCTGCAGGTTCTTCTGCAACCACGACAAGGTGAGTCCGGAGTCGATGATGTCCTCGACGATGACCACCCTGCGGCCGGTGATATCTCGATCCAGGTCCTTGAGGATTCGCACGACGCCCGATGACGAGGTGGCCGAACCGTACGAGCTGACCGCCATGAACTCCAGTTCCGAGGGGATGGGGAGCGCTCTCGCGAAGTCGGTGACGAACATCACCGCGCCCTTGAGCACGCACACCAGCAACGGCGGAGTGTTCCCGGTGTGATCTGCAGCGACGGCCGCAGCGAGTTGCTTGATCTTCGCAGCCAACACCTCTGCGGGGATCAGCGTGGCAGCCAATTCGCCCAGATAACCGTGCGGCACGCCGGGATCGGCATCCCCGGGTCCTTGCCTCACGGCATCCTCGGAACTCAGAACAGTCGTCAAAGCTGTGGTTGCCGGGATGCCGGACACACGTCTCCCCAAGTTGAGTGGGATCCGCAGTCGACGCACCGGCGGACCGATTTGATCGCGACCACCGACGGCGGTCCTGTCCCAGCCTGCCATTGCGCGCAGGTCGTCGTCCACCGAGGAACGTGCCGGCTCGCTTCCGGCTGCGGGAACTCATCCGGCTCGCCTCCGGATGCGCTCTGTCCGCCCTTGCCCGGGCTCACTGCGCCGGAACCGCTCGCAGCGTGCTGCCCGTCCGAACCGCATCCATCGCTCCGGGGAGCCTGACCGCACCGAAGCGCCGCCGACCCATGGCCAGCGCATCCAACCGGAACAGGTGGTCGGCGGACAGTGCCTTCGCGCCGATTGCGCCGGCCCAGGCCCGCAGCGCCCGGCGCCGCAGCGCCACTGGGTGCTGGGACAGGCCGGCGAGGTCCACCACCCCGCCGGCCTCCCACACCTGCGCGAGCACCCGGGCAGCCAGGAAGTCCAATGCCTCCAGGTCTTCGGCCAGCAGCTGCGCGGTACGGGCCAGAGCCGGCGTCACCCCGCCCCCCAACACGTCCTCCAGCAGCGGAAGCACTTCTTGCCGCAGCCGCACCCGGGTGAAGGCGGGATCGACGTTGTGCGGGTCGGTCCAGAACTCGACCTGTGCCTCACGACAGGCACTCTCGGTGTCGCTCCGGCGCAGGTTCAGCAGCGGTCGACCCCAAGGCCGTCGCCACGGGGTCATTCCGGCGACCGAACGAGGTCCGGAACCCCGGCCTAGACCGAGAAGCACCGTCTCGGCCTGGTCGTCGGCGGTATGCGCCAGCAGGGCAACCCCGCCACCTTCCGGGCGCAGCGCCTGGTAGCGGGCGCTCCTCGCGGCAGCCTCGAGGCCGCCGTCGGTTCCGACCGTCACCGCGACGATCCGCACCGTCCGGTACCCGAGCTGGTGCAACTGCGCGGCGGTATCGATCGCGCGCTGCCCGGAGCCTTCCTGCAGTCGGTGGTCCACCGTGACTGCGTCGAGTCGGACTTCGTCGATCACACCGATGGCCCCGATGGCCAGTGCCAGAGAATCGGCTCCACCGGAGCAGGCGATCGTCACCGGTACGCCCGGATCGGCAAAGTTCTCCATCCACCCGAGGACCGCTGCCCGGACCTTCTCGATGCTCATGCCGACGATCATCACCGAAACCCTCCGGGCGACAAAACTGCCCGGTCCGGGTCCGAACGGCTACAGGACCCGAGCGATCCAGCTGGCCGGATCGGTGGTCTCCGCCCGGGTCGGCAACGTCTGCGGAGAGGTCCAGATGGTGTTGAACGCCTCCATGCCGACCTCCTCGACCACCGCCCCGACGAAAGCGGCGCCCTTGACGTACTGCGCCAATTTCATATCCATGCCCAGCAGTGATCGCAGGATCCGATCGAACGGTCCCCGGCCGCGCATGCGACGGGCCGTGAACGATTCGCGAATGGCGCCCACCGATGGAATGACGACGGGTCCGACCGCGTCCATCACATAATCGGCGTGACCTTCGAGCAACGTCATGAAGGCCATCAACTGGTCGAAGACCACTCGCTGCTCAGGTGTCTGGATGGCCTCGATCCACGAGGACTTCCCGCCGGCGCCGCCCTTCTGATTGCTCTTGAGCCCGCCGACCAGCCGACCGAGCAGCACGCCGGCATCGGTGTCGGCGGCCTCGCCGAACTCCCCGACCAGGTTCTTGAAATGATCGCGCAACCAGGGCACCGCGGTGAACTGCAGCCGATGGGTGCTCTCGTGCAGACACACCCACATCCGGAAGTCGGCCGGGTCAGCCTTCAGCTCCCGCTCCACCGAAACTATGTTCGGCGCCACCAGCAACAGCCGGCCCTGCGCGCGCGTACCCGATTCGGGGTGAGCGTCCCCGCCGGACAGCGGGTCGTACTGACCGAGCACTCGGCTGGAAAGAAACCCAAGGACGACACCAAGTTGAGCACCTGCAACCGCCTTGGCGCCGGGAGCATGCCCGAGCTTGCCGGCCAGTTTCGCCGTCAGGGGGGCGGTCAGCTCTGCCATGCCCTGCGCGGTGGCCTCGACCCAGCGCGGCCGGTCGACGATGTGCGCGAGTTGCACCGGAAGCCCGTGCCCGAGTCCGGTGGTGTCGCGGACGATGAGTTCTGCCCTGGCCGAGTAGGCCTGCAGGTCCTGGACGACATGCCGTGCCTGGCTCGGCGAGAGGCGTGGCCCGGCCGGAGCCAACCGCTGCCCGGCGCGGACGGCAGCAGCCCAATCGATCGCGTCGGCAGCCATTGCTCCACGGTAGAGCACAGGGCCCCTGGGTCCGGGTCGCCCAGGGATTCCGACTGGGGTCCGACTGGCTCGGCCCACCGTCAACAGGGCCGGCGCTCGTCGCCTCAGCTGCATCCACAGGTGCGCAGCGCAGCCGAAAAGGCATCCTGCGCGGGCCGGGTCGGATGTGGCCCACTGCTGAAGACGCCATTGGAATTCAGGGCGAAGACCAGGATTCGGCCATCGACGTCCGGCACGTAGCCCACCAGTGCGTAGGTGAAATCGATCGTGCCGGTCTTCGCCCGCACCCAGCCGACCCCGGCCTTGGACTGCGGCGCCGCGAACCGACCTTCGGCCTTGCTCAGCGTGCCCGTCACCCCGGCGACCGGCAGGCCGGCCAGCAGACCGCGCAGCACCGGAACCTTGCCACTGACAGCCATCGTCATCACGGCGCCGAGCAGCGATGTCGGGGCCATGTCCCGGTGCGACAGACCGGAGCCGTCGGCAAGCGTCAGCCCGACGGTGTCCAGCGCCAGATCCTTCAGCGCGTAGGTGATCGCCTGGGCAGCGCCCTCGAAGCTGGGCGCGCCACCCGATGCGATGGAGACCTGCCTGGCCAGCGCCTCGGCCAGCACATTGTCCGAGTTCAGCAGGGCCTGCGACAGCAGCACCGACATCGGCTGCGAGGAAACGGTTGCGAGCACCGTCGCGCCCTTGGGCGCGTTCCCTGCGCTGACGGGCAGGTTGGCATCTCCGAGAGCTCGCGCGAGCGCCTTGCCCGCTGTGACGGCGGGGGCGCCGGTCCGCGGCGAGGCTTCCTTGGCCGGGTCGGTGCGGTCCCCGTCGACCATCAAGGCCTGCATCCTGGTGGTGAAGCCCTGTTGGATGTCGGTCGGATCCCACCCGTCGGCCATGTCGTTGCCGGTCCAGTACCTGGTGTCGACATAGATCTGTTTGACCTTGTACCCCGATGAGGCGACCTGGGCGGCCAGTTGCGCCACCGTGGCTGCTCCCGGATAGACCGTCGCCACGCCTGTCGAGCGGGCGGACAGCGTCACGTCCCCGCCGCCGACGAACACGACGTCGCCGTCCTTCGGTCCCCTGACGATTGTGGTGACGAAGCGTTCTGTCGGTTTCACCTTGGTGAGCAAAGCGGCTCCAGTGAGCAGTTTCGCGGTCGATCCGGGCTGGGACGCCGTGGTGGAACCTACGTTCCACAGCACCTTGCCGTTGGCCGGATCGACAACCGTGCCGGTGTATCTGGACAGTCCCGCATTGGCCAGCACGGGCTTGAGGATCTTCGCGATCCCCGCCGCGGTCGGCGCCTTCCCCGCAGCGATCGCGATCGGCTTGATCTCGGCTGCGGGCACGGGAATCGGTGGATCGACGGCGTCGATCGTCGGGGGCGCAGTCACGACGCTGATGGCTGAAGTGCTGGTCGCCTTCGGTGAACGCGGCCAAACGATGTAGGCCGCTGCCGCCGCGGACGCGAGCAGAATCACCGTGATGACGATGACAGTTGTTCTGCGGCCGGCCGCATGGCTTTCCGACACCGAACCCTCCCTTGCCCTGTACCGCGAGTGCCCGGTACGCGCCTGTCGATTCCCCACGGTCACTTCCCGGGTTCCACTCCTGCTGAAATTCCAACCTGTTCCGGGACCGCCGTGGGTGGAACGCACGACCCGGTGTGATCGAACCCTCGCCCGCCCAGCGCTGCCGTCGGCCGAACAGCGGTTTCGCCGACCGACCCCAGACTAGAGTCTGTCAGGGTAAGCGCACGGTGCGATGTGGCGCCACGGGGATTGTCGCAGCGATCGGTGCATGGCCGGTCGGCTTCTTCCCCGAGCAGTTACGATCATCCGACCGGTGGTGATTCGACCCGGTGGGTCGATCGCAAAGAGGCGAGAGAAGGTACGAGCGGTGGAGTTCGACGTCACCATCGAGATTCCCAAGGGCAGTCGCAACAAGTACGAAGTCGACCACCACAGTGGTCGGATCCGGTTGGATCGGACCCTTTTCACGGCAACGCAGTACCCGGCCGACTACGGCTTCATCGACAACACCTTGGGCCAGGACGGCGATCCGCTGGACGCCCTCGTTCTATTGTCCGAACCCACTTTTCCCGGCTGCCTGATTCTGGCCCGGGCGATCGGCATGTTCCGGATGACAGATGAAAAGGGGCCCGACGACAAGGTTCTCTGCGTCTCTGCGAATGATCCCCGGCAGGCGAATCTGCAGGATATCGGCGACATGTCGATCTTCGAGCGGCTCGAGATCCAGCACTTCTTCGAGGTCTACAAAGATCTCGAACCCGGAAAGAGCGTCGAGGGTGCGAATTGGGTGGGCCGCGGAGACGCCGAGACGGAGATCCGAATCTCCTTCGGTCGGGAGACCAGGCGCCTGGCCGCCGAAGCTGCCGAGGCTGCTGCAGCGGAAGCCGACGCTCCGGAGAGCGGCGCTGCGGCGGATTCCTGACCCGCGTTATCCCCTGTGCCCTGCCGCTATTGCTGTGAGCCGCATTTCTGCCGCCTGATATGGCCGAGCTGATCGGCTGGGTGCACGGGTGGGCGGACGGCCGGACTCCGCCACACTCGGCGCACATCGACGGGCGTTACCAGCGCGAGCCGCGCTGTACCTCTCGCAGCTTCGGCCGGACATCGAGCAGATAGACCAGTTCTCCGACCAGCGCGGCCAGCCAGAGTAGCGACAGCGCGTCGAACGGGCCGGCGGTCAACAGCCCCAGCACGGACACGATCGCGCTGGCGGCAGTGATGCCGCTCCAGACGCCCTTGGTCTGCCTGTCCGCCGCGGCGAACGCATCGGGCCGACGGCTGGCGGCATCGACGACGGCGAATACGCCGAGCAGAGCTCCACCGATACCCAACGCCAGCATGATCGCCGTCACCACCGGCGAGATGAGGTCCAGAGGCGGGTGCATGGGTCAAGAGTACGTGGGCGACCGGGTCGAGCTACCGCTCAGTTCTCCTGGATCGGAGTGACAACCGGCATGTCGGCACCGGGCTTGTCGGTGACTTTCAAGGTGGGCGACCTGGGCACGACCGGCTTGTTCGCAGCGGGCTTGCGGGTCGCTTTCTTACCTGCCACTTCGGTACGCGTGCCGGCAGCGTTCGCTGGTTCTGTGTTCGCCGTCCCTGCGTTCGCTGGCTCTGCGGTCGGCATGTCAGCGGTCGCCGTCGTCTCGGGGGCCACACCCGAGCCTGGCACCGACAACCCCGTGGCCGGCGGTCCGGCAGGCTGCGGCGCGGCACGGCGCGGCGCCCGGACCTTCGACTCATTCGGACGGGTCGTCGGTTCCGGCGGTGTTGCCGGCGCCGGCTCGCTGACCGGCTCTGGCGTCGTCGTGGGCCGAACCCGCACCGCCTCGACCACAGTGCCAGGGCGCGAGCCGGAAGCGCGCCCCTTGGTCCACGTCTGGTCGCCCCGATCCGCCAGGTTCCCGTAGATCGTCCCCACCAACTGGGTGTAGGCCTCGACTGTCTGCTTGACGGCATCCGGCGACAACGACTGTGCTGCGGTCTGCATCTCGGTCAGCGTGTTGGGGAGTTGCGCGATCAGCTCCTGGGCCTTTCCAGGAGCTTCGATCGCGAACTGCTCGAGGCTGCCTGCGGCCTCTGCGGCCATCTTCTGCGCTCGGTACGGAAGATCGGACATGGCCGTACGAAAGTCGGCGGCGTCCGGAACTCCGCCGCCGACTCGGTCGGACACCGATTCGCCGAGCGATTCGCGGAGTTCGGCCAGGCGCTCGATCGCCAGATCGCCGGCGCCGATTGCGGCCAGCAGCGGCCTCGGCAGATCCGAGAAGCGAGCAGCGAGTTGCTCGACGGCATTTTCGGACACAGCACGCAGATCCGTGATCAGGGACATGATTCCTTCTCCTTCTGGCCGACAGCAGGTCGACCGATTTCGGTTCGTTCGTACGCAGCCATCGCGACAGCCTCTTTGCGGAACGCCGAGTAGACGTCAATGAGCGACGATTTCTGTCGTTCGGTCAACACGTCGTCGGCCCGGATCGCCAGCAACACCTCGGACGGTCCGGCGGTCTCCAGAATGCCGGCGCGAGCCAGCATCGACTCGACCGAGATCGACAGCCCGCGCGCGATCTGGGCGAGGATGTCGGCGCTGGGGCGGCGCAGGCCGCGTTCCACCTGGGACAGGTACGGGTTGGACACACCAGCCTTGGCGGCCAGGCCGCGAAGTGAAATCTGGGCGCTCGTCCGCTGATCGCGGATGAACGATCCGAGGTCCTTGACGGGCGCCAACACCGGTCCCAGATCCACCTGCGCCTCCCATCACACTTCGCCGCGCCGCTCGTTCGCTGCTACCGCTGGTTCACTACTGCCGCTCGTTGCTACGGCACCCGCCAGAGCCGCAGACTTCCTTCCAAGCTACCGAGGTCTGCTTGCAGGCGCAAGCACTTGCAAGCACGGGCCTCAAGGAGGCCCGACGCGCGTGTCATCGGCGTGCGTCGTCCGGCAAGCCCGCCGCGGCCGGTGCTCTCGGGTGGTCGTACGCGAGCAGCACATCGGCCCGCTCGCTGGGCCGATATTCCCGCTCGTACCGCTCGAAACCCGCGGCCCACCAACTATTTTCAGCCGCGAGTCCGCGCCGTACAGTCCTCGTCGAGACCTGCACGCCCACCAGTGCTTCCAGGGGCAGCTCGGCGGCCAGCAGGAACGGTCCGTCCAGCAGCAGGACGGCTCCCGGGGGAGTCGGCGCGGCGGGTTGTCGAATCGGGCGGTCGGTGACCGGGTCCCGCAACCGGGTGATGAAGGTGCCCGTGCCCGCTGCCACCGGACCGAACAGTTCCCGGCGAAGGGCGGCGACGTCGACCCAGCCGGTCAACAGCATGTCGACATCCTGCCGACCCAGCTCCAGGCGCAGAGCGGCGGGCCGCCACCAGGAATCGGTGGATGCCCGAAGTACCGGTCGACCGACGCCCCGCAGCACCTCCGCGACCCGATCCGCCAACTCCGCGGTGCCTACCTCTGGCGCGCCGTCGAATCCGAAGACCCGACCCGGCTGCGGATTCCCGGGGTTCGATTCGAAACGAAGCCGCTCTACCCGTCGGTCGACCCATCCGGCCAACTCCGAGGCCAGAGTCGCGGGGGTGAACGGAACGAATTGCATGGTTCCCCATCCTGCTCCCGACGTCGACTGCCGCCACCCGCCGATCGAGGATCGGGCGCTACAACACCGCGGTGGCGATTGTGTAGATCACCAGTCCGGCCAGCGCACCGACCACCGTCCCGTTGATCCGGATGAACTGCAGGTCCCTTCCGACCTGCAGCTCGATCTTGCGGCTGGTGGCTTCGCCGTCCCAGCGGGCGATGGTCTCGTCGATGATGCCCGTGATGCTCCTGGCATGGTTGCGCGCCAGATAGCCCGCGGCGTCGGCGACCCAGTGGTCCACTTTCGAGGCTGTCGGCCCGTCTTCCTGCAGCCGCCGACCGAACGCCATCAGGCCGTCGGACACGGAGCGACGCAACGGAGAATCCGGATCGTCGACCGCCGCGAGAATGGTCTCCTTGATGGATCGCCAGGCGCCTGCGGCAAGCACTCGAACCTGGTCGTTGTCCATGACGCGCTCCTTGATCGCCTCCGCTCTGGCCATGGTCGCCGGGTCGTGCTGCAGGTCAACCGCGAACTCGCCGAGGAACTTGTCCAACGCCTTGCGCAACTGGTGATCCGGATCGGACTTCACGGCCAAAGCGAAGGTTTCGACCTCGCGATAGATCCGATCGGCGACAAGGCCGTCCAGGAATTTGGGGGACCAGGACGGTGCACGCTGCGAGACGACTCTCGACACCATCGTGTAGTTGTCCCGGATCCAGGTGTGCATCCGATCGATCACGAAGTCGACCAGCGGATGGTGCTCACCGCGCGCGAAAACTTCCGCCGCGACCCGGCCGAGCGGCGGTCCGATCTGGGTCTCGGCGATCTTCCGTCGGGCCACCGCCTCGAGCACACCGGCGACCTGGTCGTCCTCGAGCACGTTCGACATGCCCCGCACCGCGGTCGCCAGTTCCGCAGTGATCCGGGCCGTGCCGGCCGGCGAGGCCAGGAATCCACCGAGCTTGGCAGCGATCGAGAAGCCGGCCAGTTTCTCTCTGATCACCTCTTCGGACAGAAAGTTCGTCGCGACGAACTCGGACAGCGACGAGCCGATGGCGTCCTTTCGCGTCGGAATGATCGCGGTGTGCGGGATCGGCAAACCCAGTGGCCGGCGGAACAAGGCGGTGACGGCGAACCAATCGGCGATCGCGCCGACCATGCCGGCTTCCGCGGCGGCGCGTACGTAACCCATCCAGGAATACCGGTCCTGCAGGGAGAACGCGACCACGAAGACAACGGCGA
The DNA here is from genome assembly GCA_050999445.1 of Nakamurella sp. Classification (GTDB taxonomy): domain Bacteria; phylum Actinomycetota; class Actinomycetes; order Mycobacteriales; family Nakamurellaceae; genus Nakamurella. The sequence continues at coordinate 6,419 of JBPCPG010000369.1, read as the reverse complement.
TTCCGCCCAGCATCGAGGTCGCGATGATCTTCATCTGGACCAGACGCCGACGCCGCTCGGCATCGGCGGCCGTCAAATACTGGAACGTGGTCATGCGGCCATTGTCCGGCCTCCGCAGTCCACCCGGGCTCATCCCGCGCTCATCCCGGCCAGATCGTCGGGGCCGGATCCGTCAGGCCAGGTGGTTGCGGTAGGAATGCAGTCATGCCCCTGGTTCCGGCGTTGCGGCCGTTCCGCACCACGATCTTCGCCCAGATGTCGGCGCTGGCGGTCTCGACCGGCGCTCTCAACCTGGGTCAGGGCTTCCCGGACAGTGACGGTCCGGCCGGCATGCTCGAGGCGGCGCAGCGCGCCATCGCGGACGGGCACAACCAATATCCGCCCGGTCCTGGAACTCCGGAGCTGCGCCGAGCGATCGCCGCCGCCCGATTGCGGGATCGGGGCCAGGTATTCGACCCGGACACCGAGGTCCTGGTGACTGTCGGAGCAACGGAAGCGATCGCCGCTGCCGTGCTGGCCCTGGTGCAGTCCGGCGACGAGGTGATCATGCTGGAGCCGCACTACGACTCCTACCCCGCGGTGGTGGCGATGTCGGGCGCCCGGCACGTGTCGGTTCCGCTGCGGCCAGCAGCCGACGGCAGATTCGCTCTGGATCTGGACCGATTGGCCGCAGCCGTCACACCGCGAACCAGGATGATCCTGTTGAACAGTCCGCACAATCCGACCGGCACCGTGCTGTCCAGGACCGAGCTGCAAGGTATCGCCGACCTCGCGGTACGACACGACCTGCTCGTCGTCACCGACGAGGTCTACGAGTACCTGACCTTCGACGGCGACATTCATCTGCCGATTGCCTGCCTGCCGGGCATGGCCGAGCGGACCATCACGGTCTCGAGCGCCGGAAAGACGTTCAACGTCACCGGCTGGAAGATCGGTTGGGCCTGCGGCCCCGCCGAGTTGATCGCGGCGGTCCGGGCGGCCAAACAATTCCTCACGTATGTGGGCGGCGCACCATTCCAACCCGCGATCGCCCACGCCCTCGAAAACGAGATGGGCTGGGTGAGCGAGCTCCGAAAGAGTCTGCAGCGCAAGCGGGATCGGCTGTGCCAGGGACTGCTTGCCGCCGGTTTCCAGGTGCACCGCCCGCAAGGCACCTATTTTGTGGTGACCGACATCCGGGAGCTTGCCGCGTCGATGAATCGACCGGCCGACGGCATGGCATTCTGCTTGGATCTCCCGCGGCTCGCCGGCGTGGTCGCGGTTCCGCAGGAGGTCTTCCACGACCACCCGGTGGACGGAAAGCCGTTCGTGCGCTTCGCCTTCTGCAAGCGGGATGACGTCATCGACGAAGCTGCCGGCCGCCTTGCGAGAATGACCCGATGACCGGTCCCGGCAGCCGGTCGCTCCAGCGCATCTCCCGTCTACTGGCCGAACATCCGATCCTCGACGGGCACAACGATGTCGCCTGGGCGCTCCGGACGCAGGTCGGCTACGACCTGGCTGCGAGGGATATCTCCGTTGCACAACCACTGCTGCACACCGACATTCCGCGTTTGCGCACCGGTGGCGTCGGCGCCCAGTTCTTTTCCGTGTACGTGCCCGGCACCCTGTCTCCCGGCGAGTCGGTGGTCGCCGTTCTGGAGCAGATCGATTGTGTGGCAGCCATTTTGGCCCGTTATCCGCAATACTTCGCGGCGGCCAGGACGGCCGCGGAGGTCGAGCGGGTCATCGGCACCGGCCGGATCGCCGCCCTGATGGGAGCCGAAGGCGGCCACAGCATCGGCGGTTCGCTCGCTGTCCTGCGCATACTGAGCCGGCTGGGGGTCGGCTACATGACCTTGACCCACAACCAGAATCCGCGCAAGGACGGCCTCGCCTGGGCCGATGCGGCCACTGACGAGCCCGTAGCCGGCGGGCTGTCGGACTTCGGGCATGAGGTGGTCCGGGAGATGAACAGGCTCGGCATGCTGGTCGACCTCTCGCACGTCGCGCCGTCGACCATGCATGCGGCACTGGACGTTTCGGCAGCGCCGGTGATCTTCTCCCATTCGTCCTGCCGTGCCGTGACCGATCACGTCCGGGATGTGCCGGACGACGTGCTGCGCCGGCTGGCCGACAACGGCGGCGTGCTGATGGCGACGTTCGTGCCCGACTTCGTCTCCCAAGCCTGCGCGGACCATTCGGCGGCGCACAGCGCTCGTCGGGTGGAGCTGGGCCTGCCCTTGTCGACGGTCTACACCCAGGCTGCGCAGACTCCGCCCGACCAGGCTGCGGTCGAGGCGCTGCGACGGTGGGAGGAACAAAATCCAGCGCCGACTGCCACCCTCGCCGACGTCGCCGATCACCTCGACCATGCCAGGGAGCTCGTCGGCGCGCGGCACCTGGGACTGGGCGGCGACTACGACGGGGTCGAGGCGCTGCCGGCCGGCCTGGAAGACGTCTCGACCTACCCCGCGTTGCTGATCGAGCTGGCCGACCGAGGCTGGAGCGACCACGAACTCGCCGGGTTGACCAGCGGCAACATCCTTCGCGTTCTGCGGGAGGCCGAGGACGAAGCGCATCCGATTGATCAGCGCGACGATGCCGGTCGCCTCAGCCCAGCGTGACTGCGGTCTCCATGGTGAGCCCGGCGTCGTCGAGTCGGAGCTGCACCTCGATGGCCGCCACCCCGGCAAGAGAGGCAGGATGCGTGCCGCCGCACGCAATGCGCTCCTGACCGTCCGGCAGGTCGCAGACCCAGGTTCGCCGGTCCGTCAGGCCCGGTCCGTCGCACTCGATCCGAATGGCCGCCCCCGCTGCCACCCAGCGCTCCAGGACGGCATTCGCCTTGGCCTGCACGGTGTCGATGGGCAACTCGGCGCTGTCGAAGCCCTTCTTGCGTAACGACTTTCCCAGACGGTACCGATCCGTCGAACCGCACGGACAGATGATGGAGGCGGCGAGCGCGTGCTGGTCGAAGTTCGGATGACCGAGCCCGTCGAGCGCGACGGGTTTGCGCCACCGATCCGCCAGAGCTGCATTGAGCGCCAGGGCGGCGATGTGGCAGCCGGTGTGGCCCATCGACAGCGCCGCGCGGTAGGCCGGGTCGACGCGCAGTTGCACCCGCTCGCCCACGGCTGGAATCGGCGATCCCACGGCCAGCACGTGCACCACCCAGAATGCCCAACCCGGCTCGCCGCGGCGGACCGGAATTTTAGCTCCGCAAAGCACGTTGGTTCCCTGCGTGGCTCCCAGAACGACATTCCGCACCTCGACCGGTACTCCGCCGACGATCAGCATCCCCCGATCGGGACCCTGGTCGGGCCAGCCGTGGTCGACAGGATGGAACGGCGAGACATCGGTGATCACACCAACCCCGCCGCCGCCATCGGATTCTGAGAGGTCGACGACAGCCAACACCTCGCCGTCGGCGTCCACATCGCCGGTGGGGAAGGTGACCCGGGTGTCCAGAAGCGGCAGCACGTGTTCATCTTCGCAAAAGTTCGGCTGCCGACGAAGCCGTCGGGTCCGCCACGGCAGCGCCGGTCAACCCGTCCTAGGCTCCGCACAGCGGCCACACGCGCAATCCGTTCCTGAGCCGGGGACCGTCGGGACCATGGATTCGCTCGGGTCGGTGCAACCACTGATGACGCGTGCCGGCTCCACCGGGCGGAGCACCAACCAGAATTCGGTCCGCAACCAGGGCGCCAGGTTCACCGTGATCGGCTCGGCAGGCACTGCTCTGCAGCTGGCGGTCTTCGCGGCGATCTCCGAGCTCACCGGAGCCCAGGTCGCCTCGGTCATCTCCTGGCTTCTCTCCACGCTCGTCACCAACGCCGCTCACCGTTCGCTGACGTTCGGCGTGCACGGAGCGCAGCACAACCGATCCGATCAACTCGTCGCGTTCACGACCTCCCTCGTCGGGCTGGCAATCTCGGCGATCGTGCTGGCGCGCCTGAACGACGCCGACGGAACCGCCGGTCTCATTGCGATCCTGGCCGTCAACACTCTGGTGGGCGCCGCCCGCTTCGCCGGTCTGCGCTGGTGGTTACGACGGTCGAGCTCCGGAACGCCGACGATGCTGCGCGATCCCGCGAACGCCTGACCGGGCGACCAGCAGGGCCGGTACCGTTCTCCTCCAGCGGCGGAGGAATTCCGACCGCGCCGGCGCAGCGCCGGAACGGAGCCGGATACGCCGGCATCAGAGGAAGCCAAGGCCACGCATGTTGCGATCCCCGAGCCGACGACGACTCGCCGGCCTGGTCGTCGCGGCGCTCCTGGTCGCTGGCTGCTCCAGCGCGATCGGGGGCCAGGCCGTCAAGATCGGAGCCGCCGATCGCGCCACCAGCACCAATGCCCCGGCGCCGGGTCCGTCCGGCCCCAAACCCGGCCTCGAACCGGCGAAACTCTCCGTTACGAACGACGGCGGCACCCCGTCGGACACGCTGGCCAAGAACACCATCGCCGACCTCTACCAGTACTACGGCGAGATATTCCAGAAGGATTTCGACCAACCTTTCGTCCCGGCTCGAACGCTGATTTCCTACGACTCGCAGGTCAGGGGTGGCCCGACCGTCTGCGGACGGTCGCTGTTCAAGGAGGTCAACGCCTCCTACAACCCCTGCGCGGACACCATCGTCTGGGATCGCGGCGAGTTGCTGCCGCAGATGGTGAAGGAAGTTGGCGTGCTCAGTGCCCCTACCGTGCTGTCGCACGAAATGGGTCACCTGGTGCAGAACCGACTGGGGCTGCGAACCGAGGATGTGCTCCTTCAGGAGCAGCAGGCCGACTGCTATGCCGGTGGTTATTGGCGGTGGGTGTCCGATGGACACTCCAAATACTTCGACCTCAATCTGACCGAGGGCATTCGCCAGGTGCTGACCGCGATGATGTCGGTCGGCGATCCGGTGGGTACCACTGCTTCGACCGCCGACGCGCACGGCAGTGGCTTCGACAGGTCCTACGCCTTCACTCTCGGATTCAGCAACGGTGCGGTCCGCTGCCGCAGAATCACCTCGGCGGAGGTCCGTGCGCGAATTACCGAGACCGGCTTCACCGTGTTACCAGTGAATTCCGGCAACCTGCCCATCACGGATAGATTTCTCGGGCAGATCGCAGCCACCGTGAACAGCTACTTCAGCCAGACCGTCAAGGGATACCGAGCCCCGATCCTCGAGCCGTTCCAGGGCAACACCGGCCCTGCCTGCAACGGTGCGGCGACACCGTTCCCGGTGGGTTACTGCCCTGCCACCAATACCGTCAGCTACAACCTGGGCGAGCTGAAACGGGTTGGCACGCCGTCGAACGGCTTCAAGTCCACCAATGGGGATTTCTCCGCGGTGCTCATCCTGGTCAGCCGGTACGGCCTCGCCGCTTCGGCGACCGCGGGCGGGAACGCGATCGGCGATCAGGCCGGCCTGCGCGGACTGTGTTACGCGGGCAGTTGGAGTTCCTGGCTGCGCAAACCGCAGGGCGCAGCCAGGCTGAGGCTTTCACCCAACGATCTGAACAAGGCGGTCTACGAGGTACTGGCCTCGCCGCTACCGGCCTCGGACGCGGCCGGTTCCACTTCGACCGCTGTCCTGGACCAGATGCAGGCGCTGTACATCGGTGTCGTCTTCGGCCCCCGGCAGTGCTCCGCATTCTATTCCGGCTGACGCCGGTGGGTTCCGCCTTCTGCTCCGGCTGATGCCTGGGTGACCTGTTGCAGAATGCCGGGCGGCGGCTATCCGATCGGCTTGCGGACGCGCTCCTTCGCGAGGATCCAGATCGCTTCCACGCCGTCCTTCCACGTCAGCTTCTTGCCCGCCTCACGGCTCCGCGCCTTGTAGGTGATCGGGATCTCGTAGGGGCGCACGCCGCGGCGCAGCAGCTTCCCGGTGATCTCGGCCTCCATGCCGAACCCGGCCGACTTGACGTCCAATTTCCGGTAGAGCTCGAGCGGCATCAGCTTGAAGCATGTCTCCAGATCACTGATGTAGCAGTTGAACAGCACGTTCGCGGTGGTCGTCACTCCCCGGTTGCCCAGCACGTAGAGGTAGGAGTAAGCGTTGTGGCTGCCAAATGTCCTGGTGCCGTAGACCACCTCCGCGTGGCCGTCCAGGATCGGGGCGAGCAGCGACGGTATCTCCTCCGGTGCATATTCCAGGTCGGCGTCGCACATGATGACGTAATCACCGGTGGCCAGTTCGGCCCCCTTCTTGATGGCCGAGCCCTTTCCGCCGTTGGCCGCCTTCAGGTGAACCACTACCCGGGGCTCGTCGGACCACTGCGCATAGAGGTCGCGGGTTCCGTCCTTGCTGCCATCGTCGACGATCACCAGTTCGATCTCGACCGGGTAGTGGACGTCGAGTACCCGCTTCACGGCGGACTGCAGAGTAGCGACCTCGTTGTAGACGGGCATCAGGATCGAAAGTTTCACCGGAGGATGATATCCATCC
>JBPCPG010000353.1:0-5281 GCA_050999445.1 Nakamurella sp. | reverse complement strand
GTTCCGGAACCGCGGAGATGTTGTAGGTGCAACGGCCGGAGAAGCGCCTCCAGCCGGTCATTCGGGTGTGGATTTGATATTGAACCGACGATTCGACGGCCTGTGATGTGGTTCACCGGCGGATCGGGTAACGAAGCAGCCCTCCCGAGCGTCTTACTTGAAGTCAGGGAAGAACCGGAACCACCGGACGTACACGTAGTACCTGTACTGAAACAGCAAGGACGAGACGACCATGAACCGCATCACGCAAGCCATCCGCAGCAGCCGCCAGGTTTCCCGCAACCGTCGCGAGATCGGCCGCGCCATCGAGCGCGCCTCGACCCCCGCGATGCGTGACGAGATCATCCTGATGGCACAGCGTCAGGGCTTCAATCGCTGAACTTCGCACCCCGCTCGGTGTCACGCTGACCACGAGAAAAAGTTCCACAGTTCGTGTAACGCTTCCCGAGCAGCGAGCGAATTGACTTCTGACCCCGGTTGCTGCCGGACCCCCGACCTGGCAGCCACCGGGGTCAACTACGTTCTCCAATGCCTCGGTGGCCGGCCCTCGTTGGCCGGCTCGAGTGATTCGCCCGGGTTGACCCGCCTGGTTGACCCGCCCGCGTTGGACCCGCCCGCGTTGGACCCGCCCCAGCCCGTGACGACGCCCTACTGTGGGATCGTGGCCGTGACCTGGAATCCCGCGCAGTACCAACGCTTCTCCGGCGAACGATCCCGGCCGTTCTGGGATCTGGTGGCTCGTGTTCAGGTGGAGCGGCCCCGACGAATTCTCGATCTTGGTTGCGGTACCGGCGGCTTGACCGCGGCGCTGGCCGCCCAGTGGCCGTCCGCAGAGGTCGTGGGCATCGATTCTTCGGCCGAGATGATCCGAGCCTGCAAGCCGGGAGCGCGCCTGCGGTTCGAAAGGGCCGAGATCCAGAGCCGGACGATCGACGGGGACGTCGACCTGGTGTTCAGCAACGCGGCGCTGCACTGGGTCCCCGCGCATCGGCAACTACTCGTGGCGTGGGCGGATGCGTTGCCCTCCGGCGCCACGATGGCGTGGCAGGTGCCGGGCAACTTTCACGCCCCCTCTCATCAACTGTTGCAGCAACTGGCTGCGTCACCGCAATGGGCGTCGCGTCTTTCCGGCGTACTGCGGTTCGACGATCCGGTCGGTTCGCCGGCCGACTATGCGGCTCTGCTGCTGACTGCGGGATGGACGGCCGATGCCTGGGAGACGACGTACGTTCACGTCCTGCCCGGACCCGACGCGGTCCTGGAATGGGTGAGGGGCACCACTCTCGGTCCGGTCCGATCAGTTCTCTCGGAGCCCGACCACGCCGACTTCGAGCAGGAGTACGCAGAGATGCTCGGGCAGGCCTACCCAGGCCGGTCGTTCGGCACCATCTTTCCGTTCCGCCGGGTGTTCGCGGTCGGACACAAACCCTGAAGCTGCCGCCGCAGGTGGTCCGGCCGCGCACATTCCGCTGACCGCCGGCGGCCCTGGATACTGTGGCACTACGTCGCTCGGTGGACCGGGCACCGTCAGAAGGGCCCAGATGATCTCCAGAGAGCTCGCAGTCGCGCTGCGCGATGCCGAGGTGCGGTGGAACCCCGCGACCGGTGATCGGTTCAGTCTGATCGATCCGGCGTTCGAGGGAGAGATCTTCACCCTCAGCGACATGACCATCGAACCTGCGGGACCTGCGGGCGCCAGGGTGCTGGGCTTCAACGGCACGACCGAGTGGGCGCTCGACTCGGTCGGCATCGAGGACGCGCTGTGGCTGCCGCGCGAAGACCAGTTGCGTGAGTTGATGGGCGCCGCTTTCGTCGGTCTGCGCGTCGGGGAAAGTATTCCCGACGGCGGGAGTTTCGTGCTGACCATCAGGCTCCCGCCGCGTACCGACGAAGAAATCGAGGCCGACTCGGTTCCCGATGCCTATGCGCTGGGGGTGTTGGCCCGTATCGCTGCGGCGAACGAGCGACTGTCGCCGCCGCCGGACGGCCGACTCGACCAGTAGCTGCTGCCTCGGCATCCAGCTCGTCCGGCCGACGCGGTTAGGCTGGTCTGGTGCCCGACCATCCCCGAGCCATCCACATGCTGCACGACAAGGTCCTGGTCAAGGTCGGCGGTAGCGGTGGGGAGCGCACCTCGAGGGGTGGAATCCTGATTCCAGCAACCGCCGAGGTTGCCAAGCGATTGACCTGGGGCGACGTGCATGGCGTCGGACAGCACGTGCGGTCGGTGAAAATGGCGGACAGAGTGTTGTTCTTCGCCGACGACCAGTTCGAGGTTGAGATCGGCGGCGAGACGTACCTGGTCCTGCGCGAGCGCGACCTGCAGGCTGTGGCGAGCCAGACCGCCGTGGACGATTCGGGTCTGTACCTGTAACGCCGCGGATGCCTGTGCGGCCTGGTGCGCGGACCGCGTCGCCCGCTCGCTGTGCGGCCGATCTTCGTGCCAGCTGCGCGGGCGCAGGTTCGCCCGCCCGGTCGCGATGTGTGTCAGGCCCACCCGCCAGACCTGGGCGGCGAAAGGAGCTCCCCAGGTCGGATGGCCGCAACCGGGATGGACGAAGATGGTAGGAGCGCTCTGTGGGCGCCTCCGCCGCGTTCCCGACGAAACGAGCCCGACATGGATCACTTCGACCTGATCGTCATCGGATCCGGGCCGGCAGGGCAGAAGGCCGCTATCGCGGCTGCGAAGCTCGGCAGGTCCGCTGCTGTCATCGAGCGCCGGAACATGGTGGGCGGCGTCTGCATCAATACCGGGACGATCCCGTCCAAGACGCTCCGCGAAGCCGTGCTCTACCTGACCGGGTTGAGCCAACGTGAGCTGTACGGACAGGCCTACCGGGTCAAGGACGACATCACCGTTGCGGATCTGTCGGCCCGGACCCAGCACGTCATCAACCGCGAGATCGACGTCATCCGAAATCAGCTTTCCCGCAACCGGGTCGCGCTGATTCCCGGTGTCGCACGCTTCCTCGATTCCCACTCGGTGGAAGTCGAGAACGAGTCCGGCGTCACCCAGCACCTATCTGCCGACAAGTTCGTCATCGCGGTCGGCACCAGGCCCGCCCGACCCTCGACCGTGGAGTTCGACGGCGAGACGGTGGTGGACTCCGATCAGATCCTGAACATGAAGAAGGTGCCCGCATCGATGGTGGTCGTCGGCGCCGGTGTGATCGGCATCGAGTACGCATCGATGTTCGCCGCCCTCGGTACGAAGGTGACGGTGGTGGAGAAGCGGGCTTCCATGCTCGAGTTCTGCGATGACGAAATTGTGGAAGCGCTCAAGTACCAACTGCGCGATCTGGCTGTGACGTTTCGGTTCTCCGAATCCGTGCATACCGTCGAGCGACATGCCAGCGGCACACTGACGATTCTTGAGTCGGGCAAGAAGATCCCGGCCGACACCGTGCTGTATTCCGCCGGCAGGCAGGGCGCATCGGACACCGTCAACGTGCTGGCAGCCGGCATCCAGCCCGCGGACCGAGGCAGGCTGGAGGTCAACGAGAACTTCCAGACATCGGTGGACCACATCTATGCGGTCGGCGACATCATCGGCTTTCCCGCCTTGGCGGCAACGTCGATGGAACAGGGACGCCGAGCTTCCTATCACGCCTTCGGCGAGGCGGTGGGCGGGAAACTGGGTGATCTGCAACCGATCGGCATCTACTCGATTCCCGAGATCTCTTATGTCGGGCGTACCGAGAGCGAACTCACTGCCGAGAATGTGCCGTTCGAGGTCGGCGTTTCGCGATATCGCGAGCTCGCCCGAGGCGCCATTCTCGGCGACTCCTACGGCATTCTGAAACTATTGGTGCATCCTGACTCCCGCGAGCTGCTGGGGGTGCACGTGTTCGGTACCAACGCGACCGAGCTGGTGCACATCGGCCAGATGGTGATGGGTTGCGGCGGTACCGTCGATTTCCTGGTCGACGCAGTATTCAACTATCCGACCCTCGCCGAGTCGTACAAGGTGGCCGCGTTGGATGCGGTCAACAAGATGCGGGCGATCGACCGGGTCACCCGGGCGTAGGGAAGTCGGCCAGATGACGGTTCTTTCCCGCGGCGCCAATACGTCGCTCACCGGCAATTCGCTCGATATCGCGGTGGCCGGCGCTCTCCAGGGATCGGTCGACCTGTTGGTCTTCCAAGTGGGCGCCGATCGAAAAGTGCGCTCGGATGACGACCTCGTCTTCTTCAACCAACCGGCCTCGCCGGAAGGTGCCGTCCGGTTGGTCGCGGCGGACCGCGTGAGCGTTGATCTGGCAGCCGTCCCCGCTTCCGTCGAAACGCTGGTGATCGCCGTGGCACTCGAGAACGCCGCGGCGGGCTCGTTGGCCGCCATACCCGGTCTGGGCGTGACGGTGTCGGCGGCGGAGCGGCATTCCGCCGAGGCCGCCGGTTTGACGACGGAGCGGGCGGCGGTGCTCGTCGAGATCTATCGTCGGTCGGGTGGCTGGAAGCTGCGCAACGTGTCGGCGGGTTGGGCTGCCGGTTTGTCCGCTCTGGTCGGTGAACACGGTGTCAGTGTCGACGACGGGCCGGCGGCAGCTGCGTCGGAGCCGCCGCCGCCGCCGATGCCGGCAACCATCGATGCGCCAACGCCAACGCCAACGCCCACTGCCAGGCCGCAGTCGACTGCCGCGCCGCAGTCGCCGGCCGCGCCGGCCGCGCTGCACCCGGCGACCCAGGATCGGCAGTCCGGAACCGCCACGTACCCTACGCCGGGTGGCTGGCCGCCTCCTGGCGGCAGCCTGCCGCAGTTACCGCCGATCGTGCCACCGCAACCAGGGGGCTGGCCCGCTCCGGGCGGCCCGCAGCCGTGATGGGCGGCTCGGTCAGGAAATTGTTCGCGCGGCTGGCAGCGCGGGTCGACGAGGTCGCCGACCGGCCCGCCGGGCCGGACCCGCTCTCGGGCGGCCGCCGTCGGGGCGCCGACCGCCGGCGGGTTCGAGGAGTTGCCAACGCGCAGGATCTTCCGGAAACGGCCCCCGGCATCGACGTCGCGAGCCGGGCGCAGGACGAACTCGCGGGGATCAGCCAGGACCAGCGTCGCCGGATGCGTGGCCGGGGTCGGCTCGATGGCGAGTCCGGCGGTTCCTGACGGGATCAATTCGCCGAATGCGGTCCGACGTCGGGTACGCAGCTCCGATCAGGACCGCGGACGTCAGCGGTCGTCGCCGCTGCCGGTGAGCGTGCCGCGCTGCTGTCGGCTGCTGAGTTTCGTGATATTCGATTCAGCAATGGCGTTCAGCGAGATGCCCAGGTCGTCCGCAAGGACGGCTAC
>JBPCPG010000252.1:0-3734 GCA_050999445.1 Nakamurella sp. | reverse complement strand
TGGCCTGGGCGATTTCCAAGGACAACCAGAGATCGTCGTCGGTCGCCTCCGGATTGCCGTACCGAAGGTTGGTGGCGATCGTTCCGGAGAACAGATAGGGCTTCTGCGGTACCAATCCGATCCGTTCCCAGAGAGTCTGAGGGGCAAGGTCCCGGACGTCGACCCCGTCGATTCTCACCGAACCGCCGGTGACATCGAAAAGGCGGGGAATGAGGGAGATCAGCGTGGTCTTGCCGGCGCCGGTCGAGCCGATGAAGGCGGTGGTACGGCCTGGTTCTGCGATGAAGTTGATGTTCTGCAGCACCGGTTCGTTGGCACCGGGGTATCCGAATTTCACGTTCGTGAATTCCAACAGTCCGGTCCGGCTGGCCGGAAGCCTCGGCGATACCGGCGGCACCACCGAGCTTTCGGTGTCGAGCACCTTCGAGATGCGCTCCGCGGACACCGCGGCGCGCGGCACCATGACGGCCATGAAGGTCGCCATCATCACGGACATCAGGATCTGCATCAGATAGTTCAGAAACGCCATCAGGGAACCGACCTGGATCTGGCCGGCCTCGACCCGGTGACCACCGAACCACAGCACGGCGACCGAAGAAACGTTCAGCACCACCATGACGGTCGGAAACATCAGGGTCATCAACCGGCCCGCTCGCAGTGCGGTGTCGGTCACGGCCTGGTTTGCGGCGGCGAATCTGGCTCGTTCCTGCGGTTCCCGAACGAAGGCGCGCACCACCCTGATTCCCGAGATCTGTTCACGCAGCACCCGGTTGATGGTGTCGATCCGGACCTGCATCTTGCGGAACTGCGGCACCATCCTGCTCACGATCAGGCTGATCGCGACGACCAGCACCGGCACGCTGACCAACAACAACCAGGACAACCCGAAGTCCTCGGAGAGCGCCATGATGATGCCGCCGACACACATGATCGGGGCGGCGACCAGAAGAGTGCACGTCATCAGAACCAGCATCTGGACCTGCTGGACATCGTTGGTGTTGCGCGTGATCAGCGATGGTGCCCCGAACTGATTGAGCTCGCGGTCGGAGAATTCGCCGACCCGATGAAAAATGCCTGCCCGCAGATCACGCCCGAACCCCATGGCTGTGCGGGCGCCGAAATAGACGGCGGTGATCGAGCAGATGATCTGCAGCAGCGTCACCCCCAGCATGTACGCGCCGCTGGAGAAGATGTAACCCGTATCGCCCTTGGCCACGCCGTTGTCGATGATGTCGGCGTTCAAGCGCGGCAGATACAGCGACGCGATCGTGCCGACGAGCTGGAAGATCACCACCATGGTCAACGGCCCTCGATAAGGCCGGAGATAGGTGCGGAGCAGACGGATCAGCATGTGCATTCCTCGGCGGTTGAGGTTCGGAGTGGATTGGCCGAGCGACCCGAGGTGGATCGTCGGCACCCATGGATCACGGCGTTTCCGGGTGGGCCTGCTCGTCGGGACGGGCCCGAAGTCCGTCCAGCAGGAGGTCAACGATCTCGTCCGAGGACAACGGATGGCGCTCGGTGATGCGAGGGTGGGTACAGCCGAAGCTCACCAGCCGCACGATGCGCGCGGCCTGCGCAGCGTCGACGCGAAGTAGGCCATGATCGGGTTCGATCAGGGCCAGCAGGGCTTCGGGAATCAAATCGTCATCGTGCTGCGGGCGTAGCGTCTTGCGGAATTTGGAATTCGGTGCGGGCGCCCCGAACATTCGCATCGCCAACATCAGTTCCCAGACATTGTCCAGCCGAGCAGTGATGATCTCGATGGCCGAGCGCAGGCGCGTCCGGAGGGGGAGGGTGAGGTCTACCTCCCGCAGCGCCGCGGTGGTCGGGGTCGGATCGAAAGCCTGGTGCACCACCGCTGCTATCAGCGAATCCTTGTCGGCGAAAACGCGGAACACGGTGCCCTCCGCCACGCCGGCGGCTTGAGCGATCTGCTTCGTCGTGACGTCCGTACCGTGCGCTCGGAGCAACGGCAGTGCCGCCGCGATGATCGCCGCCCGACGCTGGTCGGGCGGCAACGGTGAGGCACGAGTGGTGGCTTCGGTGCGCGATCGACGACTCCCGACGGCCGGCGTCGAACTTTGCTCCACGACGCGGAGCCTAGCGGAGTGAGTCCTCACTCACAAGAGGTTTTCGGTCGGTGGAGGGCGCCGGCTCGATGGCGTCGGAGGCCGGGCCTTGCTGCTGCTCCGCGAATGGAACGGTCGAGATCGACGAGGCCGGAACCGACACCTGCCGGAGAATCGACCTCCGGACGCATTGTCGGTGCAGCCACGCACAATGGCGTGGTGAGCAGAAAACGGTCGGCGGACGCCGAGGCGGGTGGCGCTGCGGTCGAGGCGCCTCCAGCCGCCGCTCTGGACCGCTTCTCGCCGCTGGTGCGGGAGTGGTTCGCCGCCAGCTTCGCCGAGCCGACCCCCGCGCAGGCGGGCGCTTGGAACGCCATCGCGCGTGGTGAGAACACCCTGGTGGTGGCGCCGACCGGCTCCGGCAAGACGTTGGCGGCCTTCTTGTCCGCGATCGATACGCTGGTCACCGCTCCGCCCGCGGAGTCGGGCGCCCGAAAGTGCAGCGTGCTCTACCTTTCCCCCCTCAAGGCACTGGCCGTGGACGTCGAGCGCAATCTGCGGTCCCCGCTGGTCGGGATCGGCTCGTTGGCCGCCCGGAGCGGCACCCGGATTCCGGAGATATCGGTCGCCGTGCGCTCCGGCGACACTCCGTCGGGTGACCGACGCGCCTTCGCAAAGGACGGCGCCGACATTCTGATCACGACGCCCGAGTCATTGTTCCTGCTGCTGACGAGCAGGGCGAGGGAGATGCTGACCGGCATCACGACGGTCATCCTTGACGAGGTGCACGCCGTCGCCGGCAGTAAACGCGGTGCGCATCTAGCAGTCTCGCTCGATCGACTGGATGCCTTGCTCGATCGTCCCGCGCAGCGCATCGGCCTGTCCGCAACCGTGCGGCCGATCGAGGAAGTAGGCAGATTCCTCACCGGTGGTCGACCGGTGACCCTGGTCCGGCCGATTTCGACCAAGCAGATCATCGTCGAGGTCGTCGTTCCGGTGCCCGACATGTCGTCACTGGGGGAGCCCAGCGGTGACCTGACGGGGGCGGCGGCCGGGGAGCCTGCGCGCACCTCGATCTGGCCGCATGTCGAGGAGCGGGTCGTCGACCTGATCGAATCGCACCATTCCACCATCGTGTTCGCGAACTCCCGGCGGCTGGCCGAGCGATTGACCGCGAGACTCAACGAGATCTACGCCGAGCGGCACGCGGCCCAGAATGACAACGAAGAATACGAGAACGACGGAATCGAGAACGACGGAAGCGAGAACGGCAGGAATGTACCGCCGGGGCCGACGACCATCTCGACGCAGACCGGCGCGCCGGCGCAACTGATGGCGCAGTCCGGCGCCACGAACGGTGCGCCGGCGGTGCTCGCCCGAGCGCACCACGGTTCGGTCTCGAGAGAACAGCGGGCCTTGATCGAAGATCAGCTCAAGACCGGCTTGCTGCCCGCAGTCGTTGCCACCTCTTCCCTCAAACTGGGCGTCGACATGGGCGCGGTCGACCTGGTCATCCAGGTCGAGGCCCCGCCGTCGGTTGCCAGTGGCCTGCAGCGGATCGGACGGGCCGGGCACCAGGTCGGCGCGCCCAGCCACGGCGTGATGTTCCCGAAGTACCGCGGCGACCTGATCTCGACGGCGGTGGTGGCCGGCCGGATGAAG
>JBPCPG010000119.1:0-4067 GCA_050999445.1 Nakamurella sp. | reverse complement strand
GCCTCGCGGTCCAAGGTCCAGTCCGTGTCCTTGAGCTTGCGCTCGGAATACGTGTCCGGGACCTGTTTGACCAGCACTGCAATGTCCATGGCCCTGCTCAGCCTCTCAGTCGTTCGATCTCTGGCCGTTTGATCTCTGGCCGCGTCGGGCGACCGGCAGTGCAAGAGGTTCATGTTCTCACTACTGCCCGAGCTTCGGTCCAGCTCCTTCTGGAGCCCACCGCTAAGTTACTCGTCAGTAGCATATCTGTGAATCCGTCCGGCCCGGGTGATGACCGTCCGGACGTGGCACGCTGGAGTCGTGTCCTCTCCTGACCCCCGCCCGACGCCGACTTCTGCTGCCTCCGAGCGGTCCACCAGCGCCAGCTCGTCCATCGCGCATCCGTCCGGCGACAATGTGTCGAACACTGATCCGTCGAACCCTGTTCCGTCGAGAGACCAGCGGATGAGCGATCAGCAGTTGGCCGCGCTGCGGTCGACGGTGCCGCTGACCACCCACATCCTGGTGGTCGGCGTGATGATGCTGTTCTTCTCGATCGCGACACTCATCACCCTGCAGGCCAGCGTGATCTGGTGGCTGATCCCCGTGCTGGTCGCGGTTCCGGTGGGTGTGGTGCTCGCGCAACGGTGGAAAACGGCGGCGGCTTCGCGAGCGGCCCGCCGGTCGATGGAAACCGAGATGCGGCGATCCGGCCGCCCGCTGTGACATCGACACCGCCGATCCCGGTGATCATGGACGTCGACACCGGTGTGGACGACGCGATGTCGCTGCTGTTCGCCGTCCGGCACCCCGGCATCGAACTGCGTGCCGTCACCTGTGTGGTGGGTAACGCCGGAGTCGACAAGGTGACAGCAAATACCCGCTACGTGCTCGACGCCGCCGGGGCGGGCGACATCCCGGTGGCCAGAGGTGCGGCGCATCCGCTGCTCGCGCCCGTCGTCAATGCCGGTCACGTGCACGGAGCCGACGGACTGGGCGGCTTCTCGCGCCCGTCCGATCGACGGCTGAGCCCCCTCCCCGCGGTTGAACTCCTGCGCCGCGAGCTGATGGGTGCCGTCGGGACCGGCGACAAGATCACTGTGGTGCCCAGTGCCCCGCTGACCAACATCGCGCTGCTGCTGCGGACCCATCCAGAGGTCGCGGCCGGCATCGAACGCATCGTGTTCATGGGCGGTTCCGCGTCCGTCGGCAACGTGACGGCCGCCGCCGAGTTCAACATCTGGCACGACCCGGAAGCGGCCGCCATCGCGCTCGCCGCTGCCGGCGAACTAGAAATTCCGGTCACCATGTACGGGCTCGACGTGTTCAACGACGTGGTGATCACCAGGCAGGAGGCCGCCGCGCTGAAGCGGGCGCTCGATCCCGGAGCCCAGTTGGCAGGTGCCCTGATCCGATTCGCCTGCGACACCTTTGGCACCGAGAGCGCGTCGATCGGGGACGCCGGCACCGTGTGCGCAGTGGTGGACCCGGGAGGGCTCCGGACCGAGCGCTGTCCCGTGCAGGTGGAACTGGGCAACGGCTTCGCGCGTGGTCAGACCCTGGTGGACCGGCGAACCTGGCGGGGAGACCACGATGTCGACCCGCACCAGGCGAAGTCCACGATGGTCGACGTGGCGCTCGCCGTCGATGCCCGGCGATACGCGGATCTGTGGTTGGCCACCGTGGGCGGCTGAACGCCACTCGCTCCTGCCACGGCATTCGTCGACTCTCGCCGGCCGTTGTTCCGGCCCTGGCATCGCCTGTTCCGGCCCTGGCATCGCCTCGACCGGCCCAGATCGGGTGGCCTTGGTCAGTCCGGAACCCCGATGTCCTCGTTCCACAGCGCAGGCCGGGCTGCGATGAAGTCGGTCATCAGCTGCGCACACTCGGGATCGTCGACGACGATCACTTCGACGCCGCGGTCGCGCAGCAGATCCTCGCCGCCGTAGAACGTGCGATTCTCGCCGATGATCACCCGTGCGATCTTGTAGAGCAGGATGGCGCCGGTGCACATGTCGCACGGTGACAACGTGGTGACCATGGTGGCCCTGGCGTACACCGATGCCGGTAACCGTCCGGCGTTCTCCAGGCAGTCGGTCTCGCCGTGCCGGATGGCGCTGCCCTGTTGCACCCGCTTGTTCCATCCGGTGGCCAGCACACCCCCATCGACGATCAGAGCCGCGCCGATGGGGATTCCGCCTTCGGCGAGCCCCGACCTGGCTGCTGCCAACGCTGTCGCCAGGTGGGTCCGGTCCAGTTCGCTGGGTCCGGCAATTGCCGGGTCTTGAATTGCGGGCCTTTCAACGGGTGGTTGCTGGATCAACGGAGCCTCCGGTCCGGTGGTTGAGAACTCAGTCGCTGCGCGCGTTATACTCGGTGGTGTCCAGAGCCTGCTGCAGGTCGGACCACAGGTCCCCGACGTCCTCGATCCCGGTCGAGATCCGAACCGTGCCGCGCGAAATACCCGCGGCGGCAAGCTGTTCGTCAGTGAATGACCGGTGCGATGAACCGGCCGGATGGACCGTGAGTGTTTCCACACCACCGAGCGATGGCGCTTGACTCACCAGCCTGACGGCGGCCAGGAATCCCCTGGCAGCACTGTGGCCGCCCTTGGCGTCGAACGAGAGCATGGCTCCGAATGCGTCCATCATTCGAGCCGCCAAACCGTGCTGGGGATGGTCGGTGCGCGACGGGTGGTGCACCCTTTCGACCGCCGGATGCCCACCGAGCTTGTCCGCAAGGATGACCGCATTGGCGCAGGCCTCACGCATCCGCAGCGGCAGGGTCTGGAGCCCGCGGAGGGTCAGCCACGCGGCGAAGGGGTCGGGCGTCACGCCGGTGGTGACCGCATGGGACCAGCCTGCTCGAAACCGGTCCTCGTCGGCGTAGGCGACGACGCCACCGGTCACGTCCGAATGGCCGTTGAGGTACTTCGTGGTGGAATGCATCACGATGTCGGCACCCAGCTCGAGGGGCCGACACAACATCGGCGACGCGAAAGTGTTGTCCACCAGGGTGATCACCCCGGCGTCCTTGGCCACCGCAGCCATGGCGGGGATATCGGCCACCACCGTCATGGGATTCGAGATCGTTTCCAGGTAGAGCAGTTCGGCACCGCCGTCAGCCAGAATCGCTGCCAAGGCCGCAGGATCATCACCCGGCACCTGGACCACCTCGATCTGCCAGCGGTTCACCAGGTCTGCCAACAGCCCGGAGGTACCGCCGTAGATCGATTTCTGTACGACGATGCGGGAACCGGCTCGTAGGTGGGCGCCGAGGGCCACGGCAATGGCCCCCATACCCGATGACGTCGCCACCGCACCGACTGCGCCTTCGAGCCCGGCGATCGCCTGTTCGAGTGCGCGAACCGTGGGATTGCCGTTCCGCGAGTAACCGAACCCACCCCGCGGATCGTTCAAGGACGCGGTGAGCTCGTCCGGATCGTCGTGCGCGAACACCGAGGTCTGGTAGATCGGCACCGAGATCGGTCGGCCGCGGACGTCCCCGGTGGAGGGCACGTGAACGGCTCTGGTCGAGCGCGCCAACTGGTGATCCTCGCTCTCGAGCGCAGGTTCGTTGTTCATCCGCTGATCGTTGCATCCCGGGAACGACGGCTCGGCGGCGCACCGGTGGCCAGCGGGCGGGACCGCTCAGCCGGCCAACACGGTATCGACAGCGGCGGCCCCGCCGAGGCCCGAAACCCCACCACCCCGCACCGTTCCGGCACCGGCCAGCAGGATCCGCGAGCAGCCGGCGACCTCGGTTCCGTACTGCGCGGCGGAGCTGCTCCGGTCGTCGTCGTCGGCCCGCCAGGGCCAGCTCAGATCACCGTGGAAGATGTTGCCGCCCGGCATTCCCAGGGCGGCCTCGATGTCCAGCGGCGAGGCGACATCCAGGCACAACCTGCCGTCGGCGTCCCTGGCGAGGCAATTCTCGAGCGGCTCGGCCAGATGCACCTGCAGGGCCGACAATGCAGCCCTGGCAGCCTCCACCCTGGCTCCCTCCGGATCGGCCGCGAACAGCGCATCCGGAGCATGCAGCCCGAACAGGGTCAGCGTCGCACCCGGCTCTCCGTCCAGGATCGAAGG
>JBPCPG010000237.1:0-7055 GCA_050999445.1 Nakamurella sp. | reverse complement strand
GCTCAAGATCCCCGTAAAGGTCGTCAACGGGCAGGTCACCACCGCCTGAGGGTACAGTCGCACCTATTTGGGTTCGCCAGGCGTGTCTACCTATATATTCGAACCGAAGAATCATCAGGGATAATCGTTAGGCCGGTCCAATCCGCTTAGTCCGAACCTCAATGTCGAAACGGTGGTCGGGCGCCGTCTGATTCGTGAAAGCGATCGATTCGCACAAGTCGGACTACATCATTGTGATGAACGATGCAGATTTGGACGGGATTCATGGATTGGTCGGCGCATTCCTTGGGTTGGATCTTTCGCGGCTGGACAGGCCCGCTTGTCGAACCGCTTTTTAGTGGTCCACTCCTCAGTAACTTGGCGGGGGTTCAGCGGAGATCTGGTCGGTTCATATGGTCCAGACGAATGGTCGGATGCGCTTGTTTCAGCTGGTGATGAAGGCCTAACTTTTGGTGTTGAGGTCGGACACCGAGGTGATGGCGCCGCATCCGATGGCCTGCCGTTCAATGATCCGAACCAGGGCCGGCGGTGGGTAGGCGGCGTGATCACAGGCCGTACGGTAGTGAGGGTCATCGTTGGTGTCCTGGTCCTTGAGAAGGCGGCTGAAGGGTTGGCCCTACCTGTTGGTGAAGGGCTGCGTCCAGCGGACGATGAATGCGTTCTGGTTGTCGGCGACTTTCTGACTGATCGGCACCAGCACGGCATTGGCTTGACCGCCCCTCGCCGCATACAAATACTTGAGGGTGGTTTGCACCCGTTCGTTGCGGTGAAGGTGTTGCTGCTGTATGCCTCGAAACCAGCGTCGCAGGCGACCTGTTGGCCGGCGTTGCTAACGAGATAGCTCATGAATAGTTGGCCGATTCCGAAGCGATGCCGATTTCTCGGAGAATCAGGGGCGTGTAGGCGGCGGTGTGTTCCCAACCCATGATGGGACCGCCGGGTTTGATGGTCCCCCGGGACGAGACCGGGATTTGAACACAGCGGTGGTGAAACCGCCTGGAAGACGTCGGTGTGGAGCACGTCACCGTCCCGGGGGTTTGGCGGACTTGCCAACTGGCCCAGAGTGTTTCACCCATACTTTCGAAGGTGCATAGTGGCGCGGAACCGAAGTCGTTGTCGAATCGTGTAGGTCGCCACCTTGAACCTACCCGCGGCGGCGCATTGGGCGATTGCCGCCAGGGTCGCAGGCGGTTTCAGCCCGTTGAAAATTTTCTTGTCGTAGATCTTCACCGCCGGATCTGCTGCATGATGTACAGACCGCCGCCCTTGGCAATCCAGCGTCCGGGGGAGCGAAGGAGCGCGACAAGGCTGCGCGATCCGGGGGTGGCCGGCCGTGGCGCCGCTCATTGCGCGGCCGCCTGCAGTTCTTCGACGTCGTCCCCTACGACCGCGGATACGCGCAGCAACTGGGCCAACCACAGCGGCATCCACCAATTCCATCGGCCCATCAGCGAAATCAACGCCGGCACCAGAAGTGTCCGTACGATGACCGCGTCCAGGACGACCCCGAAGGCCAACGCGGTGGCCACGATCTTGATGAGCTGGTTCGGGTTGCTGCTCAAGGCCAGGAATGAGACCGCCAAGATCAGCGCGGCGCAGGTGACCAGGCGCCCGGTCCTGGCCAACGCGGCTACGACGGCCTCATCGGTGGAACCGGCGCGGTCGTACTCCTCTCTCACCCGGGACAGCACGAACACCTCGTAATCCATGGACAGTCCAAACAGGCAGGCGAAGACGACAACGGGAATCCAGTCGCGGATCGCTGCGGTGGCCGGCACACCGTAGATCAAGTCCGACCCGTGTCCTTGCTGCCAGAACAGCACCATGAATCCGAACGCGGAACCCATCGAAAGCAGGTTCAGCAGCACCGCTTTCGCCGCCAACACGACCGATCGGAACGCCCTCATCAGCACCAGAAACGTCAACACCGTGATCAACAGCAGCACCAACGGAAAGTTGCCGTAGACCGCGTCACTGAAGGCGACATCACCCGCGGTGGACCCGCCGACTTCCGCGCCGCCGGGAACATCGGCCAGACGGGCCTGCAGATCACGCACAATCGTTTGACCGGCCGCGGTACCGCCTTCATTGGTAGGGATCACGGTCAGCAGCGCGTCCTGCCCATGACGGAACGCAGCCGTGTCCGGCGTCAACACGGTGTACACGCCCGGGGTCTGCTGCGCAATGGTGCTGACCTCCCGCGCCGTGGTGGGTCCCCCATGAGTCAGTACCTGGATCGGGAAGACGACGGCACTGGGCACACCGGCGCGCTGCAGCTGACTGAACGCATCCGCGGCCGGCCCGCTGGTGGCCAGCGAAGCGCTCAGCGGCTCGGCGGTGTTGATCGACAGCGCCGGCACCGCCAATGCGCAGACAATGACCAGACCGATCCCACCGGCGATCCAGCGGCGCCGGACGATGAGCCTGCCCCACCGTTCCCAGACGTTGCTGTGGGCCGCCGACCCCTTCCAGAGTCGCCGGCGATCGAGGGTGGGCCCCCACGCAGCAAGGGTCACTGGGAGCAAAGTGACCGCTGCGGCGATAGCGACCAACGGGATGAGCATTCCGCCCACGCCGATGCTGCGCAGGAACGGCACCGGCAGCAGGACCAAAGACAGCAACCCGACCGCTACAGCGGCGCCGCTAAGAAGAACCGCCCGCCCGGCGCGGCCGGCCGCGACCAGCACGGCCTCCTCGTTGGCCAGGCCACGTTCGCGTTCTTCCCGCCACCGCACCACCACCAGCAGCGAGTAGTCCACGGCAACCCCCAAGCCGACCAGTGCCACCAGATACTCCAGGAAATAGCTGACGCTGGTCAGATGAGTCAGACCCAACACACACAAGAAAGTGGTCAGGATGGCCGGCACAGCCATCATCAGGGGAACCAAGGCAATCGCCGAGCCGTACACCAGCAGCATCACCAGCAGCGCAAGAGCCCCACCGATCAGCGTCTCCAGCAACACGCTGGGCCCGTTGCCCCCTCCCCCGGCGGCAAGCAGCTGGGCGAACCCGGTGACCGATACCGACGCCCCAGCCGGCGCAGCGGCCTGCAAGATCGCCCCGAGATTGTCCCCGGCTCCGACACCGGGGCCGGTGTCCGGATTGGCCAGGTTCAACACCGCCCAAGTCGTGCGGCCATCGGCAGAGATCAGCTTGGCATTACCGGTGTTGGCGTAGTCGGCGACCGCGACAACCCCGGGCCGGGACGCCGCGGCGAAAGTCCGATGGGCTGCCGCCCGTCCGGCCGCGGTCTGCATGTCAGCCTCGGCCGGCAGGTGCAGTACCGCAATCGTCGGTTCGAACGTGCCGTCGATGCCGAATTGCTCGGTCAGATGCAGGTTGGCGTCGTATCCGGGTTGTCCCGGTGTCGAGTAGGTGTAGGTGAGACGACTCACGGTCGTATTCACCGACACCGCTCCCAACACCGCCAGCAGCACCCACGCGAACAGGACCGACCATCTGTGACGCAACGAAAATGCCGTCACCGCTTTCATCGTGACCCACCCCAACGCCACACCTGAGATGGGCGGTCGCCAGCCAGGACAACCCAGCGTCTGCAACCGTCGCGGCAGACCTGTACGACTGAACCCCCGCAGGCTTGATCAATCACGAACTCTCCTTTGTTCAGCTACAAGGCAGCGACGGCATCGCCGCTGGGTGAAGCCGCGACGGAGCCGACCGCAGCATTGCCGTCGATTCCTTACCGGAAGCTTTCATCACCAGCTGCACAGCGCACGTTCCACCGAGGTCCGGGCCGGTCACCTCGGCGCCGGTTTGCCGGGCGTACCCCTGGACGACCTGCGCCCGGCATGCCCTACCTGTCGCCAACGTAAATCCGGATTTGGAGTATTGATGCGCTCAAATCGGGCAGACTGGATGGAAGTGACCCGCATTTATCGGTCGGCCGGACAGATGTGAGGCCGGCGTCGGTGCGTTGGATCCACCACGCGCCCGTGGTGTTCCGCGAGGGGAATTTCGGCTGGACAATCTGGATTGCCCCCTCGATGGCGAACGCCGGTCCGTGGTCGGCGATGCGGATCTGCAAGCGGGGTGGGTTTGAACCGGGGATTTCGCCGGCCAGTAGTCAAACTGATTGGTCGGGGGTGAGTGGGTGACGGCGTCGCCGGCGATCCGGCCCGGCCGGCCAGCGCGAGTGCGATGGGTACGAGAGCATCTGGCAGACCGGCGCTGCGCTGCGAGTACCGCTCGGTCAGCCCCGCAACCTGCTCGACGAACGTGCCCGTTCCGCAGTCGACCCGATCACAGAAGAACCTGCGCACAGTCAGCCACAGTCAGCCACAGTCAGCCACAGTCAGCCACAGCATCCTCGGCTGACCGGCGACCGGACCATGACCGGGCTGACGCTTGACGCCGCAGCCCGGCAACTACTGGAAACCGAACCCATCCATTCTCCGGCACCTCACCTCACCGAAATCATCAGCGGGCCCATCGGCCGGCAGCTGGACACCACCAGCCGACCCCCACCCGTCCGCAACCCCCGGCACCAACCAACAGCGCTTCAGATGCACGGCCCGGCGCACTGATCCGCACTCCGAACCACCGGCTGCGGACACCCAACCGACACCAGTTCCACCGGCAGCCGCCGGACCTCGTCCGGGAGAACCGCCTCCCACAGGCTGACCTGCTCAGCGCGAGTTCTTAGCATCCAACAACTCCCAGCCGTCGCGCCCGATCATTTAACCCACTTACCCACGAACAGGTCCCCAAACAACCGACCTTGACAGTGAACCTGCTGCGTCGCAACCACTGAGCCTCCGACCATTTCAGACGAAAGTAGTCGGCCAGCACGTGGGGCTCTATTGGGGGTCGACGACCAGGGCGCTGCCGCCGCCGGATCGCACCGGTTCGGCGGCGGCCTGTATCCGGCCGTCGGGCAGGAACTGGATGCCGGTCGCGTCACCGATCTGTTGATTCAGTGGTAGCACCGGGCCGGTCAGCTCGGTGAACGATTCGCGGTAGGTGGATTCGAGCTGCCGGCGCAGCGCGGTGTTGTAGAACGCTGGTTCGGCGCTGGAGGTGGCCGTGTTGCGTTGGCTTGCGCGCGGCGCTGCGATGGCCTGCGGCAGGGTCAGGCGCAAGTCGATGTGGTCGACCAGGATTTGCAGCACCGTGGTGATGATCGTCGCTCCGCCCGGCGAACCGACGGCGAAGTCGGGGCGCCCGTTTGTCAACACGATGGTGGGGGACATGCTGGATCGCGGGCGTTTACCGGGTGCGGGCAGGTTGGGGTCGTAGGTGGTCGGTGTCGCGGCCGCGAAGTCGAAGTCGGTCATCTCGTTGTTGAGCAGAAAGCCACGGCCTGGGACGGTCATCCCGCTGCCGGCGAGCTGCTCGATGGTGTTGGTGTAGCTGACCACGTTGCCCCAGCTGTCGGCGGTCACCAGGTGGTTGGTTTGCTGGCCCTCGTGGGCCGGGTTCGCCGCAACCCGCGAAGCGGTGCATCCGGTGTAAGGCCCGAACGGCACCCCGGGCGTCACCGGCGAGGTCAGTGCCCGGCCGTGTACCAGGCAGCGCCGGGTGGCCGCATATGCGGGGTCGAGCAGGCCGGCCGGCACGGGCACGTAGTCGGAGTCGCCGATGTAGGCGTTGCGGTCGGCGAAAGCCAGCCGCGAGGCTTCCAGATAATGGAAGGTGGCCTGGACCCGTGACTCGGCGGGCAGGTTCCAGCCGGAGAGGATGTTGAGCGCCTCGCCGACCGTTGTTCCGCCGCTGGAGGACGGTGGCATTCCGTAGACGTCCAAGCCGCGGTAGGTCACCTGCGTGGGTGGCCGGACCTTGGCGGTGTAGTTGGCCAGGTCCTGGCGGGTCATGATGCCAGGACGGACGTTGAAGGTGTTGGTGGGCGCCACCGGCGGGTGCTGCACCGTCCGCGCGATGTCGGCTCCGAGCGCGCCGTTGTACAGGTAGGAGCCGCCGAACTTGGCCAGCGACTGATAGGTGCGGGCCAGGTCGGGGTTGCGCAGCGTGGAGCCGACGGGCAGGGGTTGGCCGGTGCTGGTCAGGAACAATTTGCGGCTGGCCGTGAACGATTGCAGGTCGGGCAGCGACGCTTGTTCCTGCTGCACGAAGTTTGGGCTGATGATGAAGCCGCGCTTGGCGACCGCGATCGCCGGCCGGAGGTCGGCGGCGAAGGTGCTGCGCCCGTAGTTGTGGACAGCGGTCGTCCAGGTGGCGACCTGGCCGGGCACCCCGATGGACAGGCCCGAGCGTCGCGCCGACTCGAACGGCAACGGCGCCCCCGTGCTCGGGTCCAGGAACAGCCGCGGTGTGCAGCCGCTGGGGCACATCTCCCGGCCGTCGATGGTGACGACCTGGCGGGTCTTGGCCAGGTAGATGACCATGTAGCCGCCGCCGCCGGGCCCGGCCACGAAAGGCTGCGTCACGCCCAGCGTGCTGGCCACCGCCACCGCCGCGTCGATGGCGTTGCCGCCGTGCTTGAGAACGGCGATACCGGCCCGGCTGGCGTCCAGATCGGTCGACGCGACCGCTCCGCCGGTTCCGACCGCGACCGCCTGCATGGCTGGACCGATGCCCGTCCGCAGTCCCGGTGAGGTGTTCGGCGGGGAACTGTCCACCTCGGCCGAGGCCGGCGGCACAAGCGCGACCAGAGCCAGGGCCACGGCCAGGAGAACGGGGAGTCGGCGACGACGCATGGAAACCTCCGCAGAGAATTGGGGCGCAGTAAACATCTTCGACCCAGCGCCGCGGAGGCGCCAACGGCAATGGAGTGATTTGCGAACAAGCTGCGCCGTTCTCGACCCACCCGGCACCGGGCCCTTCCCACCTTCAAGCGCGACGTCGGCGGAGGTCACCTGCCCGAAAGCGGATGGCCGGCTCAGCGGGGCGCCGACAATTCAGGACGGTTCTGATGGTCGTCCGGTTTCGTGTGTTTTGTTCCGGTGGCGTATGCGCAGTAGTGCGGCAGTGACCAGGAGTCCCCAAACAAGGAACCACGGGTCCCAGAGGTAGGCGTGCCAGGCCAAAGCTCGGTGATCGGCCGATGCGGAAGCGGCGATGACACCGAACTGCACCAT
>JBPCPG010000184.1:0-39449 GCA_050999445.1 Nakamurella sp. | reverse complement strand
TGCTCCATGGGGTCTCCTATACGTTGTACATGTATGTCGTATAGCTAACCTCTACGTTGTATAGTTGTCAACATGGTTGGGTCGACGAAGTTGAAAAAGGCCGATGACGGCGCCGTCGGCGCCGGCGTTGCGGATGCCAAGGGTGAAGGTCTGACCCGGGAGTCGGTCATCGATGTCGCATTGAGCATGGCCGACTCGGAGGGGCTGGCCGCAGTAAGCATCCGCCGGCTGGCCCAACACTTCGGCGTGACACCGATGGCGCTCTACTGGCACGTCAAGAACAAGGAAGAGCTACTGAATGCCATGGCCGACCGGGCATGCGGTGAACTCGACCTGCCGACGGCGGACGACCTGTCCTGGGACCAGCACTACCAGGGGTTGCTGCTGGCTCTGCTGACGATCCTGCAGGAGCACCCGGGGATCGTTCCGCTCATCGGAGGGCGGTTGCTGTTCACCGAATCGGGTCGCGACCTGACCGAACGGGCGCTCGCCCTGTTGCGCGGCGTCGGACTGTCCAAACAGACCAGTTCAGATGTCGCCCGCAGCTCACTGCAGACGATGATGATGTTGGTCTCGATCGAGCCGGGCGTGGAACGCGGTGCACCGCACGAAGACTGGGCGAAGCTTTTGGCGCACAAGACGGCGGCACTCTCGGCGCTGCCGAGGGACCGCTACCCGAATCTGGTGGATTGCGCGTCGTCCATGACCGACTGCGACGACAAGAACGAGTACTACCGCGGGGGAGTCGCCCTGTTCATGGCAGGCGTGCGGGCCAAGGTCGCGACCGCCTGACCCGCTTACCCGGCTTGCCACGCCCATTTCACCAGGGGAAACTGCAGCGGCAGTCGTGCCCAGGCCGCGGCGCGATACCAACGTGACCGCCTGCCGGCCCGGATCGCCATGGACACATTGGCGGGAAAGACGCCGACGAGCAAAGCAGCAGCCAACGCGCCGCCCCGACGCCGGGTACGCGGAATCGCCAGCATCACCGCACCGACCAACTCGATCAGTCCACTGATATGGACCAGTTCTTTCTTTCGCGGCAACACTTCCGGCACGATTGCGACGAACGGTGCCGGGCGCAGGAAGTGCAGAACGCCGGAAGCCGAGAAGATCGCGATCAAAAACGTGATGCGTCCAGGAGGCGTGTTGATCATCGGTCCATAGTGCACCGTTTGCCGTTGCGGGCCTGCTGCCGTACGAGTTCCGCAGGGCCTCTGCGGTCGCGCTGACGGGCCGGTCGTCCGGGCGGACGGCTACCGTTGCAGCCATGAAGCGGCGGTTGGCGGGTGCGGTGCTCGCCGTCGCCCTGCTGGTGACGGCGGGCTGCTCGAGTCGCCCGTCCGGATCGCTGACGAGTCGACCTACTGGATCCGCAGCGCCGACATCGCCTTTGCTCGATTCGCCCACCCCGGACGGACCGTCGACGTCATCGTTCGGCTTCTCTGTTACCTCCGCGATGTCGGCCGCAGCGTCGGCGAGCACATCGGCGAACCCGATCTCGATCGGTTCGGGCCCGGCGAGTTCGGTGCGAGGGGAATCGGCCGATTCGAGCAAGCCTGCGACAACTGCCCCCGGAACGCCGCCGGCGGGCCCAACGACGACGACGACAACGACGACAGCAACGACGACAACAGCGACGACAGTCACACCGCCGGCCAGACCACCAGCGACGGCGACGACGACAGCGACGGTCGCGCTCCCGGATGTCGGCCTACCCGGCGTCAACCTGCCCAGCTGCCGGTCGGCGAAGCGGCCGGTCGTCCTTCTGCACGGCTCCTTCTCGACCACCGCCTCCAACTTCTCGGCCCTGTCCCGCGCATTGCGAACCTCGGGCCGATGTGTGTACGCCCTGGACTACGGCAACGGCGGAGTGCTGTCCATCCGCTCGTCGGCCGACCAGTTCTCGGCGTTCGTGGCCACGGTTCGGACGCTGTCCGGTTCGACCGAGTTAGATGTGATCGGCTACTCCCAAGGCGGTCTCGTACTGCGCACCGCGCTGCATTACAACGGTTTGGTCGGCCAGGTGAATACCGCCGTCCTGCTCGCTCCCTCCTGGCACGGCACTACTGCACGACTCGCCGGATCCATTCCGGCTGCGCTCTGCCCGGCCTGCGCCGACCAGGCGGCGGGTTCGCCGTTGCTGCGGGCGTTGGACGCGGGCGGTGAGTTGGCCGCCGGCGTGCAGTACGCAGAACTTTCCACCCGCGCGGACGTCGTCGTCACCCCGATCGATTCGCAGATCCCGATCGGTCCGGCGAGCCGCGTTCGTTCGGCCGTGGTGGAGGACCTCTGCCCTGGTCTGGTGACCGATCACATCCAGCTTCCCGCTACCCGCGCGGCGATCTCCTGGACCATCAGCGCGCTCGACACGAACGGACGACCTGGGTCCAATGGGCTGACCTGCTGACGCGGTCCGCGGGCGGGAACACCCGACGAGCCTTGACCGCAGCCCACCGTGGTGGCCGCGATTGGGAACAGCGCGCTCCCGGCTGCTAATCTAGGTCTTCGTGTGCGCTCCGTCGGGGTGCACCAGCCCGTAATCTGCCAAGGTCGTCCCTACTCGGTTTCGAGCCAGGTCGGCCGAGGGGGGGGTTCGGCCCCCGAGCGGGGCCGGTCCGATCGGGGTATCTCAGCTGGACGCACACTTCCCTAGACGAAACGAAGGCAATCAGGCGTGGCCAACATCAAGTCCCAGATCAAGCGGATTCGCACCAACGAGCAGGCTCGCCTGCGCAACAAGTCGGTCAAGTCGGCGTTGAAGACCGCCATTCGTCGCGTTCGCGCTGCCGCCGCCTCGGGCGACAAGGCCGCAGCGCAGATCGAGTTGGCCGCCGCCACCCGCAGTCTGGACAAGGCAGCGTCGAAAGGCGTGATCCACGCGAACCAGGCCGCGAACCGCAAGTCGGCGTTGGCCCAGCAGGTCGAAGCTCTCTGAGCCAGTTCTGCGATCGGGCGGTGCCGTTCACGGCATCGCCCATTTTTCTCGCAGTTGCCCTTTTCACGCGACCGGCCCCGGCGTTTGCGCTCAGCGCCGGCGACGAGCTCTCGACAGCTCGATGACGGCTTTTTCCAGGGCATAGTCGGCGTCCGCGGCAAGGCCCTTCACCGCTCCATTCAGATCAGCCACCACCTCCAGGGCTCTGGCCAGCCCGGCCTCGCTCCAATGTCTGGCCGCCGTGCGTGCCCGGTCGATCTTCCACGGGGGCATCCCGAGTTCCCCTGCCAGCGCGAATCCACTTCCGGCCCGAGCTCCCGAGACCTTGGCCACCGTGCGTATGCCGTCGGCCAACGCATCGGCGACGAGGACATGCGCGACCCCGATGCTCATCGCCCACCGCAAAGCCTCCAGAGCAGCGGGCACGTCACCGGCCACCGCGAGATCCGCAACTGTGAAGCCGGTGACATCGGCGCGACCACGGTGGTAGCGGCGCACAGCGGACTCGTCGACCAGTCCTGCGGTATCGGCGACCAGTTGGCCGGCGGCGGCGGCCAGTTCTCGCAGGTCGGTCCCGATCGCGTCGACGATTGCCGCCACCGCGTCCGGCGTCGTTGACCCACCGGCGGAACGAATCTCTTGGCGGACGAACTCCAGTCGTCCGGCCGGTTTGGTGATCTTGGCACATGTGATCGTGTCCGCGCCGGACTTGCGCAAGGCATCGGTCAACGCCTTGTTGCGAGCACCGCCGGAATGCAGAACCACCAGGGTCACGCCGTCCACCGGATTGCCCGCATAGTCGACGAGGGCGGCTGCGATCTCCTTCGAGGACTCCTGAGCCTGACGGATCACCACCACTCTCGGCTCGGCGAACAGACTCGGCGCGACGAGATCGTAGAACTCCATCGGCGTCAGAGCGGGCGCAAGAGCTTCCCGACGTTCGACTTCCGGGTCCAGTCGGCGAGCCGCGCGAACTGCGCCGGAGACGGCGCGATCGGCCAGCAGCTGCTCGTCGCCGAGTACCAGCAGCAAGCCAGCTGCTGATCCGGCTGTTCCGACGTTGGGCGCTGACATCGGATCATCTTGTCAGTTCCGGCCGACACACCTGTGGTTCACCGCATCACCGGTAGGCTGCCGGGGCTCCGTGTCGCTCACCCGGACGCCATTCCACGAGGAGGATTTCTGTGCGCTCGGTCCACACCGCCGCCGTTCTAGCCCTGCTACTTGTCGTTCCCATGTTGTCCTCCTGTGCGTCCAGCAACGACGCCGCTCCAGCGACCACCGGTTCCGGGGCGACCTGCTCCTACCCGCCGGCGGCCGAAGCCGCAGCCAAGAAGGTGGCGCCGCCGTCGGGGATCGAGCCCAACACCGGCACTGCAACGGTCTCCCTGAGCCTGACCGGAGGCGACGTCACAATCGCCATGGACAAGTCGAAGACGCCGTGCACCGTCGGAAGTTTCGTCCATCTCGTGACCGCCGGGTACTTCGATGGCACGCCCTGTCACCGGCTCACCACCGCAGCCTCGTTGAAGGTTCTGCAGTGCGGCGATCCGACCGGAAAAGGAAGTGGCGGCCCGGGGTACCAGTTCGACGACGAGACGGACCCGACCATGAAGTACCCCGCCGGAACCGTGGCGATGGCCAATTCCGGACCCAACACCAACGGCTCGCAGTTCTTCCTGGTGTACGCGGCGTCGACGCTCCCACCCAGCTATACCGTCTTCGGAAAGATCACCGGCGGGCTTCCCGTGCTGACCAAGATCGCAGCGGCCGGCGTCACCGGCGGCGGGTCCGACGGCGCCCCGACGAAGCCGATTCTGATCACCAAGGCCACGACCGCCTGACGACTCCGGGCGGCCCGAGCCAAGGGCGTTGGTCGATGCGGTAGTCTGGCCGGACAACTGAATCCCACTCATCCAGAGGGGCAGAGGGATACGGCCCGATGAAGCCCCGGCAACCACTGTCGATGACCAACCCGTTCAGGAACTTCGCTCCCAGTAGGCGTTCGTTCCGATCCGGCCGGTCGACAGCAGGTGCCCCGTCCGTCCCGCTCCGGCGGGAAAGATGAGACGAAAGGCCTCGTCATGACCACTGCCATCAGCTCTGCCACCGGTACGACCGTTGATCTCGGCCCCGCCGTGAGTTTGTCCTGTCGCGAATGCGGCAACCGCACGGAACTCGGTCCCTTCTATGCGTGCACCGAATGCTTCGGTCCGCTCGAGGTCGCCTACGAATTCACCAGCTCCGGTGCGGCTCTTCGTGAGCAGATCGAAGCCGGCCCGCAGAACATCTGGCGGTACGCACCGCTGCTGCCCGTTCCGGCTTCCATCGCGGCCACGCCGAACATCAATCCCGGCGGCACGAAGCTGGTCCGCGCCGACAATCTTGCTCGCGAGCTCGGCATGAAAACCTTGTGGGTGAAAGACGATTCGGGTAATCCGACGCACTCTTTCAAGGACCGGGTCGTGGCCGTCGCGCTGGCCGCCGCGCGTGAACTGGGGTTCACGGTGCTGGCGTGCCCTTCCACCGGCAACCTGGCCAACGCGGTGGCCGCCGCGGCCGCACGGGCCGGGATCCGCTCGGTGGTCTTCGTTCCCTCGAATCTCGAGTCGCAGAAAATCCTGACCACCGCCGCTTACGGCGGAACCCTGATTGCCGTCGATGGCAATTATGACGACATCAATCGGCTGGCCGGCGAGATCGCGGGTGAGCAGGAGGATTGGGCCTTCGTCAACGTGAACGTGCGGCCGTACTACGCCGAAGGTTCCAAGACCCTGGGGTACGAGGTGGCGGAGCAGTTGGGTTGGCGTCTTCCGCCGCAGGTCGTCATCCCGATCGCATCGGGCGCCCAATTGGTCAAGATCGACAAGGGCTTCAGTGAATTTGTCTCACTGGGACTGGTGGAATCCACCGATTACAAGATCTTCGGCGCCCAGGCCACCGGCTGCAGCCCGGTGTCCGCCGCTTTCAAGGCCGGACGCGACTTCGTCCAGCCGGTACGGCCGGACACGATCGCCAAGTCCCTCGCCATTGGGAACCCGGCCGACGGCGCGTACGTGCTGGACGTGGTGAAGCGCACGGGCGGCGCCATCGAGGATGTTTCCGACGACGAGGTCATCGAGGGCATCAAGCTGCTGGCGCGGACCGAAGGCATCTTCGCCGAAACCGCCGGCGGAGTGACTGTCGCTGTGCTGCAGAAGTTGCTGGCGAGTGGGCAGCTCGATCCCGACGTCGAGACGGTGATCTTCAACACCGGCGACGGGCTGAAAACGCTGGATGCCATTGCCGACGTGGTCGGTCCGACTGCGACCATCGCGCCGACGCTCGCTGCGTTCGAACAGACCGGCCTCGCCTGAGCAGTCCGGACCCATAGTTACCCGCTCCCGCTGCGCTGATCATCGTGCGCGATCCGCGACAGGTCGGTGTCAGTCGCGACAGTGGAGTGTTGCGACGGTCCGGTGTCGATCGCGACGGTCAGTGTTGGGCGGGAAGTTCGATGCCGAACAGGGTGTGCAGGGCCTGCAGATAGCCTGCAGCATCGCCGGTTCGCGCCAACTCCTTGGCGCGCAAGGTAGGAGTGTGCAGCAGCGACTGGGTCACCCGGTGCAGCGCACGTTCGACCTCGGCCGCGACGTCGTCGTCGTACTTGGCCCGAAGACGAGTCATCTCCTTCTCGACCGCGAGTGAAACATGTTGGCGGAGCGCCACTACCGCCGGGTCCAGGGTCCGGATGGCCTGATCGTCCTCGAATTTCGCGACGGCCGTGATCACCACGTCCGAAGCGGCAACGATCGCGTCCCGGTGCTCGGGTGCGGCCCCCTCCGCAACAGTGTTGAGGTCGATGACGCGCACTCCCGGCAGCTCGCGGACGCCGGCAGAGACATCGGGCCGAAGGGCCAGGTCGATCACTTGCAGCGTGCGCTCCCGGCCGCTCAGGGCCTTGGTCGCGACCTCGACGTCGAGCACCCCGCCGGTGGTGCCGCTGCAGGCGATCACGAGGTCCGCCTTGCCGACGGCATCGCCGAACTGCGCAGCCGTCACCACCTCGGCATGATGGGTGGCGGCAAAGGTCTCTGCTCGATCACTCGGCGAGAACACCTGCAGCCGCGTACATCCGCGGTCGAGCAGGGCCGCAACGACGACTCTGGCGTACGCGCCCGTACCGATGATCAGCGCAGTTGCGGTCGCCAACGATCTGTCGGGATTTCCCGCCGGGACCAGGCCCGGACCCGATCCGGATCTGTCGGCGAGTTCGGCGGTCGCGAGGTCGATCGCCACCGAGGCGACCGAGCGGCCCGCTGAACCCAGACCCGTACCGGCCGCGACCTGCTTCGCAGTTCTGGCCGCGGATTGGAACAACGAATGCAGAACCGGAGTGGTCGTTCGCGCTGCATGAGCGGCAGTGAGTGCCCGCGACACCTGCCCGGAGATCTCGGCCTCGCCGACCACCATCGAGTCCAGTCCGGAGGCCACGCCGAAGAGGTGAGCCGCCACCGGCGCGCCCACCCGCACCTTCAACACGTTTGCGGCCTCAGCGCGATCGATCCCGGCCAGCACCGCTACCTGCTCGGTGACCGCGTCGATGGCGTCGTGGAATCGATCGGCCTCGAGATAGATCTCCAACCGGTTGCACGTCGCAAGTAGCACCGAACCCGAAATCGGCCCGCCCTCGCGGGTAAGCCTGGCCAACGCATCGCGCAGAGTGCCGGCGTCGGCGCAGAGCTGCTCCAGTTGGGCCAGTTCCAGATCGTGATGACTGGCACCGACCACCATGAGCATGGCCTCATCCTACCGGCGCCGGCATGCGGAGCGGCGCGGCGCCGCCGAGTGGGACGATGGAGCCACCATGACGACACCCCTGCCCACCACCGAACGGACACTGCCCGCCGACCACCCATTGGTCGACGGACGCACGGCCACCGCTCCGCTGCTGACCGCCTATCGCGGCCGACCGACGATCGGGCATCCGGTGTGGTTCATGCGGCAGGCGGGCCGCTCGCTTCCGGAGTACCGCAAGGTCCGGGCCGGCACCGCAATGTTGGAAGCGTGCCTGACGCCGGATCTCGCTGCCGAGATCACGCTCCAACCGGTGCTTCGGCACGGTGTGGACGCTGCGATCCTGTTCAGCGACATCGTCGTGCCGCTCAAGTTGGCGGGGGTCGACGTCGACATCGTCGCCGGCGTGGGGCCGGTGGTGGCAAGGCCGGTTCGAACGGCCGGCGACGTCGTCGCCCTCCCCGAGTTGGACCCCGATGCGTTGGCCCCGATCGCGAAGGCCGCAGCCAACTGTGCGCAGGGGCTTGGTAACACTCCCCTGATCGGATTCGCCGGTGCTCCGTTCACCCTGGCGTCCTACCTGGTGGAAGGCGGACCCAGCCGAGAACACCTGCGCACCAAAGCGTTGATGCATTCAGATCCGGAGACCTGGCATGCGCTGGCCGAATGGGTGGCCCGGGTGACGGGCGCCTTTCTGCGGGCCCAGGTGCTCGCCGGAGCATCTGCCGTGCAGCTCTTCGATTCCTGGGCCGGCGGGCTGTCCCTCGCCGACTACCAGCGTTTCGCCGCAAGGCATTCCGCCGCGGTGCTGTCCTGCGTATCCGATCTCCCCGTGCCGAAGGTGCATTTCGGAATCAACACCGGTGAGCTGCTCGGCGCGATGCGGGATGTGGGAGCGGATGTGATGGGCGTCGATCACCGGATTCCGCTGGATGTGGCCAATGACCGGCTCGGGGGGCGCACACCGTTGCAGGGCAACATCGATCCAGCCCTGCTGTTCGCCGGGAACGAGGCTCTTCGAAGTGCGACCCTCGATTGCCTCCGCGCCGGCGCAACCGCACCTGGCCACGTGGTGAACCTCGGTCACGGAGTGCCGCCGGATACCGACCCCGAGGTGCTGACCCGGTTGGTGGCCTTCATCCACGAACAACCCTGACCCGCAGTGACCATGCAGGTCGGTCACATCGATGCAGTCATCGTCGGGGGCGGCATCGCCGGGCTGGTGACAGCCTGGGAACTGGCGCGTGCCGGTCGACGCCCGCTGTTGCTCGAGTCGTCAGATGTGGTGGGCGGTGCCGTCGCTCGCCACACGGTTGCCGGCCTGGTACTCGATGCCGGCGCCGAGTCGTATGCGACGTCGACGCCCGCCGTGACGACCTTGATCCGGGAGCTCGGCCTCGGTCCGAAGATGGTGCAACCGAATCCGATCGGCGCATGGGTCCGCCACGCGGGCGGAACTGCACCGCTACCGGCCGCAGCGTTGCTGGGAATACCGGCCCATCCGTTGGCCGCCGACGTGCGCCGCATCCTGGGCTTGGCGGGGTCGGCCAGGGCCGGCCTCGACCTGTTGTTACCCGGCGGCTTCGGCGCCGGAAAGCCTGGAAGCCTCGGGGCCCTGGTAGGGCGACGGATGGGCCGCGCCGTTGTCGATCGGCTGGTCGAGCCGGTCGCCGGCGGCGTGTACTCCACCGATCCGGACAACCTGGATGTGGACGCCGTCCAACCCCGCCTCCGGGCCGCCGCGCAGCAAACCGGCTCGCTCGCCGAAGCAGTGCGGCTACTGCGCGGCAGCGACGCACGTCCCGGCTCGGCCGTTGCCGGCCTGGCCGGGGGCATGTGGGTGTTGGCGGAAACCCTGCGTCGCGCGGTGGAGGACCTCGGCGGGACCATTCGAACCGACTCCGGTGTGCATACCGTGAGGCCGGACTCGCAGGGCTGGGCGGTGACGACGCGGACGACCACCTTCCGAGCCCCGAATGTGGTCCTTGGTGTTCCCGGACAGGTCGTGCAGCCGCTGCTGGCCGGCATCGACGTGACGCTTCCGAGCACAACGGCACAGAGCAGCCACGTGATGCTGGTGACATTGGTTCTCGACCATTCCGGCCTCGACTCGCATCCCAGAGGCACCGGGATCCTGGTCTCTCGTCGGGCCCGGAGCGTGACGGCGAAAGCGCTGACGCACGCCACCGCGAAGTGGAGTTGGCTGGCCGACGAAGCCGGAGCCGGACGGCACGTTCTGCGGTTGTCCTACGGCCGAGGGGGCAGCGGACACCCGAGCTCGGACGGACTCGTCGAGCTGTCGATCCGCGATGCGGCGACGCTCACGGGGGTCGGATTGCGGCTTGAACACCTGGTGGACTCCGCAGTGGTCAGCTGGACCTCGACACTGCCACGGCCTGCCCCCGGGCACCGAACGGCGATCACCGCGCTGCGAGCGCAGGTGAGGGCGCAGGCCGGCCTGTATCTGGTCGGATCGATGGTGGCCGGAACCGGATTGGCTGCAGTCATCGCCGATGCCCGGTCGACAGCGGCTTCCATCCTCGGTACCGACGCAAGCAACGGCTGACCGTCGCGTACAACACAGAACCGACGGCGGCAGTCGGCTGCCTACTGGAGGAAGATGGACGAATGAGCAACGACAACGCCGTTCCCGCCGGTGAACCGGGCCTGGCTGCCATATCCGGGACCCCCCGTCGGCCGAATGCGCGTGAGATCAACGATGCGATCCGGTACACCGCCTTCTCGGTGTACTCCAGGGTCGGCGAACTGGACACACCGGACGACAAAGCGATCGCCGAGCTGACCGATCTTGTCGCCGCCCTGGCCGAGCAGGATGTCGTGGTCCGTGGCTTCTACGACGTTTCGGCACTGCGAGCCGACGCGGACCTGATGGTGTGGTGGCACGCCGGCACAGCGGCGTCGCTGCAATCGGCCGCAAGGGCGCTACGCCGGACGGCGGTCGGTCGGAGCTTGCATCCGTCCTGGTCGGCAATGGGTCTGCATCGGCCGGCCGAGTTCAACAAGGGTCATGTGCCGGCATTCCTGACGGGCGCCGCTCCGAAGAACTGGGCGACGGTCTACCCGTTCGTGCGGTCCTACGAGTGGTATCTCCTGCCCGACGAGGATCGCCGGAACATGTTGATGGAGCACGGGATGATGGGCCGGAAGTACGACCAGGTGCTCTCCAACACCGTGGCCGCCTTCGCTCTGGGCGACTACGAATGGTTGCTCGCCCTGGAAGCCGACGAATTGCACGACACCGTCGATCTGATGCGTCACCTGCGAGCGAGCGGCGCCAGGATGCACGTCCGCGAAGAGGTTCCGTTCTTCTCGGGGCACCGCATGGACGAGGCCGGTGTGATCGAGGCACTGCGGTGACAGCGTCCGAATTCGTGCTGCCATCCGACCCCGAAGCAGCGACGACTGCCGAGGGTGATGATTCTCGGGCTCCGGAGTACGACGCCGTTCTGCTGGCCGGCTTCGGTGGCCCTGAAGGGCCGAATGACGTGATGCCGTTCCTGCGCAACGTCACTCGGGGCCGTGGTATCCCCGAGGAGCGGTTGGTCGAGGTGTCGCACCATTATCTGGCCCTGGGCGGCGTCTCCCCGATCAATGCGCAGAACCGGGAACTTCGCGCCGCGCTGGAAGCAGAACTACTCCGTCGCGGTATGAACATTCCGGTGTTGTGGGGCAATCGCAACTGGGCACCGTTGCTTCCCGACGTCATCTCCGGGGCCGTCGATGCCGGTCAGACGCGGCTGCTGGGCCTGGCGACCTCGGCCTATTCCTCCTATTCGTCCTGCCGCCAGTACCGCGAGGACTTCGGTCTCGGCCTGCAGTCAGCCGGCCTGGTGGGCACCGTCCGCATCGACAAGGTGCGGCCCTACTTCGACAGGCCCGGCTTCATCCAACCCTTCGTCGACGGTGCCATCGCCGCAGTGTCCGAGGCCGTCGACGCGAAGATTCGGTTGACGGACCTGGAAATCGTCTTCACCACCCACTCCATTCCCAGCGCCATGGCGACCCGCGCAGGTTCGGCGGCGTTGGGCGATCACACTCCCGATGGCGCCTATGTCGACCAGCACCTCGCGGTGTGCACTGTGGTGGCCCGGGCGCTGGCGTCGCACTTCGGCACCGAGCTGACCTGGCAACTGGCGTATCAATCGCGCTCCGGCCCGCCGGCCATGCCCTGGCTGGAGCCGGACATCAACGACGTTCTCACCGCTCTCGCCCGAGCCGGTCGCCGCGGAGTAGTCGTGGTGCCGGTCGGTTTCGTCTCCGATCATGTCGAGGTGGTCT
Organism: Nakamurella sp.; assembly: GCA_050999445.1. Taxonomy (GTDB): domain Bacteria; phylum Actinomycetota; class Actinomycetes; order Mycobacteriales; family Nakamurellaceae; genus Nakamurella. The sequence goes on along the minus strand of JBPCPG010000184.1, from coordinate 27,436 downwards.
GGGACCTCGACAACGAGGCCAAGGACACCGCTGCGGCGCAAGGACTCTGGTTCCGGCGAGTGGCCACGCCGGGTACCGATCGGCGGTTCGTCAGCGACCTCGTCGACCTGCTCATGGTCCGCTTGTTGCCGGCGTCGGCGCGACCGATGGAACCGTCGCCGACCGGCCTGCAGACGCGCCCCGACTTCTGCGCCGTCGGCTGCTGCCTGAACGCTCGCGGTCCGGTTCCGACAACGGCCGGCCAGGATTCGGCCGCCGATTGGGCCCAGGTCGGGGTCGACGGAGCGCTCCTGGCGGGTTCCGGCATCGCCGGTGCGGCGATGACCGACCGACTGCGGGTCGGAGTCGACGGAGCACTTCTGACGGCTTCGGGCGTCGCCAGTACCGGATGAGCGAGCGACTGCGAGTCGGGACTCGCGGCAGTGCCCTGGCTTTGGCTCAATCCGGTGCGATCGCCGACCAACTGTCCGTCGCCGGCGGCGGCACGGCGGAATTGATTCGCATCCGCACCCAGGGTGATGTGAACCTCGGTCCGCTGGCATCCATCGGCGGCACCGGCGTCTTCGTGATCGAGGTCCGCTCCCGGCTCTTGGCCGGCGAGGTCGATGTCGTCGTGCATTCTCTGAAGGATCTGCCGACTGCGGCTGCCCCAGGCGTTGCGCTTGCGGCCGTACCGGTTCGGGAGGATCCGGCCGACGCCCTGTGTGCCCGTGACGGGTTGACCCTCGACACGCTGCCGCGCGGCTCGACCGTCGGCACCGGATCGCCCCGCCGGAAGGCGCAACTATTGCGGCTCCGGCCGGATCTGGAGGTCCGCGCCGTCCGTGGCAATGTGGATACCCGACTGGCCATGGTGAGCACGGGTGGGCTCGACGCGGTCGTGCTGGCCGCCGCGGGATTGTCGCGACTGGGCCGAAGCGAGGCGGTCACGCACCGGCTCGGGCCCGAGATGATGCTTCCGGCTCCGGCTCAAGGCGCCCTGGCGGTCGAAAGGCGTAGCGCTGATTTCAATTCATCGTGGTACGCAACGGCGTTGGCCGACCTGGACGATTCGTCGACCAGGGCGGCCGTGACCGCAGAACGGAGCCTGCTTGCTGCCCTGGAAGCCGGCTGCACCGCTCCCGTCGGCGCCTTCGCCGAGATCGATGGCGGCCAAATGACTCTCACCGGCGCCGTGATCTCCGTCGATGGGGTCCGGGAGATCCGGGGCCGCCTGACAGGGTCCGTTGCCGAGGCGCACCGGCTGGGCATCGACCTGGCTGCCCAACTGATCGACGCCGGGGCTGCCACGTTGCTGGCCGAGCAGCGATGACCGCGCTGGACGGTTGGCGCGTCCTGGTGCCACGGCCCCGAAACAGCGGCTCCGCTCTGGTGACTCTACTGTCGCGGGAAGGCGCTGTGGCCCAGGCTGTTCCAATGATCGACATTCTTCCGCCGGACGATCTCGGCGCCCTGGACGCAGCGGTGTTGGCCTTGGCGACCGGCGAGTTCAGCTGGGCCGGTTTCACCTCGGTCAACGCCGTCGGCGCGGTACTGGATCGCGCCGGCCATCTCGGTCTGTCTCCGGCGATTCCTGCGGACACCACGGTGGCCGCGGTCGGGCCGGCCACCGCCACCGCGCTGCGGGACGCGGGCATCCCGGTCGACCTGGTGCCCGGGCATGGCGGGTCGGCAGCCACTCTCGGCGCGATCTGGCCAACCGCCCACGACGGCGAATCGGTGCTGCTACCGCAGTCCGCCATCGCCGGGGTCGCGCTCGAACAGGCGTTGACCGGCAAGCGGTTTCGGGTCAACACCGTCATCGCGTACCGCACCCTACCTAGCGTGCTCGCCGCTACCGTTGCGGCCGACCTGGCTGCCGGAGCGTTCGAAGCGGTGTTGCTCACCTCGCCGAGTACCGTGCGCGCGCTGGCCGCGACCCCCGTCGACGGACGCACGGTGCTGGCCGCCATCGGCGCTTCGACGGCGACCGCCGCCCTCGCCGCCGGGCTCGATATCGCATTCACCGCTGATGATCCCACCGAAGCCGCCCTGATCGCGGGTTTGACCCGATATGCCGCCAACCACCCCAGAAGGCCGTAACGATGTCCACTTCACCCTCTTCCACACCGCCGGCTCCCTTTCCGATCGGACGTCTCCGCCGACTGCGTCGCACTCCGGCCATTCGTCGCCTCGTAGCGGAAACCCGTTTGCATTCCGCTGATCTCGTGCTGCCCTTGTTCGTCAAGGAGTCACTGACGGAGCCCACTGGATTGAAGTCCATGCCCGGCGTGCTCCAGCACACCCGCGATTCCCTCCGGGCCGCTGCGGTGCAAGCGGTTTCGGTTGGAGTCGGCGGATTGATGGTCTTCGGGATCCCGGCGGAACGGGATGCGATCGGCACCGCTGCGACCGATCCACGCGGCATCCTCAACGTCGCACTGGCGGATCTGAAGGCCGAAGTCGGCGATGCGACAGTGCTGATGTCGGACCTGTGCCTGGACGAGTTCACCGACCACGGACACTGCGGCGTGCTCGACGAGCGTGGCGTCGTGGACAACGACGCGACCCTGAAGCGTTACGCCGAAATGGCTCTCGCCCAGGCCGCCGCAGGTGCAGATCTGCTCGGGACCTCCGGAATGATGGACGGGCAGGTGGGCGTCATCCGCAAAGCCCTCGACGATTCCGGCGACAACGAGACGGGCATCTTCGCCTACGCCGCGAAGTACGCGTCAGCCTTCTACGGCCCGTTCCGGGAGGCCGTTGATTCGGCTCTGATCGGCGATCGGCGGACCTATCAGCAGGACCCGGCGAACCGAGGCGAATCAGCCAGGGAAGTGGCGCTCGACATTGCCGAAGGCGCCGATCTGATCATGGTGAAGCCGGCGATGAGCTATCTCGACATCCTGGCCCAGACCGCAGCCGGCACCGACCTACCCGTTGCCGCGTACCAGGTGTCGGGCGAGTACGCGATGGTCGAGGCGGCCGCCGCGAATGGCTGGATCGACCGGGATCGTGCCATCATCGAGACTTTGACCTCGATCCGTCGAGCCGGCGCGTCGATCATCCTGACCTACTGGGCGACCGAGGTCGCCACCAGATTGACCGGGGGGACCCTTTGATGAACGACCACTTCGACCTCGCCGAGGCACCGGCCAGTGCCGCGCTCTTCGCCAGAGCATCGAAGGTCACGCCCGGCGGCGTCAATTCACCGGTCCGCGCATTCCGGTCCGTCGGAGGCACCCCGCGCTTCATGGTCTCCGGACAGGGCCCGTACATCACCGATGCCGACGGGAAGCAATACGTCGACCTCGTCGGATCGTGGGGGCCGATGATTCTCGGCCATTCCCACCCCTGCGTGATCGACGCGGTCCGAACCGCCGTCGACCGCGGACTATCGTTCGGCACTCCCGGCGCGACAGAGGTGGCGTTGTGCGAGGAGATCGTGACCAGAGTCTCACCGGTGCAACAGGTTCGCCTCGTCTCCTCGGGAACGGAGGCGACGATGTCGGCGATCCGGCTGGCCCGCGGATTCACCGGGCGTCCGAAGATTCTGAAGTTCGCCGGCTGCTATCACGGCCACGTGGATGCGCTACTGGCGGCTGCCGGCTCCGGGGTCGCGACCTTCGCGCTGCCGGATTCGGCCGGCGTGACACCGGCCACCACCGCCGAGGTGATCGTGGTGCCCTACAACGACCTGGAGGCGGTGCGCGCCGCCTTCGCCGCGGAACCGGGCGTCATCGCCGCCATCATCACCGAGGCGGCCGCGGCGAACATGGGCGTGGTGCCGCCGTTGCCCGGATTCAATGCGGCGCTGGCGCAGATCGCGCATGTCGACGGCGCCCTGCTCGTCTCCGACGAGGTGATGACCGGCTTTCGACTCAGCCGCTCCGGCCACTACGGGCTGGACGGCGAAACCGAGGGTTGGGCACCGGACCTGATGACGTTCGGCAAGGTGATCGGCGGCGGGCTGCCGGTCGGTGCGTTCGGCGGCCGGGCCGACATCATGAGTCTGTTGGCGCCGCTGGGGCCTGTCTACCAGGCGGGCACGCTGTCCGGGAACCCCGTCGCAACAGCCGCGGGTCTGGCAAACCTGCAAGGGTGCGACGCCGCCGTCTACCGCCACCTGGACGCCACCGCGATGATGATCGGGGATCTGGCGTCGGCAGCGCTGGCCGAGGCCGGTGTGCCGCACCGCTTGCAGCGCGCCGGAAACCTGTTCTCGGTCTTCTTCGGGCCCGATCCGGTGCGGAACTACGAACAAGCCAGGTTGCAGAACACGACTGCCTTCGCAGCGTTCTTCCATTCCATGCTCGACGCCGGTGTCTATCTACCGCCGTCGGCGTACGAGGCCTGGTTCGTCTCTGCGGCGCACGACGCCGACGCCGTGGATCGCGTTGCTGCAGCGCTTCCCGCCGCGGCGAATGCTGCTGCTCGACAGCTCGGCTGACCACGCCAGAGCGGCGAAGCGACGAGGTTCGGGCGATTGTCGGTCCGGGCTGGCAGGATCAGCAAGAACGCACGTCAGAACCTCCCATGTCCCACCGCTCGTATCCCACCACCCGTGTCCCAGCACCGCGTCTCCCAGCAACCGTGTCCCAGCACCCGTGTCCCAGCACCCGTGTCCCAACACCCGTGTCCCAGCACCTCCCCGCAACCTCGAGGACTCCTATGCCACCACGCCGGCCTACCCGTCCCGCGCCTCCTGACGTGGATGTGCTGCGGGCCAACCTGGGGCAAGGGAAGATCGTCCGGGTCGGGCTGGCGCCATCCGATCAGTTCCCGGACGGCGTAACCGGGCGGGTTCGCCGGATCGGTGATCCGGTCGTCGACGGTGATGAGTTCGTCTTCGTGGAAGTGCCGGTGGGCGGCGCCAAGGACGTTCTGCCATTCGCCGTTTCCGATCTCCTCGCCTCTCCGGCCCGCGCCAAAGCTGCCGCAACGGCGCGGCCGCCAAGTCGGACGGCACCGGCAACCGCCCCGACCGGCAAGCTGACGACTGCACCGAAGGCGACCAACGCTGCGACCTCCGGCCGGACCACGCCGGCTGCCCGTCCAACGTCGGCCGCGCCCCCGATGCCGGCCGCGGTCTCGCCCCGAACTCTGCAGAAGTCGTCCGGATCGCCCACCGGAGCGGCCCCGCGGTCTGCACCGACCTCGCCGATCGGCATCGGCGTCGCGTCGCCGGCGAGCTTCTCGTCCAGGATGGGCTCGGCATCGGCAGACGCACCGCCGGTCGATTCGCTGCTGGGCCTGCCGCCGACCGACCGGTCCAGCAGAACGCCTCGGCGCAACCCGGCTCGCGCCGCCCGAGGCAAGCGCGCCCCGGTCACCATCGCCATCACCACGTCCGGCGACGAATCGGCCGTCTGGAGCATCGAAGCCAGAATCGGTGCGAAAGCTGTCGTGCGCCCCACCGCGATCCCGCTCACTCGGGTGTGGGAACTGGTGCAGTCCCTCGGCGAGCCCGAACTGAGCGACTTGGTGCGAGCCTTGCTCGACGAGCACCGCCACAGCACCCAGGTCAGAGCCGACGCGCTGGCGGCCCAGCTTTCCGCGTTGCAGGCCGAGCTCCGATCTTTCCCGGCCGACAGCAGCAGCCGCCCGGCCGCACCACCGACCTGAGCTCTCCCTCTCCCGCGCCACCCGACCTTCCGTTTCGTTTCGTTTCTCACGAACCGTCGTTCTTGCCGCCGTTGGCCGACGATCCGGAAGGGAGGCTCGCGCCCCTGGTCACGGTGATCAGCTTGCCGTTGGCGACGCAGACCGTCGAATCACCCTGAAGATCGGTTCGAAGCACCGTCGTACCGAACTTCGTCAACTGCGCCAGGGCTTTCGGGCTGGGCTGTCCGTAGTCGTTACCCAGCCCGACCCCGATCACCGAGACTGCTGGATGCACCGCAGCGACGAACGCGGGCAGCACCTTGGCCGACCCGTGATGGGGTTGTTCCAGAACGTCGGCCGCCAGGTCCACCCCGTCGTCGAGCAGCTGTTGCTGCGCCTCGAGCTGGATATCTCCGGTCATCAAGATCCTCACGCCGGAGATGTGGGCCATGAACACCACCGAATCGTTGTTCTCGTCCGAGTCGGTTCCATGGAACGGGCCGGTCGGTCCGAGCACCTCCAAGCTCAGTTGCCCACTCCCCCATCGGGTGCCCCTCGGCAAAGCCACCACTGGCGCACCGTGCGCCGCCGCGAGCTGAAGCACTTTTCGCCATGCGGTGGGCGCCTCTCGATCCGGCCCGACTGCTATCGCCCCGACGCTGCGGCCATCCAGCACACCCGCCAATCCGTCCACGTGGTCGGCGTGCAGGTGGGTCAGCACCAGCAACGGCACGGTCGAGACATGCAGCCGGGTCAAACATGCATCGATCAACGCAGGGTCGGGTCCGGCATCGACGACAACAGCCGTGCCGGCCTCGCCGGTGGACAACAGCATCCCGTCACCCTGGCCCACTTCACAGGCCGTGAGCACCCACCCGGCAGGCGGCCAACCGACGGAAATTACCTGGGCCGGAACGAGAATGGCGGCGGCACCGACGACAACCGCAACAACCAGCGCTCGCACCTTTCGATGGCGCAGCAGCAACAGGCCGACCGTCAGCAACCCGGTCAGCGACAGCACGCCCGGAACGGATGCGGGCCACGGCAAGGAGGCCGACTGCCATCGCGCCAGAGTGTGCGCAACACCCGCAACCCAGGCCAACATCGGCTCGACCGCGTGAGCCAGCACCAGCGCCGCCCAATTCCACCAGGGACCGGCCAGAGCTGCCGCCATACCGAGCACGAGCGCCGGGCCCACCACCACCGCCGCGAGCAGGTTGGCCGGGATCGACGCCATCGAGATGGCGCCGCTGACGGCAGCAATCACGGGCATGGTCGCCACGTGCGCTGCGGCCGGGACAGCCAGCAGATCAGCCCAGCCCGAAGGTATTCCGCGGCGCTGCAACGCCTTCGACCAGAGCGGCGCCAGAAGCACCAAGCCGGCAGTGGCCTGCACGGACAACGCGAACCCGATCGAAACGCTCAGCGTCGGATCATGGAGCAACAAGCAGAGTACGGCGGCAGCCAGGGCCGGCAGCGCCGTGCGTTGTCGCCCGACCGACATTGCTATCAAGGCGATCGAGCCCATCACCGCAGCCCTCAGGACGGAGGCGCCCGGCCCCACCAGGACGACCAGAGCCAGCAACACCACGCTGCCGCCTGCTGCGGCGATCCGCGGTCCGAAACCGCGGAGCATCAGCACGGCCAGGCCGCACAGGAGCGCGAAGTGAGAGCCAGAGACCGCCAGCAGGTGCGACAGGCCGGTGACCTTGGCGTCGTTCCGGAGAGCGGGGGTGATTCCGTCGGTGTTTCCCACGACGAGGCCCGGCAGCAATCCCTGAGCGTCGCCGGACAACGTGCCTGCGGTGTCCACCAGATGATCTCGGACCGAGGCCGCCGCCAGCTGCCACCACGGAGCCGGGTGCATCGAGATCGGATCAGCGCGTGCTTTGACCAGAACCCCTGGCAGGACGGCATAGTCGTCCGGAGCCAACAAGCCGCTCACCCGGATCTGTTCGCCTGGCACCAGTTTCGACCACCGATCACCCTTCGCGATCACGGAGATGTCCACGCCCGGTTGGAATTCCTGGCCGGCGACGACCGCGGAATCGGCATGGCCGGAAAGGATCCACTGGGTCGGCGCGATCGACTTCGACGAATCTGTTTGCGCCATGTTCGCAGCAGGAGCGGCCGGAAAGAGATCGGGCAGCTTGCGGGCGGGAACTGACACGGTCATAGTCACGGACGCCCACGACCCGGAGGCCGCCGCCGCCGTCAGCGGGTTCGTCGCAGCCGCATGCCAGTCGAGCATCGAGATCAGCATCGCTGCACCGAAACCTGCAGCCACCACCAGTGCTCCCGCCCTCCGGGGGCCGCGCCGACACAGCACCAGAACGCCGAGCGCCACCGTCGCCGCGCCGGTCCACGCGACCGCGCTCGACTGCGGAGCGCCGGTTCCCAGGCCGACCAGGCAACCTGCCCACACCGCGATTGCCATCGGCACCAGACGCAGGTCGATCGGTGGGGGCACTTCCTCCTCGACCCACCGCTTGCTCACCGGACGGCCCCGTTCACACCTTCACCAGTTGGCTAAGGGCAGCAAATTTCGCCGGCCCGATACCCGAAATTTCCTGGAGCTGCTCGACCGAGTTGAACTTGCCGTTCTTGTTCCGCCAGGCCACGACGGCGGCTGCGGTGACCGGTCCGACACCTGGCAATGCGTCCAGTGCCGCGACATCCGCCGTATTCAGATCAAGTTTTTCGCCGCTGCCAACAGCTCCCCGAGACGCGGAGCCCACACCCGACCCGGGCTGGCCGGTCGAACCGGCATGGGCGCCGGCGACCGACGATGTCGATTCGGCAACGTCCGACACCACCACCGATGCCCCGTCACTCAGCTTCTCGGCCAGATTCAGGCCGGTGAGGTTGGCTCGACCGGTCGCGCCGCCGGCCTTTGCGATGGCGTCCGCGACCCGCGACCCCGCCGTCAGCCGGACCAAACCCGGACGCCGCACGGCGCCGGTCACCGACACGACCAACGGCCCGCCCTGCGCCGGGGCGGATGGCGGCGAGGTGGCAACGGTGGCCAGGCCGAAGGATGAGCGACTTGCGACCGACGACGAGGAGGCGCTGCGCCTGCCGGATCCCGTGGCCGTGGCTCCACCCGCAATTTGCGTCGATACCTGCGCAAGCGACACGGCTTGCACGGGACGCGGTTCGGGGCGATCACGCCACACACCAACGGCAGCGACGATTGCCGCGAGCGCGGCGACGAAGGTGAGCAACAGGGCGCCCCTCCGGCCCGGATCCATGCGGCTGCCGATCAGGGATTCGGGTACCCATCGTCGCGCCAGCCGACCCAGGGGACGGTGGGTCGAGTGCGACGTTCGGGCGTCAGGTGGCGAAGCAGGAAGCGGTGGCAGCACATCCTGTGGTAGCGGCTCGGCTTCCGGCTCCACCCGATCATCGTCAAGATCGGCAAGAAGATCATCGGCTGCCGGGGTCCAGCCGCCGATCCCATCGCGGTCCGAGACATCGTGCCGAGCCGGTTGCCTGTCGAGGGAAGAACGCACTCCGACAAGTCGGTGGCGGGAGTCCGGTCTGTTGTGCACCCGGTGGACGCTACGGACCAGCGATGATCCGGAGGAAGCATCCACCCGAGTTTGTGGATGGCTGCAAGCATGTGGACAGCTTCTTGAAGCCGTACGACCCGGCCGGTCGCCGGTGAAAGGAGGAGCTGGGAAGCCGATGTATCAACCGCGCCCCGAAACACTCCTGTGGTTGCAACGGGCGGGTGATGCCAACCCCGACTGGCCTCACCCGTCCCGTCGCCATGTACACGTCCGGTGGTAGCAGCCGACCGGGATCACCGAAGCCCTGAACCGCTTCTTCGGCGTTCCGGCACTTGGCGGGTTCCAGCGGTCGTCGCGACACCAGAGCCTCGGGAGTTGCGAGATGTCGGTACCGAAGAAGCGCCCTCAGCCTGGGCCCGGTACCGCCGACCGACTCCTCCGTGTGGCGGGAGTCGTCAGCGAATCAGCGGCTCAGGCGCCCGCAAGTTCTTCCTCGCCGCCGGGCAGAATCACGCCGCCGAGGCCGGCGTTGTAGGAATGCAATCGCCAGGACTCGCTCATCCGGTGCAGCACCACCCAGTGACAATTGCCGATCCCGATCAGGGTGCCCCAGGATTCGTCGGCCAGTTCCAGCAGCCGGCCGGTCAGACCGACGATCAAACCCCCGTGCGCCACCAGCAGGGCCCGCTCGACGGCCATCATGTCGATCTCTTCGACCACGGCCGCGGCCCGGCCGGCCACCTGCCACCTCGACTCCCCCAGCGGCGGGGCGTTGTGCGCCGACGTGGTTCGCCAGCGCTCCCACTCCCCGGGCCAACCTGCCAGTACGTCTTCCCGGATCAACCCTTCCCAGAGACCCATCGACGTCTCCCGTAACCGAACATCTTGGCCGACCGGCAGGCCGGTCAACTCGGCCACCGAGTTCGCGGTGTCCCTGGCCCTGGCCAGATCAGAGGACACGATGAGCTGGGGACCCAGAGCAGCCACCGAAGGCGCGGCCGCGGCCGCCTGGCGGACGCCGTTCGAGTTGAGCGGAATGTCCCGATGGCCCTGCAGTCGGGCCTGGGCATTCCAATCGGTCTCGCCGTGACGCATCAGGATCAGGTGCGAGAGCGTCACCCGGCGAAGCGCCCGTCCCCCGGCGCGTCGTTGAGGCCCGGCCCGCCGAAGTCCTCGTCTTCGGAGTCGAAGTTTACTGGGTCGTCGGTCGTCGGAGCCGGGAGGCGGTCGCCGTCTGCACCCACCGAGCCCTCCGCACGCATGGCGTCGTCGGCACCCTCGGCTGCCGCCGGCGCATCGGCATCGACCCACGGAATGGTGGGACAGTCCTTCCAGAGCCGGTCCAGAGCGTAGAACACCCGTTCCTCCGAGTGCTGCACGTGAACGACCACGTCGAGGAAGTCGAGCAGCACCCAGCGGCCGTCGCGCTCACCCTCCCGCCGAACCGGCTTCACTCCGGCGGCACGCATCTTTTCCTCGACCTCGTCGACGATCGCGGCCACCTGGCGCTCGTTCGCACCAGTCACGATCACGAAGATGTCGGTAATGGCCAGTCGGTCGGACACGTCGACCAACAACACGTCCTTGGCCAATTTGTCGGCAGCCGCCTGGGCCGCCACCTTCGCCATTTCAATGGCGGAATCTGTTGCGGTCACTGCTCTCCCTCAGTTGTGCTGTGGTCGGTCGGGCTGGATCCTGCCGATCCGATCTCAGCGGAATCGAAGTCCTCGGCTGACGCACGGCTTGTCGGTGCGCCGATGGTCGGCTCCGGTGATTGGGCGTAGAGCCCATATTTCGCGATGTACTGCACGACGCCGTCGGGAACGAGATACCAGACCGGGAATCCTCCGGCCACCCGACGTCTGCAGTCCGTCGATGAGATTGCAAGGGCGGGAACCTCTATCAGCGTCACGGCACCCGTCGGCAGGGCTAGCTCGCCCAGGACATACCCGGGCCTGGTGACACCGATGAAATGCGCCAGATCGAACAGCTCATCGACGTTCTTCCAGCCCATGATCGCCGAAAGAGCGTCGGCGCCGGTGATGAAGAACCATTCTGCGTCCGGTTCGCGCCGCCGCAGGTCCGTCAGGGTGTCCTTCGTGTACGTGGGCCCGGCCCTGTCGATGTCCACCCGGGAGACGGAGAACCGCGGATTCGCCGCGGTGGCGATCACCGCCATCAGATAGCGATGTTCGGCCGGGCTGACGTCGCTCTTCTGCCACGGTTGCCCGGTCGGCACGAACAGCACCTCATCGAGGTGGAACCGATCGGCCACCTCTGAAGCGGCGACGAGGTGACCGTGGTGAATCGGATCGAAGGTGCCGCCCATGACGCCGATGCGGCGCCGACGCAGACCGGACGCGTTTTCGGGCCAGTGAGTCGTCGACGCACTCATGAGGAAGCCCTGACCTGCCCGGTGCCGGTGAGGACGTATTTCGTGCTGGTCAGTTCGGCGAGGCCCATCGGCCCGCGGGCATGCAGTTTCTGCGTCGATATGCCGATTTCGGCGCCGAAGCCGAATTCACCGCCATCGGTGAAAGCGGTGGATGCATTGACGATCACTGCTGCGGCATCGACGCGGGAGGTGAATTGCCCCGCGCTGACCAGGTCGGAGGTCACGATCGCCTCCGTATGGCCGGTGCCGTGGGTGTTGATGTGCGCGATAGCGGCGTCGAGATCATCGACCACAGCCGCTGCGATGTCCAACGACAGGTACTCCGTATCAAAATCTGCTTCAACCGCCCGCACCACATGGCTTGCACCGGAGGCGATACCGTACACAGTGGAGTCTGCGTGTACCGTCACCCCGCTGTTCCCAAGAGCCTGTAGAGCTCGCGGTAGGAAGACGGTGGCAATCTGCGAATGCACCAATAGTGTCTCGGCTGCATTGCAGACCGAGGGTCGGCGCGCTTTGGAATTGATCAGGATTTGGATGGCCATGTCCAGATCCGCAGTCGAATCGACGTAGACGTGGCAATTGCCGACGCCCGTTTCGATCACCGGAACTGTCGATACTTCGACAACCGCCTTGATCAACCCGGCGCCACCTCGAGGAATGATGACGTCGACAAGTCCACGCGCAGTCATCAGGTGCTGCACCGAATCCCGATCCGTCCCAGGGACAAGTTGCACTGCGTCGCGCGGAATTTCCTCTGCGGCAAGAGCATCGGCCAGGATCTCCACCAGGATCGCGTTCGAGTCCTGCGCGGAGGCGCTTCCTCGCAGCAGGGCGGCATTCCCGGATTTGAGTGCGATACCAGCGGCATCCACGGTGACATTGGGGCGCGCCTCGTAGATGATCGCCACCACGCCGATCGGCACCCGCACCTGCGACAACTGCACGCCGTTGGCCAGCACGCTGCCCCGCACCACTGTGCCGATCGGATCCGGCAGCAGGACCAACGCCTCGAGTGCCAGAGCCATCGCCTCCACCCTGGCCGGCGTGAGCGCCAACCTGTCGACGAGGGACTCGGCCATACCCGCGGCACGGGCCGCAGCGACGTCGCCGGCGCTCGCAACCATCACGTCGTCGACGCGAGCCCGCAGTGCCTTCGCCATCGCAGTCAACGCCGAGTCCTTCTGCGTCCTGGACAGCTGCGCCACCTCGGACGCCGCAGTCTTGGCCCGCCGAGCAGCGTCGAGCACCTGCTCCTTCGTGGCGGCAACCGATCGAAGGGTCATGTCAGGCCTCCGATGAGAGCGGGAATGGCGATGAGATCGTCGGCGTGCACGACCTCGTGACGCAGGTCCGCAGGCAGATCCGCCAGAGACCTTCCGATGATCGACGGGAGGTCGGCGGCGTCGTGACCGACGAACCCACGGGCCACCGTCGAACCATCGGGGCCCTGCAGGTCGACCACGTCACCGGATTCGAAATCCCCGGTGGCACCGGTGATTCCGGCCGGTAGCAGAGACTTTCGGCGTTCGACCACGGCTGCGACAGCGCCTGCGTCGAGGATCAGCGATCCCACGCTGGTGGCAGCGTGGCGCAACCAGAACAGACGGGCACTGGTCCGCCGAACTGCCGGAGCAAAGACGGTGCCCAGGCTCGGAAAAGCTGACACGGCCCCCGCCGCATCGGCCGCCGCCGCCAACAACACGGGGATGCCGGCACCGGTCGCCATCAGAGCTGCCGTCAACTTCGACGACATGCCGCCGGTGCCCACATCGCTGGGCGCAGCCGCAATCGAGATTCCGGCCAGGTCGGCCGGGCCGTCGACGAAGTCGAGGCGACGCGAGGACGAGGCCCCGGGATCGCCGGTGTAGAGCCCGTCCACATCGGACAGCAGAACCATTGCGTCGGCTCCGACCAGATGCGAGACGAGGGCGGCCAGCCGGTCGTTGTCACCGAATCGAATCTCTGCGGTGGCCACGGTGTCGTTCTCGTTCACTACCGGCACCACCCCGAAGGACAACAACTTCGCGAAGGTGCGTTGGGCGTTCCGGTAGTGGGAACGGCGCACCACGTCGTCACCGGTCAATAGCACCTGACCGACCTGGAGCCGATGCCGCGCAAAGGATCCGGCGTAGCACTGGGCAAGTAGTTGCTGACCGACGGAAGCCGCCGCCTGCTGCGTCGCGAGATCGCGTGGTCTGCGTTTGAGGCCCAGCGGCGCGAGGCCGGCCGCGATAGCTCCCGAGGACACCAGCACTACCGACGATCCCGCCCCCGCCCGGGTGGCCAGCGCGTCGACGAGAGCGTCCAGCCGGGCCGGGTCGAGCCCACCCGCGGAAGTCGTCAGCGACGACGAGCCCACCTTGACCACGATCGTCCTGGCCGCACCGATGGCCCCCCGGATCGCGCCGGACCGGTCGACGGCCTGGTCGGAACCGGCCGACACGACCATCATCGAACGGTTTCGCTCGACTGCGCCGGAGAGACGGAATCGTCCTGATCCAGGCCTCCGCGCGCAGCGACGTCGTCGCGTTCATCCGGTTGTGCTCTTGGAGCGACGTCATCGCTTTCATTTCGTTGCTCTCGCGGAGCGACATCATCGTGCCAGCCCTCGTCGTCCCAGGCTGCCTGGTTACCCTCCCGAGGGGCCAGCCTGGCCCGCAACACCGCGATATCGGTGTCGACCAATTCCGGGTTCTCGACATCGAGCCCACGCCGCAGACGATGCAGCGCTTTTCGATCGGCGGCGCCGACCCGCTCCGGTTGGTCGAGCCGAGGATCGAATCCGCGCTCGATGGGCTCCATGTTGACCCCCGCCAAAGTGGTGGGCTCCCAGTCGAAACTGATGTTGCCGATCTGCACCGGCGCACCGGGCTGGGCGCCCAGCTTCGACAGCTTGTCCTCGACGCCGAGTCTGGCCAGTCGGTCGGCGAGATAGCCGACGGCTTCGTCATTGTTGAAGTCGGTCTGCAGAATCCAGCGTTCCGGACGCGACCCGCTGACGATGAACCCACCGTCCACATCCGGGTCGGCGACGACCTTGAACTGCTCCTCGTCGAACGCGGATGGACGCACGATGAGCCGGGGGGCCACCTTCGCCGGGCGCGAGGTGCGGTCGGCGGCAACGACTTCCGCCATCGCGTAGCGAAGCGCGTTCAGGCCCTCGTGAGTGGCTGTCGAGATCGGGAAGACCCGGTGTCCGGCATTCTCGAGATCGCTCTGCACGAACTCCGCAAGCTCACGGGCCTCGGGCACATCGATCTTGTTCAGCACCACCAGGCGGGGCCGCTCGGCCAGATCGTCGGACAGCGACGGGGTGTACTGAGCCAGCTCTGATTCCAGCGCTTCGATGTCGGATACCGGGTCCCGACCGCTTTCGAAGGTGGCACAGTCCACCACGTGCACCAGCACAGAGCAGCGCTCGATGTGCCGGAGAAATTCAAGTCCCAGGCCCTTTCCCTGGCTGGCCCCGGGGATCAGACCCGGCACGTCGGCGATGGTGAAGATCTCCGATCCGGCGGTCACGACGCCCAGATTCGGCTCCAGGGTGGTGAACGGATAATCGGCGATCTTCGGGCGTGCCGCGGACAGCACCGACACCAGCGAAGACTTACCCGCACTGGGAAAGCCGACCAGGCCCACATCGGCCATCGATTTCAGTTCCAGTGTGATGTCCGCCGAGTCTCCCGGCTCACCCAGCAGTGCGAAACCGGGTGCCTTCCGGGCACGGGAGGCCAGCGCGGAGTTGCCCAGGCCACCGCGGCCGCCTTTGGCTGCCACGTAACGGGTTCCGGCGCCGACCAGATCGGCCAGCATGGTGCCGTGCTCGTTCAGCACGACGGTGCCCTCGGGCACCAGCAACTCCAAGCCGGCGCCGTTGGCGCCCTCCCGGTGATCACCCGAGCCCGCCCGACCGTTGCCGGCCTTGGCGTGCGGATGGAAATGGAAATCGAGCAGGGTGTGGACGTTGGAATCGACGACCAGCGTCACATCGCCGCCGTTTCCGCCATTCCCACCATCAGGGCCACCGAGGGGTTTGAACTTCTCCCGGTGGACGGAAGAACAACCGTGACCGCCATCGCCGGCCTGCAGGTGCAGGACGGCCCGGTCGACGAATCGAGCCATGGGCACCTCCTAGCGAACATCATCTAATTTGCAGGGACGATCTGGAGCGAAACCAGTGTTCAGCAGTCTCACGGGGAACCGGCACCCTCACTGGCGTGAACAACACCAGCGTCGTTGGGACCATTCCGGCATCTGCTCGTTGCCATGGGTTTCAATGGCACGAGGGGCGAGCCCGGGAAGCCCGGACCCGCCCCTCGTAAAGCTGTCAGCGGCCGCAAGGACCGGACGCTGCGGTCCGGTGCCGACCGTCAGACGCTGACGGCCTCGGCCACCACGGCGGCCGGAACGATGTTGACGGTCTTGCGACCGCGCTTGCTGCCGAACTCCACCGCACCGGCGGCGAGAGCGAACAGAGTGTCGTCCTTGCCACGCCCGACCAGGTCACCCGGGTGGAACTTGGTGCCACGCTGGCGGATGAGGATTTCGCCGGCCTTGACCACCTGGCCACCGAAACGCTTCACGCCCAGGTATTGAGCGTTGGAGTCGCGACCGTTACGAGAGCTGGAAGCGCCCTTTTTGTGTGCCATGTCTTTCTGCCTCTCTCAGCCGACGGTCTTGGCGGCGGCGGTGATGCTCGTGACCCGCACCTGGGTCAGCGGCTGGCGATGCCCCTGACGCTTGTGGTAGCCGGTCTTGTTCTTGAACTTGTGGATGACGATCTTGGGGCCCTTGCTGTGGGCCACCACTTCGCCGGCCACGGTGACCGCTGCCAGGTCGGCAGCCGCCGTGGAAATCTCGGTGCCATCGACGAGGAGAACAGCTGGGAAGGTGACGGCGGAGCCGGGCACGCTCTCGAGCTTCTCGATCTCGATGACGTCGCCTTCGGCGACCTTGTACTGCTTGCCGCCGGTCTTGACGATCGCGTACATCGTGGACGCGCCTTCCTCAACTGTTCGTATGTCGCTGTTCATGTCTCGCGCACCGGGAACAATCCCCAGGGTGCGAGGTGGTCGGCCAGGCGTGAAGCCTGTGGAGCCTCACGGGCCGTCCTGCCTGCCGTATCACTCCGCCGCCGGACAGATCGGCCAATAATTGCACCGGCCACCGAACGATCGGCGCCCGGAGCACGCCGGCCCGATATTTGGGAACCGAAATGACCCGAGGTACAGGGCAGAACAAAGCCCACTGCGGTGCAGCGGGCAGAGGCCCCACTCTACCTGCGGCAGGCCCGTCAGGACAAACCCGCCCGTCACCGCCTTGTGGGCCGCCGATCAGTCTTGTGGTGCCGCCGGTCAGTTCTGGGCCACTGGAAGTCCGGTCGCCGGGCCGGCGGGACGGGACGCGGCCCGCCGACGCCGTGGCGCGGGCGCCTCGACCGAGATTTCAGCCGCGGACGCAGAATGGTTGCCCGCCGCACTGTTCGAGGGCACCGATACCGACGGTTCGGAAATCGGCTGCGGTTCCGCGATCGCGGGCGATCCACGATCGCCGGACCCGTTGTTCGTGCGCGACGGATCACCGCCGTTACCGGGCTCGGTAGAAACGGCGGCTGCCTTGCCGCGACCCTTCGCAGCCTGGCGTCTGCGAGGCGCAGGCGGCTTGGGAACCGGCTCGGTCCCGGCCTCACCGGCGTTCTCGCTGTGCGGCACATTCGGCCCGCGATCGACATCCGCGCCACCGCTGATGTCCGCATTGCTGTTGAAATCAGCACCACGGTTCGAATCAGCACTGCGCGTGGGATCGGCACCGCCGATGGAATCAGCAGCGCCGGTGGCGTCGGCAGCGACGAGTCTACCGACGGGTCCGTCGGGACCACCCGGCTGACGCGGCTCGAGTTCTACGGTCGTCGACTGCGGGGCGACCGGAACGTCGCCGACCTGAACATCCGCCCCCGGTTGCCCGGCGGAATCGCCGTTCACTCGAGGCGCACCGGCGGGGCGGCCCGCCGCACGACGACCGCGCCGCCGGCCCGCGCCGGTGGGCTCGGCCTGTGAAGTGGCTGCGGTGGCGGCATCGTTGCCGGGAACCGACGGCTCATGGATGCCTTGCCGGAGGGACTGGGCGTCCAAGGCGGCCAGCACTGCGGAAACCGCATCGGAGGCGTCGCGGGACCGCGGGGCATTCAGCGAAGCATCGGTCCTGGCACCCGGAACCCGGACCGACTCGATGCTGGGCACGGCAGAACGCGGATCGGCTGGCGATGCGTCCTGATCGGCCGATGGCGTACCGAAGTCGACGGGCTCCTCCTCCCCTGTACCGCGGCTGGGCGGCTTGGGGCCTCGTGGGTCCGGAGGGCGGACGGTCGCCGGAGCCACCTTGACGACAAGATCCGGATCTGCTGCCACCTCGGTCCGGCCCCGACCACGACGCCCGCGGGCGGCCCGCTTGTCACCATCGGCACTGTTGTCCGAATCATTGCCGGCAGCACGGTCCTGCACCGGAACGTCGTGCAGGATGAGGCCGCGGCCGTGGCAGTGCGGGCACGGTTCGGAGAAGGCCTCGACCAGCCCCGTCCCCATCTTCTTCCGGGTCATCTGCACCAGGCCGAGTGACGTGACCTCGGCGACCTGATGCCTGGTGCGGTCCCGGCCGAGACACTCCGTCAACCGGCGCATCACCAGTTCGCGGTTGGATTCGAGCACCATGTCGATGAAGTCGACGACGATGATCCCGCCGATGTCCCGCAGCCGGAGTTGACGGACCACCTCTTCGGCGGCCTCCAGGTTGTTCTTGGTGACCGTTTCCTCGAGATTTCCGCCGGAGCCGGTGTATTTGCCGGTGTTGACGTCGACAACCGTCATTGCCTCGGTCCGGTCGATCACCAAGGAGCCGCCGGATGGCAGATATACCTTGCGCTCCAACGCCTTGGCGATCTGCTCATCGATCCGGTAGGCGCTGAAGACGTCGTTGGGACCGTCATAGCCGGACACCCGGTCGGACAGCTCCGGCGCGACCGCATCGATGTAGGCGGCCACCGGTTTGTGGGCCTGTTCCCCATCCAGGATCAAACTGGAGATGTCGGAGTTGAACAGGTCACGGACGACCTTGATCAGAGTGTCCGGCTCGGCTGACAGCAAGAGCGGTGCACTGGACTTCTTTTCCGCCTGTCGGGAGATCTCGTCCCACTGCGACTTGAGTCGCTCGACATCGCGCGCCAATTCCTCCTCCGCCACACCTTCGGCGGCCGTGCGGATGATGACACCGGCGTCTTCTGGCACGATCCGGTCGAGGATCGATTTGAGGCGTTTGCGCTCGGTATCGGGGAGTTTCCGCGAGATTCCGGTCGCGCCGCCGCCCGGCACGTAGACCAGGAACCGGCCTGGCAACGAGATCTGGGTGGTCAGCCGAGCGCCCTTGGCGCCGACCGGATCCTTGGACACCTGCACCAGGATGGTGTCGCCGCCGGACAGCGCTGTCTCGATGCGGCGGGCCTTTCCGGCCAGCCCGGCAGCGTCCCAGTTGACCTCGCCGGCATAGAGCACGGCATTACGGCCCTTACCGATATCGACGAAAGCCGCCTCCATCGAGGGAAGGACGTTCTGCACCTTGCCCAGGTAGATGTTGCCCATCAGCGACTCGGAGCCGGCTCTGGAGACGAAGTGTTCGACCAGGATGCCGTCTTCCAGCAGGGCGACCTGGGCCAGGTCGCCGCGCTGTCGCACGGCCATCACCCGATCGACCGCCTCGCGGCGTGCCAGGAATTCGGCCTCGGTGAGAATCTGCGGGCGACTGCGTGATCCACGAGTGTCCCGCCGGCGCTGGCGCTTGGCCTCCAGCCGGGTGGAACCTCGGACCCCCTGCACCTCGTTGCTGGAACTGGACGGCGCTTCGACCTTGGAGTTCGAACGCGGCTCGCGGACGTGTACCACCGTGTTGTCGGGGTCGTCCTCGTTCTTGGCCGGATCGCCGCCGTCGGCGGACCCGGTGCGGCGCCGCCGTCGGCGTCGGCGCCGGGTTCCGCCTTCCTCGTTGAGCTCCTCGTCGTCGACGTCATCATCGGTCGAGTCGCCTGTCGAATCCTCGTCGTCATTGCTCGAAGAGAAGGCCGGCGCGGTGTCCGCGGTTCCTGCGACACCGGCTGGATTCTCGTCGTCGAGCTCGCTCTCGTCCTGCCGATCGTCGCCGATCCGCCCTCGACCTCGGCGCCCGCGGCGGCGACGACGCCGAGCAGCCTGCTCGGCCTCATCCTCGTCGACGACTGCGTCGACGTCGACCGTCGACGCACCCTTCTCGGCGCGGTCCAGCGCTGCAGTTCGATCGACGTCATCGCCGGTGGAATCGGCAACGGGAAGCTGCGCCGGTGCATCCACGTCCCCAGAATCGGCTTCGGCGGGCTCACCGGTTCGACCCTGGTCATTCTGATCGCGACTCCGACTACCGGAGCGGCCCCGCCGCCGCCGGCCGGACCGCGAGGTGCCGACCTGTTCGGCATCGTCCTGCTCCTGTACTTCGACAACCGCCGCAGCGGACGCGATCGGATCGACGACCGGATCGGGGTGCTCGCGTTCGGTATCGAATTCGGACGGGGTCGGCTCGCTGCCCGCAGCGGGCTTTCGTCGACGCCGGCCTGCCGGTGCTGCCTCGACCGGCGGCAGGAACAGCGGGGCGGCGAAGAAGCCGGGGTCCTGCAGCGCCGACACCGGCGCGGCCGGGGGCGCCGACGCGGCCGGGAGCTCTACGGGGAGTTGAGCCGCAGGATCGACGTCGTTCCCGGACAGGTCATTCCCGGACAGCAGTGCGGTGAGTAGCGCTCGGGCATCGCCGCCGGTAACGGAGGATGCGGCAGATGACACCACCACCCCCGCCTCGGCGAGGGCCGCAATGACCTCTTTGGATCCCAGGCCGGCCCGCTTGGCCAACTCGTGTACGCGAAGCTTCGCCGGCAGATCTGCCAGTGCCCGCTCCAGAAGTGCCGGCATTGCGGTCGGGTCCGGTGATGATTCGGTGGCCGGCGATGAGGTGGCTTTCGACGGTGATGTTGTTCTTGATCGTGACACTGCTTGTTGGTTCCTCTCTCAAGGCCCCCGGGCGCGTCGTCAAACGCGTCCGCACAGGGGCCTTCATGAATATGGTGTCCCGGAGCGCAGGCGCTCCGTGGAAGTCTTCGGTGATCCGGTCGATCTGGTCCGCCCGTTGACCGCTCTGAACAAACGCCGATGTTCCTCGAGCACCCCACGTCTCACTCATGGGCCATCGAATTACTGATCGGGGCGGGCAAAAAACCGGGGTTCGAACCGAGTGCGTCCCAGCATCGAACCATCGCAAGTATCCCACACGGCACGCCCGGGCCTGGGACCCCGGCCGAGGCGGCCCTGGAAACGATGCGCGGATCAGCGCAGAAGCAGCTTCTCCAGCCGCCTCGAGGTCACCAGCAATCCGGCCACGATCATCGCCAGGAAGTAGAACACATGCAGGAACAACCCGGACGTGACCAGCCCCAGGCACAGTCCGCGCATCAACTCGATGCCGTGGTAGAGCGGCAGGCATTCGACCAGCAGCTGGATCGGCCTCGGATACACGCCGAGCGGATAGAACGTGGTCGAGAACAGGAACATCGGCAGCAGCGCAATGTTCACCCACTGCAAATGCTGGAACGTCTTCATGTAGGAGGTGACGGCCATGCCGACTGCAGCGAACCCGAACGCGATCACCAGGGCCAGCGGAACAGCCAACAGTGCCCACCACGAGGTCAGCAATCCGAGGCCGAGCATCACCAGCACGAACGTTCCCGAGTACAGACCGCCGCGCACCAGTGACCAGATGATCTCACCCAGGGCCACGTCGACCGGACCGAGAGAGGTGGCAAGCATGCCGTCGTACAGCTTGGCGTGCTTCATCTTGAAGAACACGTTGTTGGTGGAATCCAGGATGGCGCCGTTCATGGCGGAGGTCGCCAGCAACGCGGGCGCGATGTACGCCGCGTACTGCACCGGACCCGCAGCCGTAGAGACCGGACCGATCAGCGAGCCCAGCCCATTGCCCATCGCGAAGAGGTAGAACAGTGGTTCGAAGAAGCCCGACGCGATGACCATCCACGACCGCCGGTAGGCCCGCACCAACCTCTCCATCAGCACATGGGCGCGACCCGCGTACAGGTGGACCGGGAGAATTCGAAGCAATGGTGTCGGCCGGGCCACGTCGGCCCCTGGGTAGGCGGTCAGGCGCCTCATACGATCAACCTCTTGGCGAAACGCCGCCGGGCGATGGCCAGGCCAAGGCCCACGAGGGCCAACAGATAACCAAGATGTCCCAGGTCTGGCAACGAACGCCAGCCGCCGAGCATCACTGCTCTGCTCAGTTCGTTGCCGTGCCACAGCGGCGAGATCCAGGCCAGGGGGCGAACGACCGCCGGCATCCGACTGATCGGGAAGAACGTGCCGGAGAAGAGAGTCATGGGCATCACGACAAGGCGGAAGACCAGATTGAAGCCAGTGCCCTCGTTCCGCATCGTCGCAGCCAGAGCCAACACCCACCCGGCACACGACAGGCCGGTCAGCGTCGCGATCGGCACCGACAGCACCGACAGCACGCCGGTCGGTCCGCCCGCCGCGCCGAAGGCAAGGACGACGACGTAGTAGATCGTGGACCCGAGCAGTAACCGCAAGGTGATGAACGCCAACTCGCCGTCGGCGACCTGGCGAGCCGTGAGCGGAGTCGCCGTCATCCCCCAGAATATCTTCGACCACAGAAATCCGGACAGCACCGGGTAGGCCGCCTCCGTGACGGCCGTCTGCAGGGCGGCCGCGCACAACAGGGCCGGAGCCAGGAATTGGACATAGCTGACCCCATCGAGCGCGGCCGTGCCGGGACCCTTGTTGACCAGCGTGCCGAGCCCGGCGCCGAGAGCGATCAGATACAGCAGCGGGTTGATGATGGACGTGGCCGTGGTCGACACCAGAAACCGCCGCCAGACGAGGATGAGGTGCTCGCAGACGAGTCTCGCGCCGCTGGGCATCCTGGGCACCTCGGTGCGCTTCCCGTCGGTATCGATATCGGTCATCAATCCACCAGACTGCGACCGGTCAACCGGAGGAAGACGTCCTCCAGGGTGGATCGCCGAACCAGGGTGGACACCGGCGTGATGCCGTTGCCCAGCGCCCTGGTCAACGTGTCCTCACCATCGGCGGTGTAGAGGAGCAGACGATCCGGCAGCACCTCGATCCGTTCGGCCAGCTCCCTGACCAGGGGCACCGCCGCCACCTGATCCCCAGGCGAGAAGCGCAGCTCGAGAACCTCCCTGGTCGAGAACCGCTCGATGAGTTGCGTCGGCGAGCCCTCCGCTGCGATCCGGCCGGCATCCATCACGACGAGCCGGTCGCAGAGCTGCTCGGCCTCGTCCATGTAGTGGGTGGTGAGAATGAGGGTGACACCTTGCTGTTTGAGCCGAAAGAGTCTGTCCCACAGCACGTGCCGGGCCTGTGGATCAAGACCTGTGGTCGGTTCGTCGAGCAGCAGAAGTTCCGGGTCGTTCATCAGAGATCTGGCGATGGTGAGCCGTCGCTTCATGCCGCCGGACAGCGCGTCCACCACGGCGCCGGCCTTGTCCTGCAGCTGGGCGAACTCCAGCAACTCGTCGGCCTTGGCCCAGCACACCCGCCGCGGGATGCCGAAGTAGCGGCCGTAGATGAACAGATTCTCCCGCACGGTCAATTCCTGGTCCAGGTTGTCCTGTTGCGGAACGACACCGAGGCGAGCCCGAATCCTGACCCCGTCCGCGGCGGGATCCATGCCCAGAATTCGCAGCTCACCTGTGGTGCGCGGCGAGACGCAAGCGATCATCCGCATGGTCGAGGACTTGCCGGCCCCGTTGGGACCGAGGAATCCGAAGGCCTCACCCTTCGGCACGGCCAGATCTATTCCGCGGACCGCTTCGACGGTGGGTCCGGACTTGACGCGGAACGACTTCGTGAGTCCGACCGCCGAGATCATCAGGTCGTCGGCCGTCAGGTCGACGGCTGGCGAATCGGGCTGTCGACCGACTCCATCTCGTCCGCCGGAGCGATCGGTCGGTCGCCGAGCGGCCGGCGGAGTGGGCGTCACATCGTCGGACGCTACCTGGGCACCCCGACAAGGTCATCCCAATTCGTCCACGAGCGCACGATTGCCACAACGACACCAATCCCAGCGAGCGTCGAATATTTCGAATCGGCGGTAAGCTCGGAAGGGTTTCACCCGTACGGCGCCCAACTGATTGCGCACCTGAGCCTTCCTCGAACGTCCAGAGGTACGTGGAACGAACCGAGGCGAAGATGCGCAGGGTCGTCGTGCCGCCGCGGGTCGGTTCGAGCAGGAGGGGAGTCTCGTGAAGCAGGCCAGCAGAATGTTCTCGGCTGCGGGGTTCGCCGTGCTGAGCCTGTTGACCCTGTTGCTGCTCACTCCCGCAGCCGCGGCAGCTACCGCTGGCCGCATGAGCCCGGTCGGCGTGCCGAACACGCCGAGCGCCGGTGGCGGCGAGCCGATCGCACTGGCCACCACCGGTCTGGACATCACCGTGCCCATCATCATCGGGCTGTCCACGTTGGTCCTGGGCATCGCGCTCGTCGCCTGGGCGTTCCTACGGACCGGGTCGGGCCAGCGGCACAGCTGAATCAGCGCCCGGTGATCGAACCGGCAGCGGTTCGAGGTGCGACTTCGCGAGTCAGCAACAGTTGATCCATCGTGGAACCATCGGCCAGCCGCACCCATCCGGGGAGCCGACCGGCGGCCGCGAAGCCGAATTGCTCGAAGACCTTCGACAGATCGACAGCAGCCGCCGCGGGCAGCTTGACCAGCACCCGCACCACCGCCAATGACGCTGCCAGGTCCACAGTGTGCTGCAAGAGCAGCGAACCGACGCCGGACCCCTGCCGGTCCGGATCGACCATCAGCACCTCGATATCACCGGTATGCGCGCTGGCTCCAACATCTGGTCGCAGCAGGGCGAAGCCGATCACCGCTCGGTTCTCCGTCGCGGCAACTGCGTGGGTCCGCCCGGACCTCAGTTGGTCGATCATCATCGACACGGTCGGGGCCAGTGCGGAGCGCTCGACGGGCGGCGCGAACAGCACGAACCCGCCTGCCGCCGACACCCGGTGCCACAGGGTCAGCAGCGCAACGGCGAACGCATTGTCCGAAGCCATAGAAGTGCCGGGTCCGACTCGCCGGATCAGCACCGGATGGCTCTGCGGTCCCGATTCGCCGTCGGGGGACCTGCCATCGGATCCGATCACCGGTTCGGGAACCACAACCCAATTTCCCGCTCGGCGGATTCGACGGAATCCGAACCATGCACCAGGTTGAGCTGCGTCGCGAGCCCGAAATCTCCGCGAATCGTGCCGGGGGCGGCCTTGTCCACCGGGTCGGTGCCGCCGGCCAACTGGCGGAACGCCGGAATGGCACGCTCGCCCTCGACGATCATCGCCACCACCGGACCCGAGGTGATGAACTCGATCAACGAGGGGAAGAACGGCTTGTCGGCATGCTCGGCGTAGTGCGCCTTCGCGACATCCTCGGAAACCGTCCGAAGCTCCAGAGCCCCCAGCCGCAGGCCTTTCCGCTCGATCCGGCCGACCACTTCGCCGACCAGTGCGCGAGCGACGCCGTCGGGCTTGATCAGGACCAGGGTACGTTCGGACACGTCGAAGAACTCCTTTTCGTCCGGCCTGCCGGCCGGTTCAGCACTGAGTGGACCCGAACACCGGCAGTCATCGTCCGGCCGGTGGACCAGGTTCCGGCAGCGTACCGGCCGCAAGACGACGACGGAATTCGTTGCGGAACCAGATGATCAGAGCCCAGACGGCGCCGAAGACGATTCCCATCACGCCGAGCGACGCAGTGATCAACCAGCCGAGGATCATCAAGCCCTGCAGCGCAAGGGCAAACGGTAGGAACCAGGAGCGGGAGACGAAGGCGCAGAGCGCGATCAGTGCGGCCGAGAGCGAACAGATCAGGACTACGGACGACCAACCGGCGCCGGTGTTGCGTGCCACTGGTATCGACAGGAGGACGACGATCGCTTCGAGAATCAAGGTCGCCGACATGACTCCGCGCAGCCCCCGCTCCGGGTCATAGGGTCGCGGCTCCGGCTCCGGCTGCGGCTGCGGCTGCGGCTGCGGCTGCGGGACGAAGCCTGGCACCGCCGATTCGGAACCCGGCACCGCCGGTCCGGAACCTGGCACCGATCCGGAACCGTCGGCCGGCGTCGGCTCGGCCGTCACGCGGGTTGTAACCCGGCCAGTGCCCGGCCGTCACCGGCGGACACCACCGACCCGGTGATCATCACACCCGTCCCGGCGGCGCCCTCCCCCGGTTCGGCGAACCCCTCGGCCAGATCCACCGCCAGAGCGATGGCCTGGTCCATCCGCGCTGCGGTGTGCACCTTCTCCTCACCGAAGATCTCCACGGCCAGGTCGCGTAGGTCGTCGACAGCCATTGATCGCGGCGACGAGTTGGTCGTCACGACCACATCGTCGAACGAGTCCGCCAATGCCGTCAGGATTCCGGCCACATCTTTGTCCTTCATGACCGCCAGCACGCCGACCAACCGAGAGAAGGAGAACTCGGCCGCCAAAGCGACGGCGAGAGCTGTTGCGCCGTCGGGATTGTGGGCCGCGTCGATGAGGATCGTCGGCGAAGTGCGAACACGTTCCAGCCGGCCGGGCGACGAAGCCGCAGCGAATCCGTCCTGGATCGACGCGACGTCGAGTTGCCGACCGGCGCCGGCGCCGAAGAACGCCTCGACTGCGGCCAGTGCGACGCTGGCGTTGCGCGCCTGGTGCTCTCCGGCCAGCGGCAGGAAGATGTCGTCGTAGACGCCGCCCAGCCCCTGCAGTGTCAGCCGTTGACCGCCGACGGCGAAAGACCTTTCCAGTACGTCGAATTCGCTGCCCTGACGGGCCACGGCCACATCGACTTCGACGGTGCGACGCAGTAGCGAATCCATCGCCTCCGCCGGCTGGAGTGCCAGAATCGCCACCGCCTCCGGCTTGATGATCCCCGCCTTGACCGCTGCGATCTCGGCCACGGTGTCGCCGAGAAACTCCATGTGGTCCAGACCGATCGGCGTGATCACGGCGACTTTCGCGTCAGCGACATTGGTGGAATCCCACGTGCCGCCCAGTCCCACCTCGATGACCGCGACATCCACCGGAGCGTCCGCGAACGCCGCGAAGGCCATCGCGGTCAGGATCTCGAATTTGGAGAGGGCAATGCCGCCGTCCTGCATGCTGGCCGCGTCCACCAGATCCACGTACGGAGCGATGTCGCTGTAGATGGAGACGTACTGCTCGTCATCGATCGGTACCCCGTCCAGACTGATCCGTTCGGTCACCGATTGCAGATGCGGCGACGTGAAACGCCCGGTCCGCAATCCGACCCTGGTCAGCAACGAGTCGATCATCCGGGCCGTCGAGGTCTTGCCGTTGGTTCCGGCGATCTGGATCACCGGATACGCCCGCTGCGGGTTGCCGATCAGGTCCATCAGCGCGGTCATCCGGGCGGTGGTCGGCGAGATCTGCGTTTCCGGCCGCCTGCTGTTCAGCAGTTGCTCCACTGCAGTCAACGACAACGGCGGCGAATCCGGCACGATCATTCCGGCGTCCTCGTCGAGATCGGCTGTCGCAGCCGCGATCTCGGCGTCGTTGTCGATCACGGCTCCGACCAGTGCCGGCTCGAGTCCACCCTGGCCGTCACCGCGGGGGCGACCGTCGCCGACGTCGTCGTCGTCCTGGTCATCGTCGTCGTGGTCATCACTGTCCCGGCCATCGATCGAGGGGATGGGAGTGCCGCCACCGGGCGCCTCCGGCCGATCCTCCGGGTTCACGTCGTCCGGATTGTCCCCAGGCTGGATATCACCCTTGGCTCGGCGCCCACGGTCGTCACGGCCGAACGCGTCCCGTTCGAC
>JBPCPG010000155.1:0-10932 GCA_050999445.1 Nakamurella sp. | reverse complement strand
GCACCCGCTGCGCCATCGAGCCGGGAAACCGGTGCACGGCCGGCGGCCGGGAGAAGAGCTCCTTGAACTCGTCGGGATCGACTGCCGCGATCGCGCCGACGTCCAGTGCCCCCATCCGCTCCGCGAGGACAGCCGGGCCGAGAAATGCCTTCTCCATTGGAATCTGCTGGTCCAGCACCATGCCAAGCAACAGCGCATCGGGATCCCGGGCGAGCAGCGCGTCTGCATCGGCGCGGCCGGTCAGGTACAGGCGTTCTGCGGTCATCGTCCGAGGGTCGCACATCGTTCTCCGCCCGCGACTATCAGCGCTCCGGAAGGAAAGAACTACTACCCCGCCACGAGGGGGCGCACTACTGTCAGCCGGTGATCCAGTACTCCGAACCCGACCGGGTCGAACGACCGATGACCGATCTCGATGTGGTGGATCGGATCGGCGCCGATCTGCGCGCAGCGGGCTATACCGCCGATGGCGTCCCCGAACTGCTCGGCGCCGGCGCCCACCGAGCGCTGAGCCGCGGCGAGCTGTGGCCCGCACTGCGGGTCACTCGGGACGGTTCTCCGCTGTCCACCCTCGTGCGCCTGTTCCTGCTCGGCACCACCGAGCCGGAGTCGTTGGTGCGGCGCGCCCTGCCGACCACCGGAATCACGGCCGCCTCGGGTGTCGGCGCGCTGGAGCGGGACGGCTCGGACGTCCGCGCAGGTCTGGACATCCGGCCGCACGCGGACGAGGACGACGACTACCTGGTGGTCTCCGACCTCGACTCGGACACCAGACCGGGCCCGGTTCGACACGACCACGTGCTGGGCATCGGGCAAGCGTCACTGACCCTGGTCAGAGCCGTGATCAGGGAGCCGGTCGGCAGGGTGCTCGACATCGGAACCGGTTGCGGTATCCAGGCCCTGCACGCGTTCTCCCATTCGAAGTCCATCGTCGCGACCGACACCAACCCGCGGGCGCTGTCGCTGGCGGGTGCGACCGCCCGGCTGAACGGCCAGCGCTGGGACCTGCGCGCCGGATCGCTGTTCGAGCCGGTGGCGGGCGAGCAGTTCGACCTGATCATCAGCAATCCGCCGTTCGTCATCGGAACCGGTACCCAGCAGTACATCTATCGCGATTCCGGAATTGCCGGCGACGGCCTGTGCGAGTCGTTGGTTCGCAACATGCCGGCGCAGCTGGCGCCGGGCGGAACTGGTCAGCTGCTGGCCAACTGGATCGTCCGGAGTGATGCCGACTGGCGCGAGCGAGTCGGTCGCTGGGTCGAGGCCACCGGCTGTGATGCCTGGGTGGTGCAGCGCGAGCTGGCAGATCCTGCCGAATACATCGCGCTGTGGTTGAAAGATGCCGGCGAGAGCGGAGAGCAGGCGGCCGCAACGGCTCAGACCTGGCTCGACTACTTCGCCGCCGAGCACATCACGGGGATCGGAATGGGCAGCATCACGTTGCGACGCAGTGAGTCTGCGAATCCGGACGTCGTGCTGGACGAAATCGCCGGGGCCGGTGAGGACGTCAGCGGGCCGGAGACCGCTGCCTTCCTGGCGCGGCGCGCCTGGCTGCGCGACCGGCTCGACACCGAGCTGTTGGCCAGCCATCTGGCGTTGGCGCCATCGGTGATCCTGGATCAGCGAGCCCTTGCCGGACCGCAGGGATGGACGACCGCGCTGAGCCTGCTGCGCCGCCTCGGCGGCCCCCGCGACCCTACAACTGGACGAGTGGGGGCAGGAGCTGCTGGCCGGGTGCACCGGGGAAGTTCCGCTCGCGGTGCAGCTCGATCTGCTGGCCGGCGCTCACGACCTCGACCTGGGCGCGCTGGCCGGTGCCGTGCTGCCGACGGTCAGGGTCGCCATCACCAGGGGGCTGTTGCACCCGGTGGATCCAACCGGCGCATCGACCCCGTAGAACGATCGATGGGGTCGACCCAACGCCCGCAGGACGCCCGCGGCACCCGCCCGGCGTCTGCGACACCGGAGACCTGCGAACAGGACACCGGGCCGCCGGAACAGGGGGCGGCGGCCGGTGCGAACATTCTCGTCATGAGAGCGGTGGCGGCGCGGGTGACCTCGGCATCGGTCACCGTGGCCGGCGAAGTGATCGCCGCGATCACCGTGCCCGGTCTGCTGGTCCTGGTGGGAGTCACCCACGACGACACTCCGGCGATCGCAGCGCAGCTGGCCCGCAAGTTGTACGGGCTCCGCATTCTGCGCGAAGAACAGTCGTGCGAAAGTGCCGGCGCGCCACTGCTGATAGTGAGCCAATTCACGCTCTACGGTCAGACAGTACGAGGCCGACGCCCGAGCTGGGGAAACGCCGCCCCCGGGCCGGTGGCGGAGCCGCTCATCGATGCACTGGTCGGTGAACTCAGATCCGCCGGGGCGACGGTGGGGACCGGTGCGTTCGGTGCGGAGATGGCGATCGCGAGCGTGAACGACGGACCGTTCACCGTCCTGATCGAACTGCCGAACTGATCCACGGGACGGCGACTCCGGTTTCCCATCCCGTTCTCATCGCAGCCACAGCGGCGTCACCCACCCCGAGGGGTTCGATGAGCATCAGAACCGAGCAACCGCCTGCAGGTCGAATCAGGGAGACGTTCGGAATACCGGCGAGTTGGACATTTACCACAACGTAAGGAACTGGTCCCGGAGACGGCAGTCCCTCGGGCCGTTGGGAACGAAACACCATTGACCGGCGTTTGAACTGTAGTCGGCGCCGATTGAGCGGCTGGTCCGACTTTTGCAAGGAAGGGAGCACCAAAATGACCGACTCCCCCACGGTACACGCGGACGACTTCGACGCACCGGATATAGAGACGGCCCCTGAAGCGGCTGAGCCGACCCCCATTGTTTCGCTGAGTTCGGCGACCAGAACCTCGATCTCCGCATCGACCGGTCCGACGATTGCGCGTGACGCCGAGGACCTGGACGCCCAGGGCCCGTCTGCCGACCTGGTGCGGGTGTACCTGAACGGTATCGGCCGCACTGCCCTGTTGACGGCCGAGCAGGAGGTGGACCTGGCCAAGCGCATCGAGGCCGGCGTCTTCGCGGCTCACAAGCTGGACACCGGCACCAGGTTGTCCGTGCAGCGCAAGGCCGACCTGCGGGCCGTCATCCGTGGCGGCAACTCGGCTCGTAACCACCTGCTGGTGGCCAACCTGCGGCTGGTCGTCTCGTTGGCAAAGCGTTACACCGGACGGGGTATGCCCCTGCTGGACCTGATCCAGGAGGGCAATCTGGGTCTCATTCGGGCGGTCGAGAAATTCGATTACACAAAGGGCTTCAAGTTCTCCACCTATGCCACCTGGTGGATTCGACAGGCGATTTCCCGTGGAATGGCGGATCAGGGTCGGACCATTCGGCTCCCCGTGCACCTGGTCGAGCAGGTCAACAAACTCTCCAGGCTGAAGCGCGAACTGCACCAGCAGTTGGGCCGGGATGCGTCCATGGCCGAATTGGCGGAAGAATCCGGTATTCCGGAGGAAAAGATCGCGGATCTGCTCGATCACGCCCGGGATCCGGTTAGCCTCGACATGCCGGTCGGAAGCGATGAGGAAGCACCACTGGGCGACTTCATCGAAGATTCCGAGTCGACTTCTGCCGAGACGCAGGTGGTCGCTGCGTTCATGCACGAGGACATCAACAAGGTGCTGCGCACGCTCGACGAACGGGAGCAGTCGGTGGTTCGGCTGCGCTACGGACTCGACGACGGCCGGCCGCACACCCTCGATGAGATTGGCCGGGTTTTCGGGATCTCCCGCGAACGAGTCCGCCAGATCGAGCGGGATTCGATGGCGAAGCTGCGCGTGGGTGAGCGTTCCGACGCTCTGCGGGCGTACGCCAGCTGAAATGACGACGCGGTCGGCGACGACCGCATGCCGGAAGGACCGGGTTCGCACAGCGGGCCCGGTCCTTCGTCGTTCCGAACGGACGTGGCGGGCGAACGGACGTGCGGACCTGCGGACGGACGTGCGGTCGAACTGGCGAATTGACGGACTGACAGGATTCAGCGGAGCCGACGGCGGACGTCGGGGAGATTGTCGGACGGCCCGATCATTCCGGTGGCACCCGTGACGCAGACGCCTTTCGGACCGGCCAGCACCGGCTGGAGCCGCAACTCGGTGATCTCCGGCACCTCCTGGGCCAGCGCCGATACCCGAAGCACCAGGTCCAGCAGTGCCGGCCTGTCGATGACGGCGGCCCCGCGGTATCCGGTGAGAAGCGGAGCTGCCCTCGGCCCGTCGATCAGATCGGCCGCATCGGCGTCGGTCAACGGAACCGCCCGGTAGGCCAGATCTCCGAGCAGATCGGTGCTCACTCCGCCGATTCCGAAGGAGACGAGGGCGCCGAACGAGGGATCGGAATGCACGCCGAGAACCGTGGCAACCGTGCCGTGGTCCCGCGAAACCATCGCCTGGACATAGAGCTGTCTCATCCCAGCGGCGGCCAGTTCGTCGTACGCCGCTGCCACTTGGCCGCTGTCCGACAACGACAACCGGATGCCGAGCTGATCGACGCGGTGTCGCAGGACCTGATCACAGGCCTTGAGCACCACTGGATAGCCGATCCGTTCCGCTGCGGCGACCGCCGCCGCGCCGGTTCCTACCTGTTCGAACTGGGCGATCGCAATTCCGTAGCAGCCCAGCAGTTCCACCAGCTCCGCGTCGGTGAGCCGGCGGATACGGCCGTCGCGTTCGCCGGTCGCTGCGACGACGGCGCGGGCGCGCACCGGATCGACCCGCTCGAGTTCTGGTATGCCACCCGGAGCTCGGCCAAGCCAGGAGCCGTATCGCACTGCATTGGCCAGCGCGGCCACCGCTCGCTCCGGAGTGCGATAGGAAGGCACCGAACCTCTGGCTGCACCGCCGTCGGCTGTCGGCACCGTCAAGAACTCCGACAAACCGTCGACGGCGAGGAAGGTGGTGAGAACCGGTATGCGCGACCCGATGACCGCTCCTCGAAGCGCTTCCGCGTGAGCACGGGCCGGCCGAGCCACCGGAGGAACGTAGACGACGACGAGCGCGTCGACATCGGTCCGGCCGACCGCGATGCGCACCGCTGCACCGAGATCTTCAGCGTTGACGTCGACGCCGAAGTCGACCGGAACCTCATCGACGACCGACAGACCGGCTTCCAGGCAGGCGTCCAACGCAAGGATGCCCAGCGCCGTCGAACTGCCGAGGATGGCCACCCGGCCGCCGTTGGGTACAGGTTGGTGAGCCAGCAACTGCGCAGTGTCGAATGCTTCGGCCAGCGTGTCGGTCAGGATGATCCCGGACTGCGCGAACAAGGTGGCCACCGCCGTTTCGGAGACCACGGCGGAGCTGGCGGTCAGCCCCGGGCTGACCATCGCGTGCCGACCGGACTTGACCGCGATCACGGGTTTGACCCTTGCCAGGGCACGCGCCAGGCGGGCGAACTTCCGAGGATTGCCGAAAGACTCAAGGTAGAGCATCACCAGCTCGGTGCGCTCGTCGGAATGCCAGAATTGCAAGAGGTCGTTGCCGGAGACGTCGGCGCGATTCCCGGCCGAGACGAAGGACGACAGGCCAAGGCCCCGGAAGGCCGCGTCGGCGAGGATCGCGATTCCCAGCGCACCGGACTGACAGAAGAATCCGACCCGACCGGGCGGCGGCACCACCGGTGCCAGCGTCGCGTTCAGCGCGATCGCCGGGTCGGTATTGACCACCCCCAGACAGTTGGGTCCGAGCACGCGCATCCCGTTGGCCCTGGCCATGGCGACCATCCGTCGTTGTGCAGCGGCTCCGTCACCGGGCTTTCCCGGTTCGATGCGGTCCGCGAACCCACCGGTGACCACGACCAAGCCGTGCACACCCTTGGCCCGGCACTGGTCCAGTACCAACGCGACCGAGGCAGCGGGCACGGCCACGACGGCGACATCCACCGGGTCCGGTATGTCGAGCACCGACTTGTATGCGCGAATGCCCTGCACGGAGAACGTCTCCGAATTCACCGGATACACCGGCCCGGTGAATCCTGCGCCGAGGAGATTCACCAGCACCGCATGACCGAGCTTGCGCGCGTCGCTCGAAGCGCCGATCACCGCGATTGACTTCGGATTCAGAAGCCGGGCAATGGATCTGGACTCGGCTCGGTGCTCTCGGGAGGTCACCACGGCCAGCGAGGAGTCGGTGGGGCTGATGTCGAAGCTCAGATCGACGATGCCCGAGGAGTACTGCCGGGTGACGGCATAGCCGGCATCGAGGAACACCCGGAACATCGACTGATTCTCGGCGAGCACCTCGGCGGTGAAGCGTTCGATGCCGCGTTCCTTCGCCGCCGCGGCGAGATGCTCGAGCAGGATCGAGCCGAGACCGCGCCGTTGGTGGGCGTCCTCCACCACGAAGGCGACCTCCGCCTGGTCCGGGTTTCGCGGGTCGCGGTGGTAGGAGCCGGCCGCGATCAACCGGCCGCCCAGTTCGGCGACCAGCCCCACCGAATCGACGTGGTCGACGGCGGTGTAAAGGGCCAGCTGCCCGGCGGAGAGCCGCGATACCGCCTGGAAATACCGCAGATAGCGGGTGCGCTCGCTCATCCGCGCGTGCATCTCGACGATGGCCGGACCGTCCGTGGCAGCCGCCGGCCGCACGTGCGCGGCGCCACCGTCGGCGAGCAGGACATCTGCCTCCCAGTGCAGCGGATAGCCGGACTGCAGCTGCGCAGCTACGACCGGGGCCGGCTCCGCGGTGTCAGTCACGCGGGTCGGCTCCGCGGTGTCAGTCACGCGGATCGAACGGATCAAGGCCGTGCAGCGGAAAAATCAGCCTGCGTACCTCGGCGATGCTGGTGTCCACCGGCGCCTCGACCTGCCCGTCCCAGACGTCGAACGCCGTCGGAGCATCGTCCGTCATCCGGTCCGGCAACTGGAGCCCGGGACGCGCGGCGGCGGCAAGATCCAGCCACCGCCCCGGGAGCGATGTCGCCGGGTCCAGATCCCGACCGACGACCGTGGCGAGTAGGTGGGTCCAGGCGCGCGGAACGACCCTGACCAACGAATATC
The DNA here is from genome assembly GCA_050999445.1 of Nakamurella sp. GTDB lineage: Bacteria > Actinomycetota > Actinomycetes > Mycobacteriales > Nakamurellaceae > Nakamurella. The sequence continues at coordinate 3,920 of JBPCPG010000155.1, read as the reverse complement.
CGCCGCCGCCCAGTGCCAGCCAGCGGCCACCGGCGACCGACTCGGCAAGATCCCGCAAGGCCCGGTAGGACGCCAGCTGACCGTCCACCGAAAGATTGAGATCGGCGAGCGGATCGTCGGCGTGTGAGTCGGCGCCGTGTTGGGTGACCAGAACCTGCGGACGAAACGCCCGCACCACACCGGGCACCACCGCATGAAACGCCCGCAGCCACTGGGCATCACCGGTGCCGGCGGGCAACGGGATGTTCACCGCGGTGCCGGCCGCGGCACCGCTACCGATCTCGGAAGCGGACCCGGTGCCCGGCCACAACGAGAGCGGCGACTCGTGGATCGAGACGGTGAGGACCCTGGGATCGTCGTAGAAGGCAGCCTGAACGCCGTCGCCGTGGTGGACGTCCACATCGACGTAGGCGACCCTCTCGACGCCGGAATCCAGCAGTGTCGCGATCGCGAGCGCGGCGTCGTTGTAGACGCAGAACCCGGCGGCCTGCTCGGCCATCGCATGGTGCAGGCCGCCGGCGATGTTCACCGCCCTGTCCACCTCTCCCCTGGCGATCGCCGTGGCAGCGGCGACCGAGCCGCCGGCGATGAGGGCGGCCGACTCGTGCATGTGCTCGAAGATCGGGTTGTCCGACGTGCCGAGCCCGTGGCGTAGCTGCTGTTCGCGTCGTCGGGCCGGCCCGGCCCCTGGACCCGGGCCCGACGCCGATCGCACCGCGGCGATGTAGGCGGGGCTGTGGATCCGAGCCAGCGTCGCGTCGTCGGCAGGCCTCGGCGCGAACCTGTCGATTCCGTCCAGCACTCCCAGCTGCCCCGCAAGCTCCCAGGTCAATTCCCAGCGCAGGGGATGCAGCGGATGCGAACCGCCGAGATCGTAGGCCAGCATCGCCGGATCCCAGATCACAAGTGGGGGCGCCATGTCGTCAGGCTATCCGGAGCGCTGATCGCGGCTATCGACCCGGCGTGCTGCTGGGGCCAGGGCCGACCGCCACGGCGCGGCCGAGCGCCAGCCAGCCCGAGTAGGAGCCGGGATACAACGCCATCGGCCGACCGACCAGCGCGCCGGCCAGAATGAGATGACACGCGGTGACACCCGACCCGCAGGAAGCCACCACCGTTCCGGCTCCGACGACTTCATCGAACTTGTTCCACAGCTCGTCGGCACTGCGGAAGGTGCCGTCGGGGTTGGACAATTCGGTCGTCGGTAGGTTCACGGCGCCCGGAATGTGGCCGGGGATGGAATCAAGCGGCTCCGTTTCTCCCCGGTACCGGGGAGCGGACCTGGCATCAAGGAGAACGCCGGAACCGGACGCCAGCATCTCGGCTCCGTCGGCGTCCACCGTCTCCATGCCGCCGGCTACGACCGTGACGGAGCCGAGCGCCGGGACCGAGCCGTCCCCTGTCTCGACCGCGGACCCGGCCGCTTCCCACGCTGCGAAGCCACCGTCGAGCACCCTGACATCGGTCAGACCCGACCAGTGCAGAAGCCACCAGGCGCGAGCGGCGATCGTGGAATCCTGCGTGTCGCACACGACCACTGTGCTGTCGTCGTGAATGCCGGCTGCTCGCCAGACGTCCTGCAGGATCAGCGGATCGGGCAGTGGATGCCTGCCGCCCGGACCGGGCGGAGCGGCCAGATCCTGGTCGAGGTCGAGGAAGGTTGCCCCCGGCACGTGTCCGGCCCGGTAGGACCCACGGTCCGCCGTGCCGGCGATCCAGCGAATATCCAGCACGACCGGCGGCCTGGAGCCGGTCAGCGCATCGGCGAGTTCAGCAGGGCGGATCAGAATGTCGGTCACGCGACATATCGTGCCTCAGTGGACATTCGAAGGGAACCCTCGGCAACGATTGGAGGGTGACCCTCGGCAACGATTGGAGGGGGACCCTCGGCACCCGATTGGAGGGGAACCCTCGGCACCCGATCGATGGGAGCAGGGTTCGAGTACTTTGGCCGAAGTGACATACCTGTCGTTGAATCTGTTTCCGCTCGGGACGGTGGTGTATCCGGGCAGCCTGCTGCCGCTGCACATCTTCGAGGACCGATATCGGCGAATGGTCACCGAACTCCTGGCGCAGGAGCAAGGACGCCGCCGGTTCGGGGTGGTGGCCATCAAGGCCGGTCGAGAGGCGTGGGACGAGGGACGATCGGATTTGTACCAGATCGGCTGCACGGCCATCCTGCAACGGGTGGAGGCCTATCGTGACGGACGCTTCGACCTTCTCGCCGTCGGCGAGAGCCGGTTCCGGCTCGACTCCGTGGACGCCTCGTCGGATCTGGTCCGGGGTACGGCCGAATTGATTCCCGATTCGACCCCGTCCGGTTCGCCCGTGCTCGCCGGCAAGGTGAGCCGCCGGTTCGAACAATATGTGACCGCTCTACGAACGGCCGGCGGAATTCGCGAGGACGACGAGGACGTTCTTCCCTCCGAGCCCACCGCATTGTCATTCTTCGTCGCCGACGGCATGATCCTCGATCTCACGGACAAGCAGTCGCTGCTCGAAGCCGCCAGCACCGACGACCGTCTCAGGCTGGAATTGGAATATCTGCGCCGGGAGGCCGCGATGCTGCAGCAGTTCGCGATGCGGCCCGCGGTTGAGTTGCCCAGGGCCCCCTACAGCACGAACTGATTCTTCTTCCCAGGTGCGCTGCCTGACGGTCGGCCAGGTGTGCTGCCTGACGTTCAGATGGTGACCTGAAGTTCCGCCGGACCGGAGATCCCGCTGTTGCCTGTCGAGGCCTCGCGGTTACTTCTCGGGCGCCGCGTGTCGCCAGCCCGCCGGGTAGGGTTCGCAACAGCGTCAGAAGGGGTCGCCGGCTTGAACGACTTGATCGATACCACCGAGATGTACCTCCGCACCATCTTCGAACTCGAAGAGGAGGGCATCTTCCCGCTGCGTGCCCGAATTGCCGAGCGACTGAACCAGAGCGGGCCGACGGTCAGCCAGACGGTCGCCCGCATGCAGCGCGACGGCCTGCTGATGGTTTCCGACGATCGGCACCTCGAACTGACCGACCTCGGCCGGGAACGTGCGGTGTCGGTGATGCGAAAGCATCGACTGGCCGAGCGGCTCCTGCTCGATGTCATCGGGCTGGATTGGCGTGATGTCCACGTCGAGGCCTGCCGCTGGGAACACGTGATGAGCGAAGAGGTGGAGCAGCGATTGGTCACCCTGCTCGGCCACCCGCAGGTTTCTCCGTACGGCAACCCCATTCCCGGCCTGCTCGAACTGGGTGTGGATCAGCCGGGCGTCACCGAGACGCACGCCGATCTCATCGGTGCGGATGCAGCGGCCGTTCAGGGCGGCAAGTACGAGGTCCGCCGGATCATCGAGATCGTGCAGAATCAACCGGCCGTGATGGACCGCCTGCAGCGCGGCGGGATCCTGCCGGGTGCAGTGCTCGAATTCGTCACGCGCGACCGCTTGCTGCTCGCGGTGGACGGCGCAACGACGACAGAGCTCCCGGCGGACATCGCGCACGGCATCCACGTCCGCGCCGCTGTCTGATCCGGGCGGCTCAGGATGGCGGAGAGCATCCTTCACCAGTTAGCAGTCGGCGTCGTTGACGTGCGAGAGGAACAGCGAACCCGTGCCGCGTCGGCGACCCCGATGGGGGCGATGATCAGCGCAGGAACGGGTGCATCTTCGCCCGGGAGATCAGCAGCACGATGGCGAGGATTCCGAGCAGGCTGCCCAGGTTCAGGCTGATGTCATGTCAGGACTGTGCCCAGGGCGTGTTCGGGTCAGGTGCCGCCAACAACACCGGGCCGGTCAATGTTCTTCCCGCTGAGAGGTGTCCTGGACGACGCACTCAAGAAGCACCTTGAATACAAGGCTCTGCGGTGATCTGCCCACGATCGGTGCACTACGGACGCCGATCGGACGCCGATCGACCGGGCGGACCGACCGTCGACTCCCCC
>JBPCPG010000375.1:0-3613 GCA_050999445.1 Nakamurella sp. | reverse complement strand
GTCCACGGCGTGGGGCATCAAGCGGTTCAGCAACGACGAGCTGCGGCAGCGATTCGTCGACATGTGCGTCGACCAGGCCCACGTGCTCGGGCTGGAGCTGCCTGATCCGGATCTGCGGTGGAACCAGGAGCGGCAGCACCACGACTTCGGGCCGATCGACTGGTCGGAGCTGACCCGGGTGATCAAGGGCGACGGGCCGTGCAACGCGCAGCGGATGGAACGACGCCGGTCCGCGCACGAGGACGGCGCGTGGGTGCGGGAGGCGGCCGATGCGTACGCCGCCAAGCAGGCCGACCGCCAAGTGGGAGCAGTGGCATGAGCGAGCAACCGAGCATCAGCGAGCCCACGAGCGGCCCGGCCCAGCCCGTCGGCGGTAGCGGCACGGACCTGACGGCGGCCGGTGGTCACGGCGCTGTTCCGCTGGCCGGTGTGCCGGTTCCGGTTCCGGCGCCGGCGCGGACCGGCCGCCGGGGGTGGCCGTTGTGGGAGGTGTTCCTCCGAGCCCGTCGGGGACTGTCCCACCAGCACGTCGGCAGCCTGCACGCGCCGGACGCCGCGATGGCGCTGCGCAACGCCCGGGATGTGTACACCCGACGCGGTGAAGGCGTTTCGATCTGGGTGGTGCCGGCGGCGGTGATTACCGCGTCCAGCCCGGATGAGAAGGATCCGTTCTTCGACCCGGCGATGGACAAGGCCTATCGGCACCCAACCTTCTACGACGTGCCCGAAGGGGTGTCGCACCTGTGAGCATCGGCACCGCGTCGAACGAGAGTCCCTCACCAGTAGTCGAACCCGGCATGGGGCCGGCGCTGTCGACGTACGCGCTCGGCCTGGGCGACGATGCGTTGATCCTGGCGCAGCGCCTCGGTGGCTGGGTGACCCGGGCGCCGCAAATCGAGGAGGACATGGCGCTGGCGAACATCGCGCTGGACCTGCTCGGCCAGGCCCGCACGTTGCTGACCTACGCCGGTGAGGTCGAAGGCAACGGCCGGGACGAGGACGACCTGGCCTACCTGCGTGATGAACGCGAGTTCCGCAACGTTCACCTGGTCGAGATCGGGAACGGCGATTTCGCGGTCACCATCGCCCGGCAGCTGCTGTTCGCCGCCTACCAGGTGGAGCTGTACACCGCGCTGTCAGCGTCGAAGGATGCCACCCTGGCGGGGCTGGCCGGCAAGGCGCTGAAAGAGGTGCTCTACCACCGCGATCACGCCACCCAGTGGGTCCTGCGGTTGGGCGACGGCACCGCCGAATCCCATGACCGGATGCAGACCGGCATGGACGCCACCTGGCCCTACGTCGAGGAACTGTTCGACACCACCGACGTCGAACAGCTGCTCGCTGCGCTGCCGGGAATCGCGGTCGATCCCTCAACGTTGCGGCCGGCCTGGTCGACGTACGTTCACGACGTGCTCGACGAAGCGACACTGGCAGTGCCGCAGCCCAAGTGGCGATCACGCGGCGGGCGGCACGGCTACCATTCCGAGGCGCTGGGACACCTACTCCCAGAAATGCAAAACCTGCACCGCTCGCACCCCGGAGCGAGCTGGTGATCGGCACCGTCGCGACACCGACCAGTCAGATGACCGACACAGCGAGCCAGGGCCGGTGGCGGGATGTCGCCGGATCGGTGGCGGACCCGGAGATCCCGGTGTTGACGCTGAGCGATCTGGGTATCGTGCGCGACGTGCAGTTGGCCGCAACGGGCAGCAGTGACGGTACCGGTGTATCGCTGGTGGTGATCCTGACTCCGACCTACACCGGTTGCCCGGCGACAGCGGTGATCGCAGCGGACGTCACTGCGGCGCTCCGTGCCGCCGGCGCTGACCGGGTAGAGGTGCGGACGGTGCTCTCACCCGCCTGGACGACCGACTGGATCAGCGACGACGGCCGGCGGAAGCTCACCGAGTACGGCATCGCCCCGCCCGGCCGGTGCGTGTCGGCCGGTAGCCGCCCGCAAGCGGTGGGCCTGACGCTGTCCGCCCGTTGCCCGCGGTGCGGATCGATGAAGACGCGGGAGGTCAGCCGGTTCGGTTCCACCCCGTGCAAGTCCCACTGGACCTGCCGTTCCTGTCTGGAGCCTTTCGACTCCTTCAAAGCCATCTGATGACGACCACGCCGACCGCGCCGCCCGAGAACCACACCGACGCCCCGGGCCCCACCGCGCCGCCCGGACGTCGGCACGCCGTCTTCCATCCGCTGCGGGTCACCTCGGTGGAGCGGCTGACCGAGGACGCCGTCGCGGTGACCTTCGATGTGCCGACAGAGTTGCGCGAAGAGTTCCGGTTCAACGCCGGGCAACACCTTTCGGTGAAATCTGCCGCGCTGGGCGAGGACGTCCGGCGCAACTATTCGATCTGTTCGCCGGCGACCGGTGGGCCGCTGCGGATCGGCGTGAAGCGCATTCCGGACGGCGTCTTCTCTTCCTACGCGGCGGAGCGGTTGCAGCCCGGCGACTTCCTGGACGTGATGACGCCCAGCGGCACCTTCTCGACGCCGCTCGACCCGGCGCAGAGCAAGCGTTACGTCGCGGTGGCCGCCGGGTCCGGCATCACCCCGGTGCTGTCGATCTTGGCCACCGTCTTGGAGGTGGAGACCGAGAGCACCGCCGCCCTGATCTACGTCAACCGCCGCACCTCGACCATCATGTTCCTCGAGGAACTGGAAGACCTGAAGAACCGCTATTCGGCCCGGTTCCAGCTCATCCACGTCCTCGGCCAGGAGCTGACCGAGGTCGAGATGCTCTCCGGACGTTTGGATGTCGAACGGTTGAGTCGCATTCTGGACACCATTGTGCCGGTGGACGACGTGGACGAATGGTTCCTCTGCGGACCGCTGGTGATGACCGACTCGGTCCGCGGCGTGCTGCTTGAACGCGGCGTCGACGACACCCTGGTGCACCGCGAGCTGTTCCACGTCGGTGCACCGATTCCCAGGCGCCGGCCGGCGGCCGCTGCTGGAGCACCGGTCACCGGGTCGGAAGTCACCGTGCTGCTCGATGGCCGGTCGCTGACCTTCACCCTGCCGCGGGATGGCGATTCGATCCTCGACGAGACGCTGCGCGCCCGACCGGATGCGCCGTTCGCGTGCAAGAACGCGGTGTGCGGCACCTGCCGGGCCCGGGTCGTCGAGGGCAAGGTCGAGATGGACTCCAACTACGCGTTGGAGCCCGACGAAATCGCCCGCGGCTACGTGTTGAGCTGTCAGTCCCACCCGATCACCGACCGCGTCGTCGTGGACTTCGACCAATGACCGCCGCCCGAAGCCTCGTGCGCACCGAACGCCGCGGTGAGGCGCTGCTGCTGGGACTGGACCGCCCGGCGAAGCACAACGCCCTGGACGGGGCGATGGTCGAGCAGATCGACCACGTGCTGGCGATGGTCCGCCGCGAACCGTGCGTACTGATCGTGCACTCCACCACCCCCGGCATCTTCGCGGCCGGCGCCGACATCGCCGAGCTGGTCGACCGCGACTCCGACGCCGCGTTGCGCGGCATCAACTCCGGCCTGTTCGATCGGTTGGAGGCGCACCGCTGGCCGACGATCGCGGTCGTCGACGGGCCTGCCTACGGCGGCGGCTGCGAGCTGACGCTGGCCTGCGACCTGCGGGTGGC
>JBPCPG010000374.1:0-8182 GCA_050999445.1 Nakamurella sp. | reverse complement strand
CTGGCCATGGCCACCGGCTTCGGTGCGACCGCGGTGGACTTCTCGAAGGTGGACCCGGCCGAGTTCGTGATGGACGCCACCAAGGGTTTCGGCGCTGACTGCGGCGTCGAGGCGGTCGGCTTCCAGGCACATGATGCCTCGGGCGAGGAACACCCGGAGATGGTGCTGGACAACCTGGTCAAGACGGTCCGGGCCACCGGGCACATCGGTGTCGTCGGCGTCTACGTGCCGCAAGATCCCGGCGCACCCACCGAACCCGCCAAGCAGGGTCGCGTCGAATTCGACTACGGGACCGCCTTCGAAAAGGGCATCAGCATCGCCTCCGGACAGTGCCCGGTCAAGAAGTACAACCGGGGAACTGCGCGACCTGATCATCCACGACCGCGCCACCCCATCATTCATCGTTTCCCACGAAGTTCCGCTGGACGAGGCGGTCGAGGCCTACCGGAAGTTCGACGCCCGCGAAGACGGCTACACCAAGGTCCTGCTGCACCCGGGGACCGCCCCGATCACTACCCATTCGTGACGAAGGAGACCCAGATGACCGAAATCATTGCTCATCACGGACTTTTCAAGAATACGAAGCTGCATGTCGACGACACCGGCGGCTCTGGCCGTCCCGTCGTGCTCATCCACGGTTGGCCGCTGTCCGGACAGTCGTGGGGCGCCCAGGTCCCGGCACTGGAACAGGCCGGCTACCGGGTCGTTACCTACGACCGACGTGGATTCGGCCGGAGCGACAAGCCGTTGATCGGCTACAAGTACGACACTCTGGCCGAGGATCGGCACACGCTTCTGATCGAATTGGATTTGAACGACGTCACCCTTGTCGGTTTCTCGATGGGCGGCGGCGAGGTGGCCAGATATTTCACCCTCTACGGTTCGGAACGGCTGCACAGCGTGGTTTTCGCCTCGGCTGTGCCGCCCCACATGATGCACACGAGGGACAACCCCGACGGTCCGCTGGAACCCGCCGAGGCCGAAAAAATGACGGCTGCCCTCACCGCGAACCAGGATTCGTTCTACGACGATTTCACCACCCAGTTCTTTTCTGCCAACGGACAGCTCCAAGTCACCGAACAACAACGCCAGGACGCACTCGCGATGTGCAAGCAGGCCGACAAGAAGGCTGCGCTGGCCTGCATGGCAGCGTTCGGTACCACCGATTTCCGCGACGATCTGCCGAAAGTTTCAGTGCCGACCCTCGTTCTGCACGGCGACAGTGACGGGACCGTGCCCTTCGCTGGGTCGGGCCGACGTACCCATGCGGCGATTGCGGGTAGCGAACTGCGACTGATCGCCGGCGCACCCCACGGCTGCAACGTGAGCCACCCGCAGGAATGGAACGCCGCGCTGTTGGATTTCCTGGCGAAGTAACACCGGCCACATCCATACTTGGGAGTTCTGGCAGATCTCCTCCGAACTCGGCCAAGGCCAATCTGGCAGGACGTCGGCCTCGGATTCCTTCCGGATGGAAGAGGGTTCAGATGCGCCGCACCAGGCGAGGTTCTTATGGCATGGCGATGGTCGCCGGGATCGCGATCGTCGGCGCGTCAACCGGCGCCGTGGTCGGCGCCACTCATCATCACGACCAGGCGGTGGCGGCAATTGCTGCCACCGCCGAATCGGTCGGCGTGGCAACCAGTTCTTCTCGAATCGAACAGCCCAGTTCGGTGACGCCGCCCGCTTCCACGCTCCTGGATTCGACGCCGTCCGCTTCTGCGCCGCTGGATTCGGCACCGTCGGATTCGGCACCGTCGGATTCGGCACCGCGCGACACGGCGCAGTCGGAGGCGGACTCGGAAGCAACCGCGCCGGTTGGATCAGCACCGGGTGCACCAGTACCGAGCGCGCCTTCTCATTCCACGCCGGTCACGGCCTCCGGGGCAGCACCCGGCACCAGGTCCGGGCAGAAGGTTGGGCCGATCACTGCGCCGCCCCCTGCGCCGACGCCCTCGGCCTCGACCCGCAAGACGACGGCCGCGACGTCATCTCCGACGCCGGCACCTGCTGTCGCACAGAAATTCAAGGACGGGCAGTACCAGGCGACCGGCAGTTACAACAGTCCCGGCGGCGTCGAGAAGTTGGGCGTGACCGTCACCCTTCTTCAGGACAGGGTGACCAAGTCGAATTTGGACCTGCTCGGCGGGGACGGCTTGAGCCACACATTTCAGTCGGCCTTCGCGTCCGGATATTCCAGCCAGATCCTGGGGAAGAAAATCGACACGATTTCGCTGGGCGCGATTTCCGGATCGTCATTGACCAGTCTCGGCTTCAATGATGCGCTCAAACAAATTCAGACCAAAGCCCGTGCCTGACTTCACTTTCGAAGCCATCGGGACCGCCTGGAGGATCAACACCGCCGTAGAGCTGTCGACCGGGGTCCGCGCGGCGCTCCACAACCGAGTGGATGAGTTCGACCAGACCTACTCACGGTTCCGCTGCGACTCCCTGGTGGCCGGACTCGCCGAGAACGGCGGCATCGTCGAGTTTCCCGAGCACGCCAGACCGTTGTTCGACTTCTACCACCGACTCTACGAGGCTACCGACGGCTCGGTCAGTCCGCTGGTGGGAAACGTTCTGGAACACCTGGGCTACGACGCCAGGTATTCGCTGCGCCGACGTTTCGGGCCCGCGCTCGTTCCGGCCTGGGATGACGTATTGAGCATCACCGGAACGGTGGTCACTGCCCGGCGGCCGACGCTCCTTGATTTCGGCGCAGCCGGAAAGGGATATCTGGTCGATCTGGTGGCCGAGCTACTGATCGCCAACGGAATCGAGAACTTTCTGATCGACGCCGGCGGCGATCTGGCCCATCGCGGATCTCTGGGCTGCCTGGTCGGTCTCGAGCACCCGACCGACCCGACCGCGGTCATCGGTACCGCCCAGCTGCGCAACCGGGCACTGTGTGGCTCAGCGAGCAATCGGCGGGTCTGGGGCGAAAATCTGCACCACATCATCGACCCGTCCACCGGAGAGCCGACCGACCGAATCACCGCGGCATGGGCGGTGGCCCGAACTGCGATGGTGGCCGACGGCCTGGCCACCGCACTGTTCTTCACCGATCCCGCCCGGCTGGCCGAGGCCTTCGACTTCGCCTACGTTCGAACGCCGGCCGGTGGCGGAGTCGAATACTCGACCAACTTCGAGGGCGAGCTTTTCGGATGAGGGCGCAAATCGACGCCGCGATCGGAAGGGTGACCACATACCGTCTGGTCACGCTGAGCCTTGCGCTTCTCGGAGCGCTGGCGCTCCTGCTCAGCGCGGCCGGACAGCTCAGCTATCGCCCGCTCGCATTGCTGGTCACGCTGGCGACACTCCTGGTGGTGACCCTGGTCAGCAGTCGGATCTTCTCGCTGCTGTTCCGGGCCCCCGCGCACACCGAATCGTCGATCATCACCGCGCTGCTGTTGTTCTTCATCCTGCAACCGACCACCGATCTCACCACCCTCGAGCAGATCGCTGTTGCCGCTCTCTTCGCGACCGCTTCAAAGTATTTGCTGGCCTTCCGCGGACGACACGTTTTCAACCCGGCTGCGGCCGGTGCCGTCTGGCTCACCGTGCTCCACTTCTACCTGGCAATCTGGTGGATCGGCAGCCCGATCCTTCTGCCTGCCACCACGTTGCTGGCATTGCTCGTGCTGTACCGAACCCGACGACTGCCGCTCGCCGCGGTATTCGTCGTGGTTGCCGCCGGTATTCTTTTCAGCCGCGGCCTGTCGAACGGGTCCGACTTGACCGCGGCGACGAAATTCGCCTTTGCCCAAACACCCCTGGTGTTCTTCGCCGGCTTCATGGTCAGCGAACCGCTGACGCTGCCGCCGGTGCGCTGGCAGCAACTCACGGTCGGAGCCATTGTCGCGGTGCTGTTCTCCGTACCCATCACGCTCGGCTCGTATCCGGTGGGTCCGGAAACAGCACTCATCGTCGGGAACCTGGTCGCTTTCGCATTCGGCCAGCGACGCGGAATCGATCTGATCCTGACCGGCAAGACCCGCATGTCGCCATCGGCGATGGAATTCGTCTTCGAGCCGACCCGAGGGCTGCTGTTCAAACCGGGCCAATATCTGGAATTGTCACTACCCCATCGCCGACCCGATGCCCGCGGCAGCAGGCGTCCGTTCAGCATCGCGTCACCTCCTGCCCAGTCGTCGACCATCAAGCTCGGAATGAACATGCCCGTCAGGATGAGTAGCTTCAAGTCGGCGCTCGATCGGTTGCCGGTGGGCAGCACCGTTCGCGCCACCGGGATCTCGGGTGATTTTTTGCTGCCCAGAGACTTGACCGCACCGTTGCTGTTGGTGGCCGGTGGCATCGGCATCACCCCGTTCATCAGCCAACTCGGGGCGTCGGTCGTGGGGCGCAGGCGCGACGTAGTTCTGCTTTATGCACCGGGCAACTCCGGTGAGGTGCCCTACCGGCGGGAACTTGAGGCAGCCGGCATTCGCACGGTGCTGGTGTCGGCCCACCGGTATTCGAGTCTGCCGGAGAGCTTCGAATCGGTCGATAAACGCCTGGACGTGGACCTGATTTCCGCCACCGTGCCCGACATCGCACGCCGCCACGTCTTCGTGTCGGGTTCGCCGGCCCTGGTCGATTCGGTGAATGGTGCTGCCAGAGCTCTCAAAGCCAAAAGCATTCGAAAGGACTATTTCAATGGTTACTGATCGAATTCGCTTGCCCCGCCACCGCCACGTCTGGAGTTCTTCATGGTAAATCGTCAGCTGACCGCTCTCGCCCTGACCTGTTCGCTGAAAGCCTCCCCGGCGAGGTCGAGCACGGACCTGCTCGCGGCCCAGGTGCTGGCCGAACTTGCCAAGAACGGGGTCAGCGGCAGCTCGCTCCGAATTGCCGACCACGACGTCATGGCCGGTGTCGAAACCGATATGGGCGACGGCGACGAATGGCCCACCATCCGCCGACAGCTTCTGGCTGCGGACATCTTGGTACTGGCGACCCCGACCTGGATGGGCCAGCCCAGCAGTCTTTGCCAACGAGTACTCGAACGGTTGGACGCCGAGTTGTCCGAGACCGACGAACAGGGCCGACTGCGGACGTTCGGCAAGGTCGCCATCGCCGCGGTCGTCGGGAACGAGGACGGAGCGCACCACATCTGTGCTGTTCTGTTCCAGGTTCTCAACGACGTCGGATTCAGCATTCCCGCTCAGGCCGCTACCTACTGGAACGGCGAGGCGATGCAAGCCATCGACTACCAGGATCTGGCGGCCACCCCCGCAAAGACCGCGGCCACGAATGCAGCGGTCGCGAAGAACGCAGCGCATCTGGCCAGGTTGCTCAGCGGCGAGCAGTATCCGGCGCAGGGGTGAGGAATCGAGGAATCATTTGCGGTTGCTCAGGGACCGACCCATCCCGACGGACAGATCTGCAGCGATGATCGGGCGCCTTCCGCCGCGGCCCGGTCAGAACGAGACCAGAAACCGATCGAGCACCTCTACCCCGAAGGTGAGTCCCGACACCGGGACACGCTCGTCGGCTCCGTGGAACATCCGGCCGAAGGCGAAGCCCATCGGCAGCAGGAGCGGGGTGAAACCGAAGGTGCGCATTCCCAGGACGGCGAAATGGGGCGCGTCGGTCGACGCGGAGACCATGTAGGGCAGCACGAGTGCCCCGGGGTCACTCGCCAGCAGTGCAGCGATCATCGCGTCGACCACCGGCCCGTCGAAGGGTGTCGAGAAGCCGGCGGACCGGGGCTCCACATCGATCTCGACCCCGTCGCCGACGATCGAGGGCAGACCGGCGACGAATTCCGCCAACCCGCCGGGCAGCACCCGGCAGTCGAAGTCAGCCACCGCCTCGCGCGGCGCGACGTTGGTCGCCGTTCCGGCGCGCAACATCGTCGGAGTCGCCGAGGCCCTGAGCGCGGGCTCCACCAGGTGCCGTAACGGCCCGATCCGCGCGAGTAGCTGCTCCAGCGACAGGCCGGTCCGATCGATCCGCCACAACTGCGAGATGCCCTGCAGGAAATCCTCGATCGAGTCCGTGGCGGTCACCTCGAAGGTGTGGTTCGCCAGCTCGCCGATGGCGGCCGCTAGGGCTGCGATCGGATTGGCCGTCGACCGCACCGAGGCATGGCCGCTCTGCCCGCGGGCGGTCAGCCTGACGCGCGCCTGCGATCGCTCGCCGGTCATGATCGGGTACAGCGTGCGGCCGCCGCCCAGCGGGAGGCCGAAACCACCGACCTCACCGATGGCGGTGTCGCAACCGGCGAACAGCTCCGGATGCTCGGTGGTGAGGTGACCGGCACCGAGCCGACCTCCGGTCTCCTCATCGGCTACCCAGGCGAACACGACATCGTGACGCGGGCGAATTCCGGAGCGCAGCCACTGCTGCGCCACGGTCACCATCACCGCGTCAGCCCCTTTCATGTCGACAGCGCCTCTACCCCAGACGAAGCCGTCTCTGATCAGGCCGGCGAACGGATCCACCGACCATTCCGCACGGTCGGCCGGGACCACATCGAGGTGGCCGTGGACCACGATGCCTGCACCCTGGGTACGCCCTGGGATCCGAAGAATGACGCTGGTCCGTCCGGGCTCCGCGCTGATCAGCACCGGGTCTCCGCCGACGGAAGACAGTTGGTCGGCCACATAGGTGGCGGCCAGGTGCTCACCCATGGTTCCGGCCCCCCCGGTGTTCGTGGTGTCGATCGCGATCAGCTCGCCGGCGTGCACCGCCACAGGGGGCGGTGCGGTAGCGGGTGGAGCAACGTCCGGCGCCATCGGCCCGGGCGCGAAACTTGTCATGGGTGGAAACGTAGATGTGCCCGCGGAGCCAACCGTCCCACTGACCGCTTCAGGCCATCAACTCTTGTCGGACCTGGCACCAGACCGCATTCAGAATGCGCACGCACTCTTATTCCCGCTGGCTCCAGAATATTCTTTCGACCTGCGGATCAGCGGTCCGAACTGTTGTGCGCAGTGGTTCACCGTATCTTCGCTGGTCATCCACAAGTGCTGACTCTCAATAACTTTGGCGCCACCGCGGGCACCATTTCAGCTGCAATGACAGCTTCGATAATAAATTCTTGAAAGTCTTGGCCGAGGCCTGTGGCAATGCAATGCTGTCGGCGAACCGGAGAATCCACCGGCCCAGCCAACCGAAAGGCAATTGTCATGGAGCAGCAGGAGCAGGACGAGTTCGTCACCGCATACACCAAGGTGCTGGTCGCAGCGTGGACGGACGCGGAGTTCGCGGCCCGCCTCGACTCGGACCCGACCGAGGCGCTCGCCGAGCACGGACTCACCGCACCGGCCGGGTCGCAGGTTCTGGTCACCAGGGCCATCCCCGAGGAGAACTCCGGCGGTGGCATCGAAGTGGCCGTCGGCAAGTGGGAGGCCGGAAAAGTCTCCGGTACCTACGTGATCTCGGTGCCCGCCACGCCGCAGGTGGACCTCGGCGAGCTGTCCGAGGACGACCTGCTGTCCATCTCCGGCGGGTTGTCGATCAGCCACTGCTGCTGCACGCCCTGCTGCTGCTGCGCCTGAGGCCACCGGCAGCGGAAGTCCCGCACCATCTTTCCGTGGCCGGATGAGGACAGCGGCCTCCTCCGGGCCGGGATTTCGACCATCGTCAGTATCACTCTCCTCGGCGGTCCTCGCGGTCGCCGAACACAGAAGGGTCATCACATGGAGCTCATCGAACAAGAAGAATTCGTCACGGCCTACACCAAGGTGTTGGTGTCGGCCTGGACCGACCAGGAGTACGCCGGTCGCCTCGAATCCGATCCGGCCCAGGCCTTGGCAGAGCACGGCCTGACCGTGCCCGAAGGGGCCGAGGTGGTCGTCACCCGCGTCATTCCGGAGGAAAGCGCCGGTGGCGGGGTCGAGGTCGCCGTCGGCAAGTGGGAGGCCGGCAAGATCAGCGGCACCTACGTGCTCTCGGTGCCCGCCACGCCGCAGGTCGATCTCAGCGAGCTGTCCGAGGACGACCTGCTGTCCATCTCCGGCGGGTTGTCGATCAGCCACTGCTGCTGCACCCCGTGCTGCTGCTGCGCCTGAGCACCAACGGGTCGCGCCCGGTCGAGTGCAATCGACCGAGCGCGACCCGTCGGTGCTCAGGCACAGCAGCAGCACGGGGTGCAGCAGCAGTGGCTGATCGACAACCCGCCAGAGACGGACCGCAGATCGTCCTCGGACAGCTCGCTGAGACCGACCTGCGGCGT
>JBPCPG010000363.1:0-6688 GCA_050999445.1 Nakamurella sp. | reverse complement strand
ACGGTGAACAATCAGCGTCTCCTTGACCTGGCCTTCACCAGAATGAGCGGGATCGTCGATGACTTGGCGGTGAATGCCCATCATCTTCCGGAGCAGATCGCCGAGGCGGCAGCAAGTTTTGATCCGCAAATTCAGGTTTCGGTGGAGACCGACGTGCTGCTCGGCACTGCTGGGGCGTTGGCCCGTCTGCGGAATTGGATCGACGGCAGGGCGGTGCTGGTCAACAACAGTGATCTATGGCTGTCCGATCCGATCGATGATTTCTTGCGAGGGTGGGATGGAACCCGTCCGCGGCTACTGGTGCAGGACGTGGGGCGGCCGGCCGATTTCGGGCATTTGCGTTATATGGGCGTCAGCACCGTTCCGGCTCGAATTGCCGCTGAGCTTCGGCCTGAACCGTCCGGCTTGTATTCCACGGTGTGGCGGGACGCGTTCGCGCGGAACGAGTTGGACTTCGTGCAATTGACCGGTACGTCCTTCGACTGCGGAACGCCGGGTGAATTCATCACCGCCAACCTGTCGGCCGCCGGCACCGATACGGTGGTCGCCCCGGACGCGCAGGTTCTGGGCAGCATTGATCGAAGCGTGGTGCTGACCGGCGGCCAGGTCGACGGGAACGAGCATCTGACCTGCGCCATTCGAGACCGGTTCGGCAACACCCTGACCGCAGACCCGGCCGACGTTTCGGTACGCCCCCGCGGATGAGGTCTCGTCCTGGTCCGTTGCGTGGATCAATGGGCGACTTGAGCCCACCAGTCATGAACCGGACTGATCCGTGCGGGCGGACCTGAACGGCGCGGCGATACCGTGGACGGATGAGAACGCTGGCTGACGCCATCGCGGCCGGGCCTGTCGTGCTGGACGGCGGGCTTGCGACACTGTTGGAAGCTCGCGGACACGACTTGACCTCCGCCCTCTGGTCGGCCCGGCTGCTCCTGGACGATCCTGCCGAAATCGTTGCCGCGCATCGGCAGTTCTTCGACGCGGGTGCGCAGGTGGCGATCGCGGCCTCGTACCAGGGCTCGTTCGAGGGTTTCGCCGCCCTCGGTCTGGATCGGGCAGCCGCCGAAGGAGCCCTGCGCCGATCCGTGGCCTGCGCGTTGACGGCGCGGAACTCGATGGCGGACGGTGTGGCCCGCTGGGTCGCGGCTTCGGTCGGCCCCTACGGCGCCATGCTGGCGGATGGATCCGAATACCGCGGGGACTACAGGCTGAACACAACTGCGCTGCGGGATTGGCACCGCCCGCGGTTGCGGATTCTGGCGGACTCCGGGGCCGATGTGCTGGCGCTGGAGACCGTGCCCGCACTGGCCGAAGGGCAGGCGTTGGTCGAGTTGCTCGCCGAGTCGGGTGCACTCGGCTGGCTCTCGTTCAGCGCCGTCGACGGTCGCACTCGGGCAGGTGAGCCGATCGAGGAGGCGTTCGCGTTGGCAGGCTCCAGGCCCGAGATTCTGGCGGTCGGCGTCAACTGTTGCCGGGCGGAGGAGGTTGCCGAATTGGTCGAGATGGCCGTCGTAGTTTCCGGTAAGCCGGCAGTCGCCTATCCGAACAGCGGCGAGACCTGGAACGCGGCCACCAGGAGCTGGTCGGGCACCCCCACCTTCTCTGCGGCGGGGGTCCGCGCCTGGACCGCGGCCGGTGCTTCGTTGATAGGCGGCTGCTGCCGTGTCGGGCCGGCCGAGATCACCGACCTGGTGGCGGCTTTGGCGAACTGATGGACTTCGGCGACCGGCGACCGGCGACCGGCGACCGGCGACCGGCGACCGGCGACGCTGCGATCGGCAGTGCAACGACGGCGACCAGATTGGCGAGCCGATGCACCTGCCCGCTGGTGTTCGGACCGATGCTGCGGGCGATCGCGACGCTGGTGGGCAACGCGGAAGCCGGCTCACGAATCCGGCGCAAGCTCGGTCAGCCTCCGTTCCAGGAATCGGCGCTCGGCGTCCCTCGGCGCGAGTTCCAGCGCCTTCCGATAGGCAGTCACCGCCTCCTCGGCGCGTCCGGCGCGACGGAGCAGATCTGCCCGTACGGCCGGCAGCAGGTGATAGCCCGCCAGCCGGTCGTCGTCCTCGAGCGCGGCCAACGCGGTCAACCCGGCATCGGGCCCATCCCGGAATGCCAACGCCACCAACCGGTTGAGCGCCACCACCGGAGACGGCTGGACGACCAGCAGGCGATCATAGAGATCGACGATGCGTCGCCAATCGGTCTCCCCTGCACTCGGGGCGGTGGCATGCAGGACGGCAATCTCGGCCTGGAGCCGGTATGGCCCCGGTGGCCGCCGGCTCGTGCGGGCGACGGCCAGACTCGCAACCCCCGCTGCCAGCAGCGACCGGTCCCACCGACTCCGATCCTGATCCTGAATGGGCACCAGATCACCGGCCTCGTCGATCCTGGTAGCCCGGCTTGAGTACTGCAGCAGCAGCAGCGCCCGAAGTCCAACTACCTCGTCGTCGTCCGGCAGTAGCTCGGACACCAGTTCCGCGAGCCGTACGGCTTGGGTGGCCAGATCATCGCTGCCCGAGTAACCCTCGTTGAACACCAGATAGATGACGGCCAGCACGCCGTCGATCCGGTTGGTCAGCCGATGCGGCTCCGGAACCTGGAAACGGATTCCGGTGTTGGCGATCTTTGCCCTGGTCCGCAGCAACCGTTGACCCATGGTCGCCTCGCTCACCAGGAAGGCCTGGGCTATTTCCCTGGTCGACAGTCCGGCGACTGTCTTCAGCGTGAGCGCCACCTGGGCCGCCTGCGGCAGCGCCGGATGACAACAGGTGAACAACAGCCGTAGCTGATCGTCGCGATAGACGTCGCCGTGCGGGTCGGGATTGCCGCCGGCCAAATCCTCGAACTCGATCATCGCCGTCAGCTCCTGAACCTTTTCCACCTCCGTCCGCCGCCGGCGCAGGACATCCAGCGCACGCCGGTGGGCTGTCGTGGTGAGCCAGGCGGCCGGATTGTCCGGAACGCCGTCCCGCGGCCAACGGGCGAGCGCCCGCTCGAGGGCGTCCTGCAGGCAGTCTTCCGCCAGTTCCCAATCACCGGTCACCCTGATCAGGCCGGCCACGATGCGCAGTCGCTCGTCGGCGACGGCCGTGCCGAGCGCCCGCGCGACGTCGCCCGCGCCGACGTCACGCGAGTCATCGCAAGGCATTCCGCCGACGGGTCAGCCCTCGTCCATCGGCCAGAACGGCCGAAGCTCGAGCCGGCCGTGCCGGGCAATCAGGTGCTTGGCTGCAATCTCGATCGCCTCGTCGAGGCCGTCGCACTCCAGGACGTCGAAACCGCGATCCAATCCTTGGATTCGGTGAAGGGTCCATCGGTGATCAGCAACTCACCGGAGCGGACCCGAACGGTGACGGCATCCCCCACTGGTCGCAATCGGTCTCCGGACACCCACTTACCGCGGCTTTCTAGATCTGCGATCCACACTTCGATGTCGGGAGGGGGTTCGGTCGAGGTGTCGGGTTCGGTGTCGGTGGCGACGAACATCAGGTATCTCATCTGCATCTCCTCGAGTTGGACGGTTCGACCCGTTGGACGGTTCGACGATCGGCGCCGCGGGAATCCGACACCGGGCAAAAAGTTTCCCGATGTCGGCGGCCGGGTGCCGACGGGTGCCGAATCGTCGGTCGGGCCGAGCGGCGTCGCCGGCTCGTGCCACGCTTGTCCGGTGACCACACCCGGGCGTTCTGCCTCAGCACAGCAACCGAGCGAGCATCGCACCGCCGAACACGCGAGGCTGGCCGAATCACCGTCGGCGGGTGGACCCTGGCGCCTGTGGGGCCCGTACCTGTCCGCTCGACAGTGGGGGACCGTGCGGGAGGACTACTCCGCGGACGGCGACGCCTGGGCCTACCTGCCGTTCGAACAGGCACGGTCGCGGGCGTACCGCTGGGGAGAGGACGGACTGGGCGGCATCTGCGACCGTTTCGGGTTCCTCAACCTCGGTGTGGCGCTGTGGAACGGCAAGGATCCCATTCTCAAAGAGCGGCTGTTCGGTCTGACCAACGCCGAGGGAAACCACGGCGAGGACGCCAAGGAGTACTGGTGGGCTCTGGACGGCACGCCGACGCACTCCTTCATGAGCTGGTTGTACCGGTATCCCCAGGCTGAATTCCCGTACCAGCGGCTGCGGGAGGAGAACAAGGCGCGCGGTCGCGACGATCGGGAATTCGAATTGGGGGATACCGGGGTTCTCGCCGAGAATCGATTCTTCGATGTTCGGATCGATTATGCAAAAGCAAGTGCGGATGATATTTGTGCGGTCGTCACGGTGACCAACAACGGACCCGATCCCGCTCCGCTCGATGTCCTTCCGCAGGTGTGGTTCCGCAATACCTGGGCCTGGGGAACCGATGACCGGATACCGAATATCACCTTGATGGATCCGGCGTTGATCGGCGGTAGGGCCAGGGCGGTGGAATGCGTTCACGGATACCTCGGACGGTACGTCGTGGTCGCCCAGGGAACTCCGCAGGTGTTGTTCTGCCGCAACGAGACGAACGCGGTGGAGCTGTTCGGAGCGAGCGAGAACACTGCCGCCCACACCAAGGACGGTATCGATCGGCGCGTGGTCGGTGGCGATCTGAACGCGGTCGACCCAACGGGACGCGGCACGAAAGCGGCCTTCTGGTATCACTTCGACGCGATCGCACCCGGTCAGTCGGTCACCATCAAGCTGCGGATGTCGCAGGCGGACCCCAATTCCGACTGTTTCGACAGCGGATTCGATGCGGTGATGGCGGACCGCCGTAAAGAGGCCGACCAGTTCTACCACTCGGTGCTGCCGGCGGACCTCTCGGCGGAGGATGCGAACATCGCACGCCGCGCGTTCGCCGGATTGCTCTGGAGCAAGCAGTTGTATCGCTACGACGTCCGGCGCTGGCTGGCGGGTGACCCCGGGCTGCCGGTTCCGCCCGCTGTACGAGCGCAGCAGCAGGGCCGCAACGTCACCTGGGAACACCTGTCGCTGGCGGACGTGATGAGCATGCCCGATGAATGGGAGTACCCCTGGTTCGCATCCTGGGACCTTGCCTTCCACTGCGTGGCGATGGCACATGTGGACCCGGCGTTCGCCAAGGACCAATTGCTGCTGCTCTGCCGGGAATGGGCCATGCACCCGAACGGCCAGTTACCGGCGTATGAATGGGCTTTTTCGGATGTCAATCCACCGGTGCACGCCTGGGCGGCGTGGCAGGTGTATCTGGTCGATGGCGGTACCGATCAGGATTTCCTGATCCGAATCTGCACGAAGCTGCTGCTGAATTTCGCCTGGTGGGTGAACAACAAGGACGCGGACGGCTCCAATCTGTTCGAGGGCGGGTTTCTCGGAATGGACAACATCGGACTGTTCGACCGTTCGGCGAAATTGGCGGCCGGATACCGGCTGGAGGAGTCCGACGCAACGAGTTGGATGGCGGTGTTCTGCCTGAACATGCTGCAGATCTCGCTCGAACTGGCAATGACGGTGCCGGCCTGGGATGACATCGCGACCAAATTCCTGGAACATTTCCTCGCGATCGCGAAAGCCACGCGGCAATTCGGTTCGCAGAATCTCTCACTGTGGGACGAGGAAGATGGCTTCTTCTACGACGTGCTGCTTCGTCCGGACGGCAGTTACCAGCGGTTGCGCGTGCGGTCGATGGTCGGTCTGCTTCCGATGCTGGCGGTGGCCACGGTGGCGCCGCAGGTATGGGACAGCCTGCCGGATTTCTCCGCGAGACTGGCCTGGCTGCGACGTCGTCGCCCAGACCTCGCTGCGGGTCTTCTGACGCCCACCGCCTCCGGAGAGGCGATGATGCTCTCCTTGGTCGACCAGGCGGCGCTGGGTCGGCTGACCGCGCGAATGTTCGATGAGACAGAGTTTTTGTCCCCGTACGGCATCAGGGCGCTCTCGGCGGCCTACCGGACGCCCTATTCGGCCGATGTCGATGGTCAGAACCTGACCATCGACTACGAGCCGGGAGAATCCCGAAGCGCACTGTTCGGTGGAAATTCGAATTGGCGGGGGCCGGTCTGGTTCCCCGTGAACGTGCTGCTGGCCGACGCACTGCGACGTTACGCCGGCTATTTCGGCGACTCCGTGACCATCGAAGTGCCCACTGGTAGCGGATCTAGGCTCAGCTTCGATCGGGCCGCCGATCTGATCGACGACCGGCTCACCGACCTCTTCCGCCGCGGGCCGGACGGCCACCGCCCCAGCGACGGCGCGCGAATCGAGGCCGGCGCCGATCGGCTCTGGTCCGAGCACATCACGTTCAGCGAATACTTCAACGGCGACACCGGTGAGGGTCTAGGTGCCAGTCATCAGACCGGCTGGACGGCTTTGATCGCACATCTGCTGTGTCGCCGGCAGGTGGGCCAGGGCGCCTCGACGGCGAATCGCTGACGCCGGCGCGGCCGAGTTCAGAGGGCGGTCGCGGGGGCAGGCCGGGGATGCGCTCGGGTTGGGGCCCGTCGCGCGCGTTGGGTCCTGTCGTGCGCGTTGCAACTCGCGCGTCTGGGCGGCAAAGCGCGCGGGACGGCGGTCGCGGCTGGCCGGGGATGCGGGACGCAGCCGCGGGATGCGCTCGCGTTGGGGCCCGTCGCTCGCGTTGTAACCCGCGCATCTGGGCGGCAAAGCGCGCGGGACGGCGGTCGCGGGGAGCCGGCCGGGGATGCGGGTCGCGGTGGGCAGGCCGCGGGA
>JBPCPG010000312.1:0-12179 GCA_050999445.1 Nakamurella sp. | reverse complement strand
ACGCCCCCGGAGAGAACCGCGTCCAGGAATTCGGGTAGGTCACCCTGCCGGCGGCGGGAGTCGGTACACAGGTACAGGCGGGCGTCGTTCAGACGGTCGGCGGTCACCGGCCCCATCCAACCAGGTGGAGCAGAAGCGGGAGTGGCTCTACCGGTCGTACCGCGACGGGTGGCGCTGCCGGTCGCACTGCGGCGGGTGGCGCTGCGCCGGTCGGAACGAAACCGCACTGCACCTGATGTGCAACCGCTACCTGATGTGCAACAACTCGGGACGCATCGGGATGCTCTACCCTGCCAGGGTGCCCGCCGCTGCTCCTGATGTGCTCATCGTCGGCGGCGGTGTGATCGGACTGGCCTGTGCATTCCGGCTCGCCGAAGCCGGGGCCGAGGTCGTCGTCGTCGACGCCAGCGGTGCTTCGGGGGCGAGCTGGGCGGCTGCAGGAATGCTCGCCCCGGTCAGCGAGGCCGGTTTCGGCGAAGAGGATCTGGTCCGACTCAACGTCGCTGCGGTCGCCGACTTCCGCCGTTTGGCGGTGACGCTGGACCAGTTGCCCGGCGAGTCGGTCGGGTTGCGAACCGAGGGAACCCTGGCGGTCGCGTTCAACAGCAACGACAAGGCCGCACTCGCCCGGATGACCGACTATCGAAGCTCCCTCGGGCTGCAGAGCCAAACTCTCACAGGCAGCGCGACCCGAACCCTCGAACCCTTCCTGGCGGCCAACATCCGCGGCGGAGTGCTCGCGCAGGACGACCTGTCCGTCGACAACCGCAGATATGTGCAGTCCCTCCAACGAGCTGGTGCTGCGCGGGGAGTGGCAACGGTGACCGGCACCGTCGCGACACTGACCAGGACGGCCGGTCGAGTCAGCGGCGTGCTGACCGAATCCGGCGAGCAACTGTCGGCCGGCAGTGTGGTGCTCTGTGCCGGCGCCCAGTCGGGTCGCCTGACCGGTTATCCCATTCATCCGGTGAAGGGACAGATTCTGCGTCTGAGAGTTCCAGAACGACTCCGCGCGACCGGACCGGTGTTGACCCACACCGTCCGGGGGGTCGTCCACGGCCAGGACGTCTACCTGGTCCCCAGGGCCGATGGTGAGGTGGTGCTGGGTGCCACCCAGGAGCAGCAGGGATTTGATACAACGGTGACCGCCGGCGGCGTCCTGGAGCTGCTGCGCAACGCGTACGAGTTGATGCCGATCTCTTCCGAATTCGAAATGCTCGAGATGCGGGCCGGGCTGCGACCGGGCACTCCCGACAACGGACCGCTGCTGGGCGACGTCGAACCCGGCCTGATCCTGGCGACCGGGCACCACCGCAACGGGATGCTGTTGTCCGCTTCTACCGGCGTGGCGGTCGCCGCACTGATTGCCGGACGGCCGGTCGCGGCGGCCTGGATTCCGTTCGGTCCGCAACGGTTCGAACCGGTCGCCCAGCACCGACCGGAGCCGTTCCGCCCAAACGTGTGACACTCGATGGCATGCGCGTGATACTCAACGGCGGTTCCGCCGATCTTGTCGACGGAACGAGCCTGGCCGAGTTGGTTCCGACGATCAGCAACCGGGCGTCCGGCATCGCCGTCGCTCACAACGGTGAAGTGATTCCCAGAGGTGGCTGGCCGGAGCTGGTTCTTCGAGAAGGTGACCGGGTGGACGTCCTGACCGCGGTCCAGGGCGGCTGAAGTGACCGCCCCACGAGTGGAACCGGTGCCCACTGCCCAAGAACAGCTGGTCATCGCCGACGTGACATTCACCTCGAGGCTGATCGTCGGCACCGGCGGCGCGCCCAGCCTGGTCGGCCTTGGCCGGATCCTCACCGAATCCGGTACCGAACTGACCACGGTGGCCATGAGGAGGGTGGACGTGGACTCCTCCGGGTCGGTACTGGATGTGCTGCGCGAGGTCGGCGTGCGGGTATTGCCCAACACCGCCGGTTGCCGCACTGCCGCGGAAGCGGTACTCACCGCCCGACTCGCCCGGGAGGCGTTGGAAACCGACTGGATCAAAGTGGAGGTCGTCGCCGACGAACGCACCCTGCTCCCGGACGGCCTCGAGCTGGTGGGGGCCTGCGAACAGCTGGTGGACGACGGTTTCGTGGTGTTGCCTTACACCAACGACGACCCGATATTGGCTCGCCGGCTCGAGCAGGTCGGTTGTGCGGCGGTGATGCCGGGTGGTTCCCCGATCGGCTCAGGGCTGGGAATCGGTAACCCCCACAACATTTCGCTCATCGTGGAGCAGTCAGGGATCCCGGTCGTCCTGGACGCCGGCATCGGTGCCGCGGGCGATGTGGTGCAGGCGATGGGGCTGGGTTGCGATGCGGTGTTGGTGGCCTCAGCTGTCACCAGGGCCGCCCAGCCGATGCGGATGGCCCGGGCCATGCGGCTGGCCGCCCGGGCCGGCCGGGACTCCTACCTGGCCGGCCGGATCCCGCGCCGCTGGTCGGCCGAGGCGTCCTCTTCCTACGAGGGAATGCTGGACGGAATGCTCTGACCCGTTCGCGGGGAATGCATCTCCGAACCATGCTGCCGAGGCGATCCGAACCGGGACTTGCCACCGCTCGTCGGCAACGGTTTTGCCGGCAGCGTCGATCGCCTGCCTGGAGCTGCGATCTCGGTGCCGAGACAGCCCAAGATCTGCAAGAACTTGCCGTGCGGCTCGATGATCTGCAAGAAGTTGTCGTCCCGGGTCGTACAGTTGCCTGATGGCGCGACATCTTGCAGAAGTGGCGAAGCAGGCCGGGGTCAGCGAGGCGACGGTGAGCCGGGTGCTGAACGGCAAACCTGGGATTTCCGACGCTACCCGCGCCGCCGTTCTGACCGCCCTGGACGTCATGGGCTATGAACGTCCGACGCAATTGAAGACGGGCCGAGCCAGGATGGTCGGGCTGGTGCTTCCGGAGTTGCAGAATCCAATTTTTCCGGCGCTGGCAGAGGTTGTCGGCGGTGCACTCGCGCAGCGCGGTTTCAATGCGGTGCTGTGCACCCGCACCGGCAGCATGTCCGAGAGTGAGTACGTCGACATGCTTCTGGAGCGTCAGGTATCCGGAATGATCTTCGCCGGCGGTCAGTATGCCGAAGCTCGCGCACCGCACGAACACTATTTGCGGCTGCTGAAATTGCGCCTCCCGGTGGTGTTGGTCAATGCCGCCGCAGAGCACTTGCAATTCCCCCGCGTGTCCACTGATGACAGCGTCGCCATGGAGCAGGCCTGTGGCCACCTCATCTCGCTCGGGCACGAGAAGATAGGACTCGTACTCGGTCCGGCCGACCATGTTCCGTCGTTGCGAAAGCGAGCGGCGTTCGAGGCGGCCCTGCTGGCAGCCGGCCTGGATTCCGATTCGACGATGATCGAGCGCACCATGTTCTCCATCGAGGGCGGACATGCCGCCGCCGCCAGATTGCTCCAGCAGGGTGCAACCGGAATCGTCTGTGCCAGCGACCCTCTGGCGCTCGGAGCGATCCGGGCGGCCCGGCGGCAGGGATTGCAGGTGCCCAAGGATGTCTCGGTGGTCGGCTTCGACGACTCCGCGTTCATGAACTGCACCGACCCACCGCTGACGACGGTCCGCCAGCCCATCGAAGCCATCGGCCGGGCCGCCGTCGCCATGTTGACCTCACAGATCGAGGGCTCCGCCGTTCTGCCCGACGAACTTTTCTACGAGCCTGAATTGGTCGTCCGCGGATCCACTGCGCCCGTCCTGGCGCGGGCAGCCGCCGGGCGGCACTGACCCTGACTGTCCAGCCGGGCGCCGCTGGACCCGACTGATCAACCGAGCGTCGCTGTACCCGACTGATCAGCCGGGCACCGCTCAACCCCGACCGATCAACCGGGCGTCGCTGGACCTACCGATCAGCCGGGCGCCGCTGAATCCGACCGAAACGGCCAAGCGCCGCTGATGGCCCTTCAATGCAGTTCCGTAACCCACTGGCAGCGGGCCTTTCAAGACGCCCGGCACCATAAGTAACGATCCTGCATCGGATAGTTCGAGTCCTGCACCATTTTATTGCTTCTGCGCATGATCTCAGTCGCTGGATTCGCAATAATTCGTCATCGTGATGGGAACCAAGCCGGAGTCGTCCAGTGCCGGGCGGCGTGCGGAATCCCTCGGCCATCTCCGCGACCTCGGCGTCGATGCTCTCTGGTTCAACCCCTGGTACCCATCACCCATGGTCGACAGCGGCTACGACGTGAGCGACTACCGAGCGATCGATCCAGTTTCGGCACGCTGGCGGAGGCCGAAACGCTCATCGACCGAGCGCGGGCATTGGGCATTCGAACCATCGTCGACATCGTGCCGAATCATGTCTCCACCGATCACCAATAGGCTCGCGAGGCATTGTCCGCCGGCCCGGGAGCCGATGTGCGGAACCGCTGCTGGTTCCGATCGGGCGGTGGATAAACGGAGAACTGCCACCCGATAATTGGCAATCAATCTTCGGCGGCCCGGCCGGGACTCAGACCAAGAATGACGACGGCACCATGGGTGAGTGGTACCTCCACCCGTTCGCGCCGGAGCAGCCCGATCTGAGTTGGAACCATCCCGCGGTATGGCGCAAACACGAAGATGCTCTCTGGCTCGATCGCGGCGTGGCCGGGTTCCGCATCGACTCGGCTGCACTCTTGATCAAGGACCCGGACCTGGCGAAGGGTGAACGAGACGCCGTTTCCGGCGAGCACCCCTTCACCGATGGCGACACGCTCCACCAGGTCTACCGGCGACGGCGGACGATGGGACAGACGATTCACACCGCGCCTGTGCCCAGCGGACAGCTCACCAAATACCGCATCCGCGGAAAGAACGAAGCTCTGGATACTTGAATGCGGTAGTAGACTTCAGTGCGTGACAGATTTTCGGATCAGCCAGGCTGCGGCCCTACTGGGGGTCAGCGACGACACGGTGCGTCGCTGGGTCGACGGCGGTTCGATGCCGACGACCAAAGATGCCGGCGGTAGGTCGGTCATTCCGGGTGCGGAACTCGCCTCCTTCGCACGCGAGCACGCCCGGTCGATGTCAGATCCGTCCGGCGTGGTCCGCTCTGCTCGGAATTCATTCGTCGGGCTCGTCACCTCCGTGGTCGCCGACAAGGTGATGGCGCAGGTGGAAATGCAATGTGGACCGCATCGAGTCGTGTCGTTGATGAGCAGTGAGGCGGTACGAGAACTGGATCTCCAGGTCGGTTCGTTGGCCGTCGCCGTTGTCAAGGCGACCACGGTCATCGTCGAAACGCCCAGGGGCACTACGTGAGCCGCCCTCGAGGTGCCGTTCACAGCCGGATGTCATCTGTCCCTGTCGGTGTGCTGCTGAGCGCGCTTGTCGCCTGCTCCGCCACATCGGCGCCGGTTGCGTCGACGTCGGGCACCGGGGTAGGACCGAGCATCACCGGAACTCTGCAGATCGACGCGGCTGCTTCGCTGAAGAAGACGTTCGACGAACTTGCCGCGCAATTTCGGCGGGCCCATCCAGCGGTGAAGGTGAGCGTCTCGTACGACGGGTCCTCCGTGCTGGCCACCCAAATTCTGGGCGGTGCGCCGGTTGACGTCTTCGCCTCCGCCGACGGCAAGAACATGGAGAAGGTGACCTCCGCGAAGTTGATCACCGGAAAGCCGACGGAATTTGCCACCAATACTCTGCAGATCGCGGTGCAGCCCGGAAATCCTCGCAAGATCACCGGTCTCGCGGACCTCGCCCATCCGGGACTGAACCTCGATCTGTGTGCTGCCGCCCAACCCTGCGGCGCAGCCGCAGAGAAAGCCCTGGCCGCTGCGGGTGTCACAGCCACGCCGATCAGCAGAGAGCAGAATGTGACTGCCGTTCTGCTGAAGGTCGAATCCGGCGATGCAGACGCAGGTCTGGTGTACCGGACGGACGTGCTGGCTGCCGGCGGGAAGGTTCAGGGCATCGACTTTCCGGAGGCACGGCAGGCGCTGAACGCCTATCCGATCGGGGTCCTGGACCACGCCTCTAATCCGTCCGCTGCCGCCGCCTTCGTCACCTTGGTGACCGGACCGGTCGGCCAGAAGGTGTTGGCCCAGGCCGGTTTCGGTTCACCGCGCAGCTAGCGGATCACGCAAGAATGGAAAGAAGCGAGGAGATCGGCCGCCGCGGGATACCGCTGCCCGGCGACCTGCTTCCGAGCAACCCGCCTCCTGACAACCCGATGCCCGACGGCAGAACTCGCCGGCCCGGCATTCGGTCGGCGGGGGCGGCTGCGAGGTCGGTGCCTCGGCTGCTGTTCGTTCCGGCCGGAATCGGCGTGGCATTTCTGTTGCTGCCGCTCGCGGCGCTCGTCGCCAAGGCCGATTGGCCACGCCTGCCGGCGGCGATCAGTTCCGAGAGTTCTCTTGCGGCGCTGACTCTGTCACTCAAGTGCGGAGCGGCGGCAACTGCCATCTGTTTGCTTCTGGGAATTCCGATGGCCGTTCTGTTGGCCCGGTTCGACGGACGTCTGGCGCTGTTGCTCCGCGGTTTGACCACCTTGCCGCTGGTGCTGCCGCCGATGGTGGGCGGTATCGCGCTGCTGTATCTGCTGGGCCGCAACGGGTTGATCGGCGCGTTCGTGAAGACGTTGTTCGGGCAGGTTGCATTTACGACCGGCGCCGTCGTGATCGCGGAGGCCTTCGTCTCCCTGCCCTTTCTGGTGCTCTCGCTGGAAGGCGCGCTACGGACGACCGGCACCAGATTCGAGGTGATCGCGGCGACCCTCGGGGCCGGGCGCTGGACCGTATTTCGCCGGGTGACCCTGCCGCTGGTGGCGCCGGGTCTGATCTCTGCGACCGTGCTGTGCTTCGCCAGGGCTCTGGGTGAATTCGGGGCGACAGCACTGTTCGCCGGCAACGTTCCCGGCATCACCCAGACCATGCCATTGGCCATCTACGAGGCCTTCAACGGCGCAGGTGTCGACCAGAATTCAGCCATCGCGATGTCCCTGCTGCTGGTCGCGGTTTCCGCGATCATCCTGGTGTTGATCCGGCCGTGGAGATCGGCGTCGACTCCGTGACGGGCCGAGGAACCCGCGGCACGCCCGCCCCGTCGCCCGGTGTCGACCTTTGCGTAGCAGTCACTCTCGCGCGCAACGATTTTGTGCTTCAGGCGACCTTTGATGTGCCGGCCGGTGAATCAGTCGCAATCCTTGGTCCCAACGGCGCCGGGAAATCCACTCTGCTGGCGCTGGTGGCTGGTCTGCTGACGCCCGACTCGGGAACCGTGGAAGTGGGGAGTCGGTTGCTGAGCAGGGCTACGCCCTTCCTGCTCACGGCTCCGGAGAAGCGGCGGGTGGGATTGATGGGGCAGGATCCGTTGCTGTTTCCGCACCTTTCCGCCTTGGAGAACATCGCATTCGGGCCTCGTTCTCGCGGCTGGTCGCGAGTCAGGGCAAGAGCCGGCGCCCGAGAATGGCTCGAGCGGATGGAGCTGGCGCCGTTTGAATCCCGTCGGCCGTCCGAACTCTCCGGCGGGCAGCGTCAACGGGTTGCGTTGGCCAGGGCGCTGGCCGCCGAACCGGAGATTTTGTTGCTGGATGAGCCGTTGGGTGCTCTGGACGCTCGGACTGCCCCGGACATCCGGCAGGTGCTCCGAACTCACCTTCGCGACTCTGGAACCACCAGCCTGCTCGTGACCCACGACGTTCTGGATGCTGCCGTGCTCGCGGACCGGGTGCTGGTGCTCGAAGGTGGACGGATCGTCGACGACGGTCCTACCGGCACCGTACTGACGGCTCCTCGATCAGCCTTCGGAGCCACGCTGGCCGGCCTGAACGTCGTCGACGGAATCGTGCAGCGGACTGCCGCCTCCGGCGACGCCGCCGAGTTGAGGACCGAGAACGGCTTGCTGCTGCACGGGATCGCAGCGGACGATGTGCGGGCAGCAGATCCGGCGGCGGCGATATTCCGGCCGGCAGCGGTCTCGGTGTACCTCGTCCTGCCGGGCGGCAGTCCGCGGAACCATTGGCGCACGAACGTTTCGACGATGGAGCCGGGGACGTCGGCGGTTCGGCTGCGTACCGTCGCCCCGGCGGTCGCAGCAGACGTGACACCGGCGGCGGTGGCCGAACTCGGCCTGTTCCCCGGCTCTCCGATGTATCTCTCGGTCAAGGCAACCGAGCTGCACATCCACCGCCGCTGAGCCCGCTCAACCAAGCGACAGATGATCCGATGGAAAGTTGCTGAAGCGCAACAGGTTACCCGGTCGAGCTTGACCGGCAAGGTCGATGTCCCGGTCGAGAACAACTGCCACCACGGGATACCCGCCGGTGACCGGGTGGTCCGCGAGGAACAGCACTGGTTGTCCGCTCGGTGGAATCTGAATCGAACCGAGCACGACGCCCTCACTCGGCAGTTCCCGCACGGAGTCGGGCGCCAGTACAGGTGCCACGGTTGCATTTTCGTCCGGTCCTGGCCTGTCGAGGCGCAGGCCGACCCGATTGCTCTGCGAAGAAACCACCCACTCCCCCACGGTGAGATCGCCCGGGCGGCGAAACCAATCGTTTCGAGGGCCGAGCGTCACCCGGAGTTCGACCAGCGACGGAAAATGTTGGGGCATCGCAGATCCGGCAGCGGGAACCAATTCCTCCGGATCTGGGCCGACGGCCAGTACGTCCCCGGCGGCCAGCGGAGCGGGACCGAGCCCGGAAAGGGTGTCGGTACTGCGAGAGCCCAGCACCGGGCCAATGTCGATGCCGCCCCTGACCGCCAGATAGCTACGCAACCCCGAGCGCGGTGATCGCAGCACCAGCGTGATGCCGCTCCGCAGTTCCACTGCGGTCGCGTGCGGCTGGCGGACTCGATCGAATTCCATCGCGGCGGGCGCGCCGGTGACCGCCACCAGGAGATTCCCGTGAGCGCGAAGTGCAAGTCCGCCGAGAGTGCATTCGATCGCAGCACTGCCCAGCGGGTTGCCGACGAGCAGATTCGCTCGGGCCAAGGACCCTCGATCGGCGGCACCGGACCGGCCGACTCCCAGATGCGCGGATCCGAAGCGGCCCTCGTCCTCGATCAAGGCCAACGGCCCTGGCCGGATCACCTCGACTGCGCCGCTCACTGCCGACTACCCGGGATCGCAGGATTGTCGTCCGCGTCGACGAACCGGACCTGCCGTCCCGGTGCGATCAGAGCCGGCTGTGCCGCCTCGCTGTTCCACACCGAGACGTCGGTCCGGCCGATGAGCTGCCAGCCGCCGGGGGATTCGCGCGGATAGACGGCGCTGAACTCCCCCGCCAGCGCCACCGCACCTGCCGGAACTCGAGTGCGGGAGGTGCGGCGCCGTTGAATACCGAGCAACCGGCTGTTCCCGCCGGTCAGGTAGCAGAATCCGGGAGCGAAACCCAGGAAGGCTGCGCGATAGCGGCTTCCGGTATGAGCCCGAATCAGCTCCAGGCCGGTCATTCCGCAACTCGCGGCGACCTCCTCGAGATCGGGTCCGTCGTAGTGCACCGGAAGAACGACGGCGGCTTGGATCGACGCATCCTCGCGCGAATCGCCCGGCGCGTGAACGATTGCGGTCACCTCCCCGCGAAGCTGTCCGAGCGAGGTTCCCGGGCGCACCCGGATCAGCACCGTTCTGGCGGCCGGAACGATATCTTCCACCTCAGGGAGCCCCAGAGCCCGCAGCGACCCTGCGACGGCGAGAACTGTGTCGAGATCCGGAATCTCGACCAGCAACCCTCGATCGCCGGCCGCTCGGATCGAGACCGGTTCCTGGTCGTCCCCCGGCAACCGGCCGGGCGAGCTGTTCCTTGCTCCGGGGGCAGGCACAGCAGCAAGGTACCCCGAGGGTGTTGCCAACGGCGCTGATTGTTGCGAATGCGCTCTTCACCCGGCGGACATCGGTAGGAAATACCCGGTGCCGACAATCAGCCCACCAGCCCAGCGCGGTACGTCCCCCGCAATCATCCAGCCCCCAGGAGCATCAGATCCGACCTGAGCACCGGCAGCGGCGGAGCCAGGTTTGCCGTGCAGGTTGACCTCACCGGGCTACCGGTCATGATTAGCCGATGAAACCCGCGGCAGCTTCTCGGCGCATCGCCATGGTGGTGCTCAGCGTCGTACTCGTCGGCGCCCTGTGGGAGCTGTACAAGAACCTGGCGCCGGTCGATGGTGTCAGCGTCGGCGGATTGCGGGTCCTGCCGCGCACCGGAGATGCCGCGATGCCGCACCTGAGTTCCATCTGGCGCGCCTTCGGCTCGCAGGAGGTCTCGCTGGCCGGCAGCACCAGTGTGCTGACCTCCATCGCGACCGCCGGTTCGCACACACTGGAGCTGGCAGTGGGCGGTTTCGTGGTCGGAGTGGTCATCGGAGTTGCGCTCGCTCTGGTCATGGACCGATTCGGGCTGGCGCAACGAGCGCTGCTGCCCTGGATCGTTCTGAGTCAGACGGTTCCGCTGATCGCCCTCGCACCGTTGATCTCCGGGTGGGGCGCCGGCGTTCACTTCGATGGCTTCGAGTGGCAGCAATGGATGTCGGTGGCCGTCATCGCCGCGTATCTGTCGTTCTTCCCTGTTGCGATCGGCATGCTACGGGGGCTCGAGGCACCGACGGGCGTACATGTCGAATTGTTCAAATCGCTCTCGGCGAGCTGGTTCACCACCTTGATCCGGCTCAAACTGCCGGCGGCCATTCCTTTTCTGGTCCCGTCACTGCGGCTGGGTGCGGCAGCATCGGTCGTCGGTGCCGTGGTCGCCGAAACCTCGATCGGAGTGCCCGGTGGAATCGGCCGGCTGATCATCGATTATTCGCAGCAGGCAACCGGGGACCCGTCACGGCTGTACGCGGCGGTGATCGGCGCCGCACTCCTCGGACTCATTGCAGCGGGCCTCATCGCTCTGCTCGATCTCGGTCTGCGCAGCTATCAGAAGGGACGCACCGCATGAGCACATCGGCCGTCGAGATCACCGGCGTCAGCAAGGTCTTCGCTGCTCGCAAAGGCGACATCTCGGCTCTGACGGATATCGACCTGCAGGTGGAGACCGGAGAATTCGTCTCGCTGATCGGGCCGTCGGGATGCGGCAAATCGACGCTGCTGCGGATCATCACCGGCCTGATCCCCAGCAGCGCGGGACGAGTGACGGTGAACGGGAAGAGCGCGGAACAGGCGCGCCGTGACCAGGACTACGGATTCGCGTTCCAACAGGCTGGGCTGCTCGACTGGCGATCCGTGGCAGCCAACGTCGAATTACCCCTGGTTGTCCATAAAGTCCCCAGGGCGCAGCGGCGCGCCAGAGCCCGGGAACTTCTCGAGTTGGTCGGCCTTGGCGATTTCGCCGAGCACCGACCTTCCGAGCTATCCGGCGGAATGCAACAACGGGTCGCCATCGCGCGGGCGCTGGCCGAGAGTCCGACCTTGCTGCTGATGGACGAGCCGTTCGGCGCGCTCGACGAGATGACGCGGGAGCGAATGCAGGGCGAGCTGGTCCGGATTGCCGGCGATACCGCAGCCGCCGTCGTCTTCGTGACGCACTCGATTTCTGAGGCGGTCTTCCTCTCACGACGAGTGGTGGTCATGTCGCCGCGGCCGGGACGGATCGCCGACATCATTCCCATCGACCTGGGAGACCGGAATCCACGGACCAGGGAGGCGCCGGAGTTCTTTGCAGCGGTGACTCGGGTCCGCGAGGCGCTACGCGGGCGTGCCGTGACGCTGGACCGGCTCTGATGACCACCTTGCAGCCAGACGCGGATGCGTCGAATTCTGAAGCCCAGGCTTTCCGGACTCAGATTTCCGGCGTCGCGTCGGTCGATTCGGTTGCCACGGGCGCGTCGATGCTGCGGCGCAGTGGTTCGGTGCTGGCCTCGGCCTGGCCGGCCGTCATCTTCGGGCTCTTCGCTCTACTGTGCTGGCAGGGACTTGTCAGGGCATTCCATATCGCTCCGTTCGTGTTGCCCGCCCCGTCCGACATCTTCGCCGCGTTTGCGACCAATTTCGGCCGGGTCGCCACGGCCGCCGAGAACACTGGAGCCAACGCATTGGTCGGCCTGCTGATCGGTACCGTACTGGCCGTTCTTGCCGCCTCTTTGTCGGCGAGATTGCGCATCGCCGATGATCTGATCACGCCGTTGGCAGCCGCCGCGGCGACGATGCCGATCGTGGTGCTGGCGCCGATCTTCAACACCATGTTCGACTCGACCTCGACCCTGCCGCGCCGATTGGTGGTGACCGTGGCGACATTCGTGCCGATCTTCGTCAATA
>JBPCPG010000309.1:0-10987 GCA_050999445.1 Nakamurella sp. | reverse complement strand
CAGGTAATCGGCGGGAACGAAGGAGTCGGCAGCAGTGACTGGTGATCCGGTGGTCGGCAACGGCGACTACTCCCTCCGCATCGGAGACGACGGCGTGGTCCGGTTGACCTGGGCCTCGGGGGTCGACATCTCGGAATCCGCCGCCCAGTCCGCGATGACCGAGGTGAACCGCATCTGCGCGGGTGTCGAGCGTCCGATGCTGGTGAACATGGCCACGACTGCGTCCGTCAGTCGCCAGGCAAGGGGCGTGTTTGCCCAGCGTTGTTCCGCCAATATCATTGCGTTGCTGGGGAAGTCACCGGTCGACAGGGTGATCGCGAACTTCGTGCTTGGTATCAGCAAATTACCGGCTCCGACCAAGTACTTCACGGTCGAGGCCGATGCGTTGGCCTGGTTGAGCGGACGGCGATGAGCGAGGAGGATGACCGCCGACTTGACGCGATCGTCGACCTGATCGTTGAACTTGCCTCGGGGAATCTGCGCGCGCGGTTGGAGCCGTCACCGGCGCGCGACGCCATCGACGCGGTGATCACCGGCATCAATCTGCTGGCCGACGAACTCTACGACGTGTACGCCGCGTTGGAGGCAAGGGTGGCCGAGCGCACGTCGGCGTTGGTCACGGCGCAGAACGACCTTCGTCAGCTTGCACTGAAGGATCCGTTGACCGGCCTGGCGAACCGGACCTTGTTGGGCGACCGCATCCAGCAGGCAATCGCCCGGGCGGATCACGGTGGCCTGCCGCCCGCAGTGCTGCTGCTGGATCTCGACGGCTTCAAGGCGATCAACGACAGCCTTGGTCATGCCGCGGGTGATGCGGCACTGATCGAAGTGGCGCAGCGGCTCCGCCTGGTGAGCCGGGCCATCGACACGGTCGCCAGGCTGGGCGGTGACGAGTTCGCGCTCCTGATGCCAGACGCCACCGACGACGAGGCTCTCCGCGTCGCCCAGGCCGCCCTTTGGGCGCTTGCGCAACCGGTGGCGCTGGCTGCCAGATCGGTCTGGATCAGCGCCAGCATCGGACTGCGGTTCGGGCAGCGAGGGCAGGGCGCCGAACTGTTGCTGCGGGACGCCGACACCGCAATGTACGCAGCCAAGGCAAACGGGCGAAGCAACATCCAGATCTTTCGACCGGCCATGCATTTCGCAGTTCAACAGCGGCTCCAGCTGGCCTCGGATCTTTTGAACGCGCTGTCCCTGCATCAGCTGGTTTTGAGATATCAACCGGTGGTGAATCTGGCCGACGGATCGATCGCCGGTGTGGAGGCCTTGGTTCGGTGGAATCATCCGGAGCGCGGAATGATTCTGCCGGCGGATTTCGTGTCGGTGGCCGAGGACAACGGACTCGGGCTCGAACTTGGCCGATGGGTCCTCCAGACGGCGATCTCGCAGCTGGCCGAATGGGCGCACGCCGTCTCCGACCGATTCGTGATGCACGTCAACGTGTCACCGACGGAGCTCCGGCAGGCCGGGCTGTGCGGCTTCGTGGCGGCCCAGTTGGATCGGTATGCCGTCAGTGCGCAGGCATTGGCGCTGGAAGTTTCCGAAACCGGTTTGATGACCGGTGATGTTGCCGGCATGGAAACGCTGGTCGAACTGAGGGCGCTCGGGGTCCGGATCGAGATCGATGACTTCGGCACCGGCTATTCATCCATCAGTTATCTGCGGGACCTGCCGATCCAAACCGTCAAGGTCGACCGAACGCTGATCATGGACATCGAGAACGACGAGAAGCAGCGACGAATGGCCGGCGCAATCTTTCAACTGATCGATGCCGTGGGGCTGGACTCCATCGTGGAGGGCGTGGAGACGCAGGGTCAGCTGAGCTGTCTGATCCAGTTGGGTTATCAGCTGGCACAGGGCTTCCTGTTCGCTCCGGGCCTGGACGTCCACGAGATGACGATGCTGCTGACCGGCGACCTCTATCCCTTTCGGCTCGCCGCCATGACACCGGTCGATGGAGTACCGCAGGTTGGGGGCCGACCACCTCGGTCCGGAACCGTCACGCAGGTGGAACCGTGAGTCGGAATCGGCTGCGCCGCTGGGTTTCCGGCGTCGGCTCCCGATCCGTCAGAATGATGCTGGTTCCGAGGGTGGCGCTGCTCGGTGCGCAGGCTCCCCGAGATCCACACGCCGGTTGGAACCAGTTCTGGAGCCGCGTCCAGACCACCGGTGACGGCGGGGATGTGCTGTGGGACACCAGCGGTGGCGGTGAGATGCGCACCGATCTGGAGTTGGTCCGGCGTCATCTCGACCTGACGTTACCGGTCGTGGACGTCGGCTGCGGCAACGGGCGCTTCACCAGGGTGCTGGCCGAGCACTTTCCCGAGGCGCTGGGCGTGGATCTCTCGCCGCACGCGATCGAGCGCGCCGAAGCCGAATCCCGCGGTCGCGCCCGCGTGGCCTACGCCACCGTGGATGCCACAGCCCCGCGTGCGGGAGAACTGCTGCGGAGCAAGATCGGCGAATCGAACGTGTTCGTCCGCGGAGTGTTCCATGTGCTCGGCGCGCAGGCGCGGCTCGATCTGGCATCGAACCTGGCGGTTCTTACCGGCGATCGAGGGCGAGTTTTTCTCATCGAAACGGATTACCGCGGAAGCAACCTCGGTTACCTCAAGGACCTCGGCGCAACGCCTCGCCGCATTCCGCCGGCCCTGTCCAAAGCCATCGTTTCCTTGCCTCGGCCAGGTCATTTCGGGCAGGCCGAGCGCATCGCATCGTTCCCCGACCTAAATTGGCGGCTGGTGACGGACGGAGCGACGCTCGTCGAGACAGTTCCGATGCGTAGCACGGCCGGAGTGGAGCGCATTCCGGGCTATTTCGCGGTTCTGGAAAAGCGACGGCAGCCGGATCAGTGATGACAAGTCGTTTGCGGCGCCTCCGATGCCGTAACAGTGCGAGGAGGTGGAAACCATGGTCCAGGAGGACATGACCCTGGCGAATGATTCTGACCTGGAGCCATCGAACCGTTCCGAGCCTGGGCCGCTCAAACAGCGCCTGGGCCTGCTGCTGCGTCGCAGGGGTGTACGGCACATCGTTCGGGCGCTCGACCGGTTCAACGATCGGCTGGGTAACCAGTTCGCCGGCGCCATGACCTATTTCTCCTTCTTGGCGGTGGTGCCCATCCTGATGGTGGCATTCTCCATCGCCGGCTTCGTCCTGTCGTCGAGGCCGTATCTACTGACCGATCTCCGCAATGAGATCGCCGGGCAACTGCCCGGCGGCCTTTCGCCGACGATCGGCAGGATGTTGGATACGGCGGTTCAGGCCCGTGTCACGGTGGGCGTCATCGGATTGCTCATCGCCCTGTACTCGGGGGTCAGCTGGATGGGCAATCTGCGTACCGCCATCCAGGCACAATGGCGACCCGATTTCGATGACAATCAGGAGACCAGAGAAGAAAGCCTCCTCAAATACTATTGGAAGAGCCTGATCTACCTGCTCATGCTCGGAGTGGCGATATCGGCATCCTTGCTCCTGACGGCGGCTGGATCGTGGGCACAGGGAACCGTGCTGAAATTGCTGGGTTGGCAGGACGAACGCTGGCTGGCACCCATGGCCGCGATCACGCCCGTGTTGCTCGCCGTTTTTGCCGACGTAGTCATCTTCTATCTGCTGTACGACCAACTCTCGCCGCGCGACACGAAACCTCCGCGTAAACCGTTGATCCGGGGTGCGGTCGTTGCTGCGGTCGCCTTCGAGGCGCTCAAGCTGGCGCTGACCCTGCTGCTTCCGTTGCTGTTGACCTCCACCACAGCGAAGTTTTTCGGACCCGTGATCGGCCTGCTCTTCTTCTTCAATCTGGTGGCGACCGTGGTGCTGTTTCTCGCGGCCTGGATCGCCACTGCCGGCCCTGAAGCAGCGGGCCAGGAAGGCCCACCGATCACCAAACGCGAGCACGTTGCGGCTGTTGCCGCAGGCAGGTTCGCGGATCCAAGCCACGGGAACGGTGACGACAACGAATCAAGCCTCCGGTTGCACGCACAGGATGTCGAATGAGCAGCCGGGTCGTCGTCACCGTCGACCGAGGCGCGGGCACTGCGCAGCCGGGTTGGTCACCGGGCAGGCGTTGATTCGGGAACGACGAGGTGCGCAGTGGCAACAGGGACTGCGCAGTGGTGAATGGCAGTCCCAGCCTCCGGTTCGCCGGCGCCCGGTCCAGCCGAAGGTTCCGTGCGCACCTCGGGCGCAGCGACCGGGGGCGCCTTTCACCGTGCGGTACGAGCAGTGAATCGGCCCCGTCGATCCGCTGAGCCGATCAACCAGACCCGGACGTCCTTACCTTCATGAACCACATCCTTTTCGGTGAAACGGACAGCGTCACCGTCGCGATGCCCGAGTCCGGCGACCAGCCGGTCCTGCTCCTCCCACCGGAGCGTGAAAACCGCCTGGTCGACAAAATCGTCCAGTACATGAGGGGTTCGCCCGTTTACTGCGACTATCTCGAATTCTTTACCCGAGGCCACCGGATCCGGAGCGGTGAACATTGTTGATTCCCTTCTCTGTGGGCGCTGTCAACCACCGGGCGCAGATCGCAACGGAAGCTGACACACCTGTCGGCAGATTCGCGGAACAATCCATTGAATCTTTTGCAGTCAATCACCCCTACGGCTGACCCGGCACACCCACAGGGGTGCCTCTGTTCCGTCGCGGGAGTTCGAGATGGCCGGTGAATGTGCGACGTGGGGGACCGACCTTTTCGCCCCGACAGCAACCGGCGGCCCGCCCCAGAGGCCGGCGTCGGTGTGACCGCCTATGGTCATCGGATGAGCAAAGTGAACGCCATGCAGGCCATCCGCGAGGCCCGGTACGCCGCGCGGTCCAACCGTCCGTCCGTGCCAGCGGCTCGCACGGCTCCCACGGCGCACTCTGCGGCGCTCACTTCGGCGGAGGCTGTAGAGGCAGGTCCGATCCAGGCGCCGGATACCGCAGGGCCCTTAATGCACGCACAGGCTGGGCCGGAGTGGGCAGCCACCGACGAGGTGGCAGCCACGGAAGTGGAAGCGCTGTGCGGACACCGCAGCATGAACAACCGGAACTGTCGTCGACCCGCAGGGCACCCGGAGAAGAACCACCGCTACAACTGACCTGTTCCGACGATCAGCAAAAATGTCGGGCCATGGATCCCGTTCTTCAGTCGACACCTCACCCTTTCAGCGCTGCGGTATCCAGGGCACTACTGTGGCGAGCGCCCGTGCGACGACTGGACTCAGAGCCCTGCTGTAGGCCTGCGTCACATGAGTGGCGTCCCGATACACCAGTGTGTTCGCGACGATCACCGGGCAGCCGGTGGTCCCGCAGAACCAATCGGTGGGATCCACCACCGGTATTCCCGCTCGGCGGGCCGCTGCCGTCACGGTTGCATGTCGGGTCGGAAGCTGGCTCTGGGTCGATCCTCCGGACGTCATCGAACTCCGGGTGAAGTTGCAGCGTCGAGCCGTCTGGACGTTGCCGGCGAGGCAGACCGGGACGTTGCTGGTCGGTCGCGGTATGTCGGCCAGGTAGACGACCCGGCCCGAACTGGCTGCCAGCGCGGACAGATAGTCGACGGTTTTTGCCGACCACGCTGTGTTCGGGTAGTCCCCGGGCGGTAGAGCGTCGCTGGCGCTGGCTATCACCAGGTCCGGATGCAGGTCCGCAATCTTCCGCAAGGTGTCACGTCGCCAGTCCGGACATTCGGTGTAGGGGCGATGCAGTTGATCGCTCATCAGCAGGAGGTCAGCCGGGGGACAGGCGGCCTTCGTCCAGGAGATCAACCGCCAACCCGCCGACTTCGCCAGGGTGTCCAGGGCGCCGAACCATTGCTGGGCGTGCGAGTCACCGAACAGGACGACCGTCCGGCTACCCGCGGCGTCGCCGTACACGCACGGTGGCTCCGTAGTGACGAGAAAATCGGCGTGGCAGCCATCGAAGGTGGTCGGCGGGACGTCGTCGCGCGCTGTTGCCAGCGTCGGCGTCAGATTGGCCGGCACTGCATCAGAGAGGTAGGCGCCGTCCAGCAACTTGGTCAGGGTCGACCCGTCCGCGTCGGACAGATCCAGAGTCGCTGCCCGCCCGCCGCCGTCGAGCCCGGTCGGCGGTAAGGCCGCGACAACGGCCGCAGTGCCGGCCACCAGCGCCGACATCGCAACACCCAGCGCGATCCAGCGCAGCGGACGCAATTGCCGGCGGGCAGTGGGCTGCTCGATGAGGATGTTGCTGACCACCGCCACTCCGAAACTCAGTACTGACAGGCCAACGTTTTCCCACCAGGGAACCTGCGTCTGGAGAACAGTGGGCGCCAACACGAGCACCGGCCAGTGCCACAGGTACCATGCGTAGGAGACTCGGCCGACGAACTGCATCACCGGCGGTCGCAGCACGCGTTCGACGCCTCGTGCACCATCGGCCAGGCCGGAGAGCACCACCAGCGCCGCCCCGGCCACCGGAATTGCGGCCGCGCTCCCCGGAAACGGTGTCCCGGCGGTGAAGGTGACCGCCGCGGTGACGATCAGGCCGAGGCCGAGCCAACCGGCGACCGCTGCCACCGGGCGCGACACCACGCGCAGCACGGTCGGCGTGCCGACGGCCAGGAGCGCGCCGACGCCGAGTTCCCAGGCGCGGGTGTTCAGGCCGAAGTACGCCGAGGTGGGATTGTCCCTGGTGACGACGATCGACACCACCAGCGACGAAACTACTGCGGCTGCGAGGATTCGACCGAGAGCAATTCCGAATCGCCGGCGCCAGGCGATGCCCACCAGGACGATGATGACCGGCCACAGGATGTAGAACTGCTCTTCCACCGCCAGCGACCAGAAGTGCTGGAACGGCGAAACCGGACCGTCGACGTTCTGGTAGTCGACCTGCTCCGCGGCCAACCGGAAATTCATCGCGTAGAAGGTCGTGAAGATCGCGTCCTTGGCGACCCCGGCCGATTGCAGGGGAGGTCCCCAGAGACGGAAAGCGATGACGGTGGTGGCGATCACCGCCGATGCCGACGGAAGCAGCCGTTTGATTCGACGGGCGTAGAAAGCGCGCAGCGCGATCCGGCCGGTGCGCCGGCGTTCGACGACGAGTTGACGGGTGATCAGAAATCCGGAGATGACGAAGAAAACGTCCACTCCCACGTAACCGCCGGGAACGCCCGGTACGCCGCAGTGGTAGAGCACGACCAGAATCACGGCGACCGAGCGGAGCCCCTGGATATCCGGACGAAATTTGCGGTCACTCCGGCCGGCCAACTGCCCGGCGGGAGCGTGCCCGCGAATTTCGGGCTGGGCGCGATCGACGGTCTTGGTCAACTGTGCCCGGCCCGGTGTTCGCCCGTGGTCGGCGAGGCTGTGCGGTAGGGGTACACCCAAGAGATCGTATGCGCCGGTTCCCGTGGTCGATTCCGCCCTGTTGCCGGGCACGAAGACGGAACCGACGCCTCAGGGTGAGAGCACCCTTGCCCATGCTGTCCGGACCAGCCGGCGCCGGACGGCGTTGACCGGCCCCGACGCGTGCATGGCCGACCGAGCCGCGTTCCAACCGCAGGCACCATGGACGCCGCCACCCGGATGCGCGGACGCCGAGGCGAGAAACAAGCCCTCGATGGGGGTCTCCGGTCGACCGAGGCCCTTGATGGGCCGGAAGAACAACTGCTGGTGCGGGTAGGACGTACCGCCGTTGATCGCACCGGTGACGAGGTTGGCATCCGCCGAATGCAGATCACCGGGCAGCTGCACGGTGCGAGCGAGAACGGCGGCCCCGAACCCGGGTGCGACCTGCTCGATGTGATCCTGCACCCGCTCCACGTGTTCGGCGAGCAGCTCCGGCGAGTCGGCCACGGCGCGCGGCACGTGGGTGTAGGCCCAGGCCGACTCGGTACCCGCCGGGGACCGGGTTGGATCTGCCGTCGTCATCTGGCCGAAGAGCACGAACGGATGTTTCGGCGACCGGCCCAGCGTCAGATCACCCGCGAACTCCACGAATCCATCCAGATCGACCCCCAGGTGCACCGTCCCGGCACCTACTGCTCCGGTCGCCCGCCACGGCACCGGGCTCCGCAGCGCCCAGTTCAGCTTCAGCGTCGGATGGTCCCACTGGAAGCGGTCGAGGTCGCCCTTCATGCCGTTCGGCAGCGAATCCAGACCGACGAGATCTCGAAACAGCGTGCACGCGTCGACATCGGCCAGCACCGCATGACGGGCCTTGATCGCGGACCCGGCTTCTGTTCGCACCCCGACTGCCCGCCCGGCGGAGGTGACCACCGAGGTGACTCTCGCTCCGGTGCGAACCTGACCGCCGAGGGACTCGAATCTGGCGCGCAGGGCGGACGCCAGAAACTGGGCACCACCCTGTGGCACCGGGAATCCGACGTCCTGACCGAGCATTGCGAGCAGCCAGCCGAATACTCCGCTGCCGGCGGCCTCCGGAGGAACATCAGCATGCAGGGCGTTGCCGGTGAGCAGCAACGGACCGCCGACGCCGGCGAAGTTCTCCTCCGCGAAGCGACGAACCGGAAGGACGCCGAGCCGAGCCAGATCCAGGGCCCCGCTCAGCTTGGTCCGGCGAAGCAGTCCCAGTAGCGACTTCACCGGCGGGAAAGGCGTGAACATGGCATCCAGCAGCGGATCGCGAATCTTTCGCCAGCCGGCGAACATGTCCAACCAGGCCTGGCCGTCCCCAGCAGCGAACTCGTCGAGGCCGGCCGCAGTCTGTTCCGGTTTGCGGGCCAGAACGGCTGCGCGGCCGTCCGGCAGCGCGTGAGCGAGCACCTTCTCGGCCTGCACCCAGGTGAGCCCGTGATTGCCGAGATCCAGATTACGAATCACCGGCGACGCCGCAGCAAGGGGATAGAAGGCACTGAACAAATCGGAACGGAAGCCCGGTGCGGTGATTTCGGCACTGCGGA
Source organism: Nakamurella sp. (assembly GCA_050999445.1). Lineage (GTDB taxonomy): Bacteria > Actinomycetota > Actinomycetes > Mycobacteriales > Nakamurellaceae > Nakamurella. The sequence continues at coordinate 2,115 of JBPCPG010000309.1, read as the reverse complement.
CGGCTCCGCCCACGGTGTCATTGGCTTCCAGCAACAACACGTCCCACCCGAAGTCGGCCAGCGCATTCGCTGCCACCAAACCATTGGGTCCGGCCCCGATCACGACTGCATCCACCGTCTCGACCGTCATGATCGACCCACGTCGGACAATGGTGCGACGGTCGAGGACGATGCGGGCGGCGCGGGTTTCGCGGTAGCTGTCGAATTCACGCGACGAAATCCGAGTCGGCTCCACATCCCGTGCACTGCATCGCCTTCCGGGGCCGGGGCGAGGACGGTCCCCGGGTGCGGGTCGATGGGCCGACGGGAAAGTCCGGCCACCTTCATCAGGGGCGACACCAGCGCGTCATAGACCGCCGGCAACAGTCGAAATCCCAGCACCACGACATGATTGGCCAGGCCGACCGAGATTTCCCGTCGAGATTCGTGCAGGGCACGAATGATCGCCTCTGCGACCTTCTCCGGCGGATCGACGGGCGGCGGCGGACGCCCCTCCCGCCCGACGTAATTGGCAGCCTGGCTGTACGCAGGAGTGTTGACGCTACCTGGGGAGACCAGAGTGATCCGGATTCCGGGAGTCTGCCGCGCCTCGATCTGCAACATGCGGGTCAACGCGTGCACGCCCCATTTGCTGGTCACGTAGGGGCTCATGAACGGAACGGCGATCTTGCCCAGCAGGGAGCCGAGAATGACCAGTCGGCCCGCTCCGAACTGCTGAAAATGGCGCAGTGCCGCTCGCGCAACATTGGCCGGTCCGACGATGTTGGTGGAGATGGCCTGGTCGAAGATCTCGGCGGGAATGTCTTCGAACCGTCCGTAGGCCACCACGGCAGCGCACTGGACCACGGCGTGGATCCGGCCGAACCTGGCGACGGCTTCATGAAAAGCAGCCTCGACATCGCGGTTCGAGCTGACGTCGGCCTCGACCGCCAGGACGGTGGCGCCGGCCGCTACGCATTCGCGTTCGACATCCGCCAGGCCGGCGTGCGCCCTGGCGATCAGGACCACGTTCCAGCCGCGACCAGCCAGACTCGTGGCTGTCGCCCGGCCGATCCCGCTGGAAGCGCCGGTGACAAGGGCCACCTGCCGACCTGGTCCGTTCTGAATAGCCAACTGATCCATCCGATCCGACACCGGGTGGTGACCGCTGCGATCGAATGACCGAGGCTCCGCCACTACCTGTCCATCCTGGGTGTAACCGCCGTTGCCATCGGCCAAACCCGCCGCGCCCGGTGTGGCCCCGTTGATGTCGACCGGTTCCGACCCGGCAGGCACAGGAATGCCCAGGTAGGAATGCCATCGCCCGGCTCGGATCCGGTGGAATCGACCAGAACTGGGAACCGTACCGGAGCCAGAATGCCCGAGCAGGATTCGAACCAGGAGCGGCGCAATGCCTTCGACAGCCTCGATCGACAAGTTGATCCCCGGACCGGGGACGGCGCTGGATCGCTTCGCCGAACACACCCAACGGCGCATCGCGTCCCTGACGAGCAGCGGACCGCTGCGCGCGGTGGTCTCGGCGTTGTCCGGGGAGAAATGGATGGGCCACCCGCGCATCCCGCGGTCGTCGCGGTGCCGACAGGAGCCTGGGCGGTGAGCGCGTGGTACGACCTCCGGAGTGCGAGGAGCGAAGATCCGCAGTCGGACAAGATCGCCGACGCCGCGTTGAAGGTCGGAGTCGTCGCGGCCGTGCCGGCAGCACTCACCGGCATTGCGCAGTTCCTTCGAACCGATGGGCTGGCCAGGCGGGTGGCTGCCGTCCACTGGGGGCTCAACGCGACCGCTGTCGCCCTCTATGCCACCTCCGCGTCTTTGCGCAGTTCCGGCCGGCGGGCAGCCGGCCGCCGCGTCGCCGCTGCGGCACTGACCCTGGTCGGCCCCGGGGCGTATCTGGGCGGTCACCTCGCCTACCGCCTCGGTGTCGGCCAGGTCCGAGAAGCGTTGGCGGATCCAAACTCCAGCTGACCGGGTTCCGATCGGAATTGCGGTATCAGCCCTTTCGGCCCTGGTTCGCGATTCCCTCGACGAAATACCGCTGACCCAACAAGAAGATGACGATCATCGGCACGGTGGCCAACAGGGCAGCGGTGACGATGTACTGGAAGTCGCCCGCAC
>JBPCPG010000041.1:0-14114 GCA_050999445.1 Nakamurella sp. | reverse complement strand
TCGACCAGCGACCGGTCGGCGCCCGCCATCCGATCTCCGCCGTCACCGAGGATGTCGAGGACATCTTCATCGCCATGGGATGGGAGGTTGCGGAAGGACCCGAAATGGAAGCGGAATGGTTCAATTTCGACGCGCTGAATTTCGGCTCCGACCACCCAGCCCGGGCGATGCAGGACACCTTCTACGTCGCCGGCCCGGACGGTCGAGAATCCGGTATGGTGCTGCGGACTCACACCTCGCCGGTTCAGATACGCACCATGCTGACCCGACAACCGCCGATCTTCGTCATCTGCCCGGGTCGGGTCTACCGAACCGACGAATTGGATGCCACCCACACGCCGGTTTTCACCCAGGTGGAAGGGTTGGCGATCGACAGGGGTCTGACAATGGCGCATTTGAAAGGGACGTTGGATCATTTCGCCAGGGCCATGTTCGGTCCGGGGTCGAAAGCCCGACTACGCCCTTCCTTCTTTCCGTTCACCGAACCGAGCGCCGAAATGGACATCTGGTTCGAGGGAAAAAAGGGCGGTGCGGGCTGGGTGGAATGGGGTGGCTGCGGCATGGTCGACCCGGATGTGCTCCGTGCGTGCGGAGTTGATCCCGGTCAATATTCGGGATTCGCTTTCGGCATGGGTATCGAGCGAACCCTGCAGTTCCGCAACGACATTCCCGATATGCGGGATCTGGTCGAGGGCGATGTTCGCTTCACGTCGGCTTTCGCCGCGCCGGCCAAGGAGGCCTGAGCACCATGCACGTTCCCGTGGAATGGTTGGCCGAGTATGTTTCCCTATCGGAGGGAACCTCGGCCGTGCAGGTGGCCGATGCGTTGTTGCGAGTGGGATTCGAAGTCGAAGACGTTCACACCGTGCCTGAAACGACCGGTGATCTCGTGGTCGGCCGGGTGCTGGGCATCGAAGAGCTGGCCGAATTCAAGAAACCGATCCGATTCGTGACCGTGGATGTCGGTTCTGGGCACGGACCCAACGGCTCGGACGAACCCCGCCAGATCATCTGCGGAGCGCAGAATTTCGCCGTCGGCGACTTCGTCGTGGTTGCTCTGCCCGGTTCGGTGTTGCCCGGCGGCTTCGAGATCGCGTCTCGGAGTACCTATGGCCGGATCTCGGACGGAATGATCTGCTCCGTCCGCGAACTGGGCATCGGGAGCGAACACGACGGCATCCTGGTGCTGGACGCCGACGCCGAGGTGGGGACCGATCCGCGCAGGCTGATCGGCGCCGATGACGCAGTGATCGAACTGTCTGTCACGCCCGATCGCGGATACGCCCTGTCCATCCGTGGAATAGCACGAGAAGCCGGTGCGGCACTTGAGGTGTCGTCGGCGGACCCGGCAGCCGTCCAGGTGGTGGACCGAACGGCGCCCGGCTGGCCCGTCACGATCTCGGACCCGGGGTGTCGCAGGTTCGTGACGGTTCGCGTCGCCGGGGTCGACCCGAACGTTGCATCGCCTTTCTGGATGCGTCGTCGGCTGCAGGCTGCTGGGGTACGCAGTATTTCGTTGACGGTGGACGTCACGAATTACGTCATGGTGGAACTCGGCCATCCACTGCATGCGTTCGATGCTGCGCGGTTGACCGGCCCGATCACGGTGCGCGGAGCCCTGGCGGGGGAGCGACTCAAGACCCTGGACGGTTCTGTGCGCAGCCTGGTGGCCGATGACCTGGTGGTTGCCGACGAGTCGGGACCGATCTCGATGGCCGGCATCATGGGTGGTGAATCGACCGAGATCTCTTCGGCCACAACCGAGGTCGTGATAGAGGCGGCGTACTGGGATCCTGCTGTGATCTCGCGTGCGGCCCGCCGCCACAAGCTACCCAGTGAAGCGTCCCGACGCTTCGAACGCGGCGTCGACCCGGCGATCTCAGCGATCGCAGCCGAGGCGGCAGCGGCTCTGCTGGTCCGGTACGCAGGTGGATCCGTCGTCGGACGGTCGGACGTTGCGGGCGCGCCGATGTCCGCGTCGACGATCGAGCTCCCGTTGGGTGAGGCGGAACGGCTGGCCGGCCGTCCGTACGAGGCCGCCGTGGTCGTTCGCAGACTCGAACAGGTGGGCTGCGCGGTTACCGACGATCGGTCCGATCCGCTGGTGGTAACCCCGCCCACGTGGCGCCCGGACCTCACCAGGGCCGCTGATCTGGTGGAAGAAGTGGCGCGGCTGGAGGACTACGCGACCATTCCCACAATTGTTCCGGCAGCACCTGTCGGCACCGGACTGACCGCGCGTCAGCGTCGGGCCCGGCGGATCTCCGATGATCTGGTGTCCGCAGGGCTGACCGAGGTGCTGTCCTTCCCGTTCGTGGGTCAGGCTGATTTTGCTGCTCTTGGTATTCCCGACGGCGACGTCCGGAAATTCACCGCCGCGTTGGTCAATCCTCTTGACGCGAATCGGCCGGCCCTTCGCACGACTCTGCTTCCGGGTTTGCTCGACGCAGTGGTGCGCAACATCTCCCGCGGATCCAGGGACCTCTCGTTCTTCGAGATCGGGCAGGTCTTCCTGCCCAGCGCCGATGCGCCGACGCCGTCGCCGGTGGCGGTGGACCGACGCCCGAGCGCCGCCGAAGTCGCCCGGCTCGATTCGAGCCTGCCGCTGCAGCCGCGGCATATCGCGGTGGTGTTGGCCGGCGCCCTCGACCGGCGTGGGTGGTGGGGAGAGCCTCGCGACGGCTCCTGGGCCGACGCCATCGAGTTGGCCCGTCGGATCGGGTCCACCGCGGGGGTGCGGCTGCGGATTGTTCCCGCCGAGCAGCGACCGTGGCATCCGGGACGCTGCGCCTCGGTCCGGATCGGCGATTGGATCGTCGGGTACGCCGGTGAACTGCATCCGGAGACGGTCGAACGCCTCGGTCTACCACCGAGATCCGCTGCTCTGGAACTGGACCTGGATGCGCTGCCCGACGAGGTCACGCCGACGGCGCCGCACGTCTCCCCGTTCCCGCCGGTACACCTGGACCTCGCGGTCGTGGTGCCGGCGGCCACCAGAGCCCAGGACGTCACCGACTCGCTGGTTTCCGGCGGCGGTGATCTGCTCGAATCCGTGCGGCTGTTCGACGTCTATGCGGGAGATCAGGTGGGTGATGGACGGAAGTCGATTGCATTCGCGCTGGTCGTGCGCGCGCCGGATCGAACTCTCACCGCAGCCGAGGCCCTCTCCGTGCGCGACGCCGCGCTGGCATCGGCCGCCACCCGGACGGGGGCTGTACTTCGTTGAGTAGGCGCCGAACTGGCTCATCCGACGCGGGAGATGCCAAAATGACTTCCATGCCATCGCAGTTGCCAGCCGACCTGTCCCGCAAGATCCTCAAAGCGGGCTACTACCCGGCGTTCGTGACCGACGTGCTGGGAATGGCGTTGGCGGAGGAGACGGTCGAGACGCACCTGGTACACCTCGAGACCACTTTCGACATCGAGACGATCAGGCGGCACCTCTCGGTGGTCGTGCTGACCTCGACGAGATTGATCTTCGTCCATGCGGACGACCACGGCGGGGACGAGGAGCACGGGGAGGAGGCGCATGGCATCGCGACGAGCGAGTCGGTTCCGCTGTCTGCCGTCAGGACGGTGATGGTCACCCATGTCGTGCCGAACCCGGAGAAGTACCAGGCGGGCAGCCTGGGCCGTGAGGTCACGGTCACCATCGGATGGGGCGCGGTTGCCCGGTTGGACCTGGAGCCTGCGACCTGTGGCGATCCGCAGTGCGAAGCCGATCACGGCTATACCGGTTCGTTGACCGGAGATGACCTGTCGCTGCGGATCAGCGCCGACGCCGAGGGTGAGAATGCTCTGTTCGATGCCCTGGCGTTCGCCAGAGTCCTCAGCGCGGCGACCGCTTCGGCGCGCGCGTGAACGCCGCTGCTGTTCCGCCCGCCGCTGAGCCACTGATTCCTGCCTACGGTTCGCGCGGCCTGGCGGCAGTGCTGCCGGGGGCGGCGGCTGCGCTCGGCGCGCCGACCTCGCTGCCGGCCGTGCCACTGGCTCCTGCGGAGCGTGTCTGCGTGGTTCTGATCGACGGGTTGGGCCTTGACCTGTTGCGCGACAACGCCGCGGACGCACCATTTCTGGCCGCGATGCAGATGACTCGGTTGGTCGCGGGGTGCCCGAGCACCACCGCGACCTCGCTGGGCTCATTGGGCACCGGTCTGGAGCCTGGCCGTCACGGTCTGGTCGGGTACCGGGTGATGGATCCGGACCGCGGCCTGCTGCTCAACGAACTCCGGTGGGACCCAGAGGTCGACCCGATTCGTTGGCAGCCGTATCCCACCGTGTTCGACCACCTGATGGCGGCCGGAATCGCTTGCACGTCAATCGGAAAGCCGGAATTCGGCGGTTCGGGACTGACGGTCGCCGCCTTGCGGGGAGCCAGATTCATCGGAACGGACAAGATCCACGATCGGGTGGACGCCGCGGTGGCGGCGCTCGCCGAACCTGGCCTGGCCTACCTGTACTGGGGTCAGGTGGACGGGGCTGGTCACACCTACGGCACCAGTAGTCGCAATTGGCGGGGTGCGTTGCGGGAGACCGACGAAGCGGTCAACCGGCTCGCCCGCATTTTGCGGCCGGGGACGCTCCTGCTGGTGACCGCTGATCACGGCATGGTCGACGTGCCGCACCAGTATCGGGTGGACCTCGCGCTACGCCCGGATCTGCAGCCGGGAATCGACGTCCTCGCCGGAGAAGCACGCTTCGCCCAGGTGTACTGCACCGCGGGCGAAGGACCTGTGGTTGCCGCTCGGCTCGCTTCCGCCTTTGCCGAACAAGCCTGGGTTCGAACCAGGGACGAGGCCATAGCGCAGGGCTGGTTCGGCAACGTCGACGACCGGGTCCGCGGCCGGATCGGCGACGTCGTGGTGGCCGCGGCCGGGCGGTTCGCCTTCGTCGACTCCCGGACGGCGACGCCCAGCGAGTTGAAGCTGATCGGCCAGCACGGATCGTTGACCGAACAGGAACAGGTCATCCCACTGCTCCAGTTGGTCACCTGAGCCCTCGCGCTCAGGTTGTGAACACCTCGTCCATGTGCCAGGTCAGGCACTCCCGATTGGGTCGATCCGAAAGGCGCGCCGGGAGTGTGATGGGCTGACCGGCACGTTGGTAGAACTCTTCGCCATTGCCGAAGGTGCTGCGCAGCAACGAGCTGACCTGAAGATTGACCGTTGTGGGATGGACGCCGAGCAGCCCCTGTCGATCTTGAAGATCTACACACCGGAGGGGAGTGAGAAGTCATGTTGGTCAATCAGCGCCGGGACCTCATCTTGGCTGAGGTCGAACGAGTGGGCGGGGTCCGGGTCAGCGAGCTGACTGACCTGTTGGGCGTCTCGGACATGACCATTCGTCGCGACCTGGAGCACCTGGACACGCACGGCTGGCTTCGTAGGGTGCACGGCGGAGCCGTCCTGGGGGCGAGCAGCTCCGAAGAGCCCGGGTTCGAGGCGAAGAGTGTGCTGCAGCAACCGGCGAAGCGAGCGATTGCGGCCCGCGCCGCCGAGTTGCTGGACAAGTCGGCGATTGCGCTGTCGGCCGGGACCACCACTTGGATGCTCGCCCGGCACATCCAGGCCGCCCCGCAGCCGCTCTCTGTCGTCACCAATTCCACCGCAGTGGCCGACGTGCTGGCCGCCGGGAGCCGTCCGGATGATCTGAACGTGATTCTCACTGGCGGGTCCCGCACCCCCAGCGCTGCGCTCGTCGGCCCGATCGCCGACCGCGCGATCAGCTCGCTGCACGTCGACCGGCTGTTCCTCGGGGTGCACGGGATGGCGGCCCGTACCGGTTTCACCACACCGAATCTCGCTGAGGCGCAGACCAACATGGCGTTGATCGCCAGCGCCCGCCAGGTGGTGGTGCTCGCCGACTCCACGAAGTGGGGGGCCGTCGGTTTGGCCGACTTCGGCCAGCTATCGATCGCCGACGTGCTGATCACCGACGACGGGATCGATGACGAGGCGCGGACGATTCTGGCCGATCAGGTCGGTGAATTGATCGTCGTCCCGGTGGATTCGTCGCTCTACCGCGGCTGAACCCGAGAACGGACCCGGCGCGGCCGCCCCCGCTGCCTGACAGCACCACCTCGCTCTCGACCGCGCAAGCGGGACCCACTGTCCGCTGTCACGGGGATCCTCAGCGGTCGGTGGTATGCCCAAGACATGCGGGAGGTTTCGAGGACTGGGATTTCTTCGTCCGCCTTCTCACGCTGGCGGCCAGATCCGCATCGTTCCGGAGCCGCTGATCGACTACCGGACGCAGCCGGCGTCAGCGAACCTGGAGGGCATGAAGCGGCGGTTACGGCTGTATGGCGAGATTATCGATCGTCATTCATCGGTGTTCGTCGCGAATATGAGGGACGCCCTGCTGGCCCAGGAATCGAATAGCGTCGACCGTCTGGCTCGCTGGAGGAGCTGACTCGCATCGGCCGGTCGATCGACGCGGGAGATGCTTCTTCCGGCGATGGCGGGATGGCAGCACTGGTGAGAATCGCCCACGCTCGAGGATAAGAGCCATGAGCGAAGGTTGCCTGACGCTGCTGACGCCGCGCGTTTCGGTAAGGGAAGGCGGGCTGACGCATGCTGGTGGTTTCTCGAGTCGCCCCCGTGAGCTGTGATAGCGCCCGGATGAATGCGGTCCGCTCAGGTGGCAGCACCGCCGAGCATTTCGCGACCCTAGCCATCTGGATCGTCGCGCATGTTCACCGGGACGATCTGGCGCGGACGACGCCCTGCGTTGGCTGGGACCTGCGAGCATCGCTGACCCACATGACCGGGCAGAACGACGGGTTCGCAGCCCGGTCGAAGATGGCAAACCGCGTCTCGTCGCGAGTGGTTCTGTTGAGATCGTGTGGTTGATTGTGTGCCTTTCGTGGGTTCAGGTCTTGTGAAACTGTTAGCCGCGGTATAGAACAGGTGCGGACAAGTTTCGTCCTGAGCTGGCAATGGCGAGCCCAGGGGTTCCCGTCGACCCGTTTGGAGACAAGGGTGTTTCCTGTCATTCGCCGCGCGAATATTGCGGCTGTAACTGTTGCGGTACTGATGTTGTCGGCCTCAACTGGTTTATCCGGCGTGGCCCTGGCTGGTTCGGCACCTTTCAATGTCAACGGATCGGTGCAGTCGGCCGGTGCCGGGGCGGTGACGCCGCCGGACAGAACGGTCGTGGTGGACGACGCCCAACAGGGCACCACCCCAGACTTGTTTGATTATGTGGGTTCCGGTTGGGGTCATGCCAGCGGTGAGGGGGCACCGGCCAACCCGTATGACGGCACGAACAGCTACACCAACGCCAGCGGCGTCACGGTCAGCTTCACTTTCAGCGGCACGCAGATTACGTTCTACGGAGTCACCGACCCGGGGCACGGCATCGGCGCGCTGTCGCTCGACGGAGGCGCCTTGAAGGACGTCGACTTCTATAGCGCAACCCGCAAGGGTGACGTCGCGCTGTGGACCAGCCCAACGTTGGCCAACGGTCCGCACACGCTGACGCTGGCCGTGACCGGGCGGAAGAACGCCGCGTCGACCGGCACGTTCATCGTGGTGGACCGGGTGAGCTTCAACGGGCAGCCGCCGCCGCCGGTGAATACCGCGATTCCGGTGGATGTGGCCGGCCAGGGCCGTGTGTTTGATGGTGTCGGCGCGATCAGCGGCGGCGGTGGCAACAGCCGCCTGCTGATCGACTACCCGGTGAAGCAGCGCAACCAAATTTTGGATTACCTATTCAAGCCGGGGTATGGCGCGTCACTGCAGATTCTGAAGCTGGAGATCGGCGGCGACGCGAACTCCACGGACGGTTCTGAACCCAGCGTCGAGCACACCAAGGGTGTGGTGAACTGCGCCGCCGGCTACGAGTTCTGGTTGGCCCAGCAGGCCAAGGCCCGCAACCCGAACATCAAACTTTACGGGCTGGCTTGGACGGCGCCGGGCTGGATCGGCGGCGGCAACTTCTGGTCCCAGGACATGATCGACTACCTGATGACCTGGGTCGGCTGCGCCAATAGCCACGGCTTGAACATCGACTACCTGGGTGGTTGGAACGAACGCGGCTACGACAAGAGCTGGTATGAGAACCTGCACGCGACGCTGGCCGTCAAGCACCCGAACATCCAGGTCGTCGGGGATGACTCCGGTTGGGACGAAGCCGATGCGATGGCGACCGACCCGGCCTTCGCCCGCTCGATCGACATCCTGGCGGCGCACTACTCCTGCAATGGCGGCGACGGCGGCGACGCCAACTCCTGTTCCTCCACCCAGAATGCCGTCTCTACCGGAAAGCCTATGTGGGACAGCGAGAATGGCTCGCAGGATGACAACACCGGCGCGCCGGCGCTGATCCGGGCGATCACCCGCGGCTACATCGACGCGAAGATGACGGCGCTGCTGAACTGGCCGCTGATCGCCGCGATCACCCCGAACCTGCCCTACGCCACGGTGGGAATGTCGGTGGCCGGCCAACCGTGGTCGGGCAATTACAGCATCGGCATCAACACCTGGGTGACCGCCCAGGTCACCCAGTTCGTGCAGCCGGGCTGGCATTTTCTCGACAACGCCAGCGGTTACCTCGGAAAAGACCGCACCAACGGCAGCTTCATCACCCTCGCCTCGCCGGCCAAGACCGACTACAGCAGCATCGTGGAAACGACGTCGGCCACAGCGACGTCGACCGCAACGTTCACGGTGCCCTCCACCCTGGCGGGTAAGACTGTTCACGTGTGGGCGACCAACGTGAATTCCACCAAAAAGGCCGACTACTTCGTCCACCTGGGCGATCTGAAGCCCGACGCTGCAGGAACGTTCACGTACACGCTGCAGCCCGGCTTCGTCTACACGTTCAGCACCGTCGGTAAGCCGGTCGGCAAGGGATCGGCGGTCAGCCCGGCACCGCACCCACTGGCGCTGCCATACTCCGACAACTTCAACCACTACGTGGCCGGCCAGGAAGCCAAGTACGTCTCGGACATGCAAGGCTCGTTCGAAGCCCAACCCTGCACGGCCCGACGGAGCGGTATGTGTCTGCAGCAGATGGCGGCCACCAAGCCGATCCTGTGGCAGGACGACAGCGACGCGTTCACCCTGGTCGGGGATCCGACCTGGACGAACTACCAGGTGCAGATCGACGCCGAGCTGAGCAAACCGGGAACCGTGGAACTGATCGGCCGCGCCGGCACCCAGAACCGTCCGCAATCCCACCAGGCCGGCTACTACTTCCAGATCACCGACACCGGCGCCTGGACGATCTTCAAAAGCGACGCAGACGGACACCGAACTGTGCTGGCCCGAGCGACCACCACTGCGCTCGGGGTCGGAAAGTGGCACCGGCTAGCGTTGTCGTTCTCCGGATCCTCGATCACGGCGTTGGTCGACCGGAACGCGGTCGGCGTCGTCCAGGACGCCTCCTACACCGCCGGTCAGGTCGGGCTGGGCATGACCTCCTACGACCAGAACCAGTTCGACAACCTGTCGATCACCGCCAACAAGAAGGCCACGCCGGGCGCGTCCGTCACCGTCACACCATCGAGCAAGACGGTCCAGCGGGGCAACCAGGTGACCGTGACCACCACGTTCGCCGTGCCCCGGGGGGCCACCGAAGCCGTGGGGGTCAACTTGACCCTGACCGCGCCGACCGGATTCCTGTTCGACGCGTCGCCGCAGGTGTTCGGCGTGGTCAAGCCCGGGCATAGCGTCAGTGCCACTTGGCAACTCACCGCGCCGACGGACGCGGCTTCTACCGCCACCATCGGTGGGCTGGCAACATTTGCCTAGAACGATGTGGCGCACTGGCTCACCGGAACATCCCCGCTGCAGGTGGTGAACCCGCCGGCCCCGACCGGAACCGTTGCGGTCAGCGACCTTGCCTTCCTGTCTTCGACCAATGGCTGGGGACCGGTGGAACGCGACCAGTCGGTGGGAGGTTCCAACGTCAACGACGGTAAACCGCTGACCATCAACGGCACCGTGTACCCGAAGGGTGTGGGTACCAACGCGATCAGCGACGTTGCCATCTACCTCGGCGGCAACTGCTCCACCTTCACCTCCACCGTCGGCATGGACCAGGAAGTCGGCGGCGGCGGCAGCGTCACCTTCAGCGTGGCCGGGGATGCTAAGACCCTCACCACCACACCCACCATCCGGGGCAACCAGCCCGGACAGAAGTTGACCGTCGACGTCTCCGGTGTGCAGACCCTGCACCTGATCGTCGGCGACAACGGAGACGGCAACCAAAACGACCACGGCGACTGGGCCACCCCCACCCTCACCTGCGCCAACTAAGTCGCCGAAGGTCACCGCGACTATCCGCGGGCCGGGATACGGGCCGCGGATCAGCTTTGCAGAACGAATCCCTAGGACGCCCTTCCGCCTCGGTCCATCACCGCAACCGGCGATGGACCGAGGGGAAGGCTGACTCAACAGAAGGAGAAAACACTGTGACAAAAGCCGCTCAACGAAAGCCGTGGCGCAACATGGTCGCGGTGCTAGCAGCGACGGGGATGGTGGGGGTCACGACCCTTGCCGGTTCAGTCCCCCAGGCGGCAGCAGCCGACGCGGGGAATGTCCCGGCCTCCAAGGCGGCCAGCACCTCGACCTCCGGTGGAACGGGCATTCCGACTCCGGCGGGAACGCCGCGACCGAGCGCAAGCAGCAGTTCCGTGCCGACCGCAGCAGCGGGGTCCTACAACGGCATCGGGCTCAAGCCCGCGCTCGGCTGGAGCAGCTGGAGCTTCCTGCGCTACAACCCGACGGCTGCCGCCGTCGAAGCCCAGGCCGACGCGATGCAGAGCAGCGGACTGGCCAAAGTCGGATACCAGTACGTCAACCTGGACGACTTCTACATCCAGTGCCCGTCCGGGGGTCCGGCAGTCGACAGCTACGGAAGGTGGGCCACTGACACCACCAAATTTCCGAGCTCGGGAGCCGAGGACGGCATCAAGGTCGTGGCCGATCATGTGCATAAGGACGGCCTGAAGTTCGGTCTCTACGTGACGCCCGGCATCTCGAAGCAGGCCGTGGCTCAGAACACGCCGATCGAGGGGACTCCATATCACGCCGACGACATCGCCGAGCCAAACGTCAAGGAGTCCAACTACAACTGCGGGAACATGGTGGGCATCGACTTCACCAAGCCGGGCGCGCAGGAATTCATCAACTCGTGGGCCAACAAGATGGCGGCCGAGGGTGTCGACTACCTAAAAATCGACGGCGTCGGATCGGGGGACATCGCCGACGTGCAAGCGTGGTCGAAGGCGCTGACCCAAACCGGTCGCAGCATTCATTTCGAGCTGTCCAACAGCCTGAACATCAACGATGCGGCGACCTGGAAGCGGCTGTCCAACGGGTGGCGAACAGGGGGCGACATTGAGTGCTATTGCGGGAAAAACGGGTCAAGTTTCCCGCTGACCGACTGGGGCAACATCAACCAACGGTTCGACGCCGTCGCGTCCTGGGCGCCCTACGGCGGACCCGGCGGGTTCAACGACTACGACTCCCTCGAACTGGGCAACGGCAGCAACGACGGTCTGACCCCGGACGAGCGGCAAACCCAGCTGAGCCTGTGGGCACTGGCATCCGCGCCGCTGCTCCTCGGTTCGGACCTGACCCACCTCGACGCTACCGACCTCGGTTATCTGAAGAACAGGCAGGTGCTGGCCGTCGACCAGGATGCCATCGATGCGACACGACTGGTGAACACGAGCTCGCAGCAGGTGTTCCGCAAGACCGAACCAAACGGAGACGTCATCGTCGGCTTGTTCAATGTCAGCGGGGCGTTCGAGCACATCACCACGACCGCATCCGCTCTGGGCCTGCGGGCGGCCAAGGCATACCAGGTGAACGACCTGTGGTCGCACCGCATCACCGAGACGGCCGGCACGATCGACGCCACAGTGCCGACACACGGTGTCGCGCTCTACCGGCTCACCGCCCTGGACAAGACCAATGGCATCCAGCCGCGTGTCTCATTCGAGACGACCCCGAGCATCGGCGGTTCCTACACCAGCGGCGCTCCGCTCATCGTGGCCGACACGTTCACCAACTACGGTGTCGACCCGGCGAAGCTCGTCACTCTTTCGCTGCACGACTCGGTCGGCTGGAAAATTCAATCCGTCGGACCTACCACTTTCGGCACCGTGCGCACGGGCCAAACGGTGACCGCGTACTTCGCGGTCACACCAGGAAAAGCCACTGACGCCATCACCACAGCGATCATCAAAGGCCGGGCCGTCTACGACTGGCAAAACCACCACGCCAACGCCACGTCTGAAACACCGTTGCATCTGACCAACTCAGTACAGTCGCCGTACCTGACGTACTCGTCGGCGACCGACGGCCCGACATACTTCGGTCAGCTCGGCCAGAACTTCGCAATATCAGGTGCCGGCGCAGACCTGTACGGCGGCTCGGACAACTACACCACGATCTATCAGAAGGGCGTCGTCACAGACGGCTCGACGATTCAGACGAAGGTCACGTCGCAGTCCAACATGTCCGGCTTCGCGAAAGCAGGCATTCTCGTTGGCAATGACATCACAGCATCGGGCTCAGCCCCCGAGGGCGTCATCCTCTACGAGTCGCCCGGCGGCGGCATCCAGATGGAATGGGACAACAACAGTGGCAACGGGATCAACGCGGTCACCCCGGGGAACGGAACGATCCCGGCGACGCTACCCGTCTGGCTCAAGCTGGTACGAACCGGATCGACATACACCGGGTCCTACTCGACCGACGGAAGCACCTGGACACAGGTTGGCACTGTGACCGTTCCAGGTCAGGCCGCCACGCAGGACGCCGGGCTGTTCGTGGTCTCTCACACCGCTGGAGTCCCCGGTTTGGCAAGTTTTCAAGGCTTCAGCGTGAGCTGATGATCTGACAGTTGAAACGGGGTCCGCGCAGCGCGCTGACCCCGTTTCGCGTCCGACGACAAACCAGCTTCCGACGCCCAGACGCCTTGACCCCTGTCAGCCCTGGCGCATAGCGTCAGGCAGCCTGCTGCAAATCATTAGGGAGAACCACGAGCCGACGAGCTGTGACTGTTCGTATTATCTGGCGGTGGGCCCGATCTGGTATTCGAACAGAAACCGCCATCGAACCTAGCCAATCAATGGGTAGAGAAAAGGGTAAAGGATCTGCATCCCGGTTTCCGGTATTGTTGGAAGGTCGACACTTTCGCCCCAGTGCACTGGCCAGGTGGAAGACGAACGCTGTCGGTATGCGGCGCGTTCAATGCGCTGACCGTGTCGCGGCCGGACGAACCATGCCGACGTACGTTCGATTTCTCGATGACTTCCCGGCATTCCCATACACTGAAATATTTGGAGCGACCTTGGAGGAGCGCGCGACAAAAGTTATGTGGTGGAAACAACGCCGACCATGATTGAGCGATGTATAACCATGTGCACCGACCCCGGCGACCTTGTCATCGATTTCACCTGTGGTTCTGGCACGACCGCTTTCGTCGCCGAGCAGTGGGGCCGACGCTGGATCACCATTGACACGTCACGGGTCGCGCTCGCCCTTGCCCGTCAGCGGCTCATGGGCGCAAAGTTCCCGTTCTACTACTTGGCGGACAGCGTCGACGGTCGGGCGAAAGAGCAGTCACTGACGACCAAGCCACTGCCACCCGACCCGGTGCAGAACGACATCCGGCAGGGTTTCGTCTACGAGCGGGTCCAGCACATCACGCTCAAGTCACTCGCGAACAACCCGGACATCCACGAGGGTCTGACCCGTGCCGAGATCGACGCCGCGATCAAGAAACATGCCGAGTTCGAAGTGTTGTACGACAAGCCCTACGAGGACAAGAGCAAGGTCGGCGGCGATTGGATCGTCAAGTTGCCGGACGCGAATCACGCTGCGGTCCCATGCAACGAGTACGCCATGATGAGCTGGGCGAGCCAGGTCGGAATCGATGTGCCCGAAGTAGCCTTGCGGACCAGGGATGAATTACCGGATCTCCCGGCCGCGGCTTGGCCGAATCGCGAAGAGGTGGCCTACGTGATCAGCCGTTTCGACCATCGGGACGCAGGCAGCACGTCCGTGCACATCGAAGATCTGGCGCAGGTCAAGGGCATCTATCCGGACGCGAAATACAGTGGGAACTTCGAGACCATTGCGGGCCTGATTTATCGC
>JBPCPG010000295.1:0-10544 GCA_050999445.1 Nakamurella sp. | reverse complement strand
ACGACCAGCGGCAGAAGCCGCCCCAGGTCCACCGGTTTCTTGGCCGTCGACGGCGCTTGTCCGGGAGCCCCGAACCCGGGACCGTAGCCCTGCCGACCCGGCGGTGGACCCTGGGATGCAGGGGCGCCGAAACCCGGAACGTTGCCGGGAGCGTTGCCCTGGGGGCCTGCCGGCCCGCCGTAGCCCGAGCCGTATCCCGGACCTGGTGCCGCCGGACCCTGCCCGAAACCGCCCTGGCCGTATCCCTGACCCGGCTGTTGCCCCTGGTTCCACGCCGGATTCGGCTGACCGCCGAAGGAGCCGGGTGCCTGCTGCCCTGGCCCACCCGCAGGACCGTATGGATTACTCATCTGCTTCTCCACCTCGCTCGTCTGTGCTGCGATTGACCCGTACGGCTCTGCTCGCGTCAGGCAAGAACCTCACGCAGCAACCGAGCCGTCTCGGATGGCGTCTTGCCGACCTTCACCCCGACTGCTTCCAGGGCCTCCTTCTTCGCCTGCGCGGTGCCGGCCGACCCGGAGACGATCGCGCCGGCGTGCCCCATCGTCTTGCCTTCCGGCGCGGTGAATCCGGCCACGTAGCCGACCACGGGCTTGGTGACGTTGTCCTTGATGAACGCGGCCGCACGCTCCTCGGCATCGCCGCCGATCTCGCCGATCATCACGATCGCCTCGGTCTCGGGATCGGCCTCGAACGCCGCAAGGGCGTCGATGTGGGTGGTTCCGATCACCGGGTCACCGCCGATTCCGATGGCGGTCGAGAAGCCGAGATCCCTGAGCTCGTACATCATCTGGTAGGTCAGCGTGCCGGACTTGGAGACCAGCCCCACCGGACCCTTTCCGGTGATGTTGGCCGGGGTGATGCCGACCAGCGACTC
This sequence comes from Nakamurella sp., assembly GCA_050999445.1. GTDB lineage: Bacteria > Actinomycetota > Actinomycetes > Mycobacteriales > Nakamurellaceae > Nakamurella. The sequence continues at coordinate 9,667 of JBPCPG010000295.1, read as the reverse complement.
GCCAGGGGTGATGATGCCGGGACAGTTGGGGCCGATGATCCTGGTCGTTCCGCCCTTGCTCAGGGCGTAGGCCCAGAATGCGGCCGAATCCTGGACCGGGATGCCTTCGGTGATCACCACGAGAAGTTCAATTCCGGCGTCGATGGCCTCCATCACCGCGTCCTTCGCGAAGACCGGTGGCACGAAGACGATGGATACGGTCGCGCCCGTCTTCTCGACGGCTTCCGCCACCGTGCCGAATACCGGGAGCGCGAGTTTGCTGCCGTCCTTGGCGATATGGTCGACCGTGGCTCCGGCCTTGCGTGCGTTCACACCGCCGACGATCTTGGTGCCGGCCTTGAGCATCAGGGCAGTGTGCTTCGTGCCCTCACCGCCGGTGATGCCCTGCACGATGACGATGGAATCAGCATTCAGATAAATCGACATGAGTTGATCAATCCCTTATTTCGCGGAATGCGCGGACTCGGCCAGGCGCGCTGCGGAGTCGGCGCCCTCGTCCATGGTGTCGGCCAGGGTCACCAGCGGATGGTTGGCCTCGGTCAGAATTCGCCGGCCTTCCTCGACCTTGTTGCCGTCGAGACGGACGACGATCTGCTTCTGCAGCGTTCCGGCCTCCGGCTTGGACTCGAGGATCTCCAGCGCCTTGACGATGCCGTTCGCCACTGCGTCACAAGAGGTGATGCCACCGAATACGTTGACGAACACAGCCTTGACGTCGGTATCACCCAGGATGATCTCTAGGCCGTTGGCCATCACCTCTGCGCTCGCGCCGCCGCCGATGTCCAGGAAGTTCGCCGGCTTGACGCCGCCGTGCCGCTCCCCTGCGTAGGCGACGACATCGAGCGTCGACATCACCAGCCCGGCGCCGTTGCCGATGATCCCGACCTGTCCGTCGAGCTTGACGTAGTTGAGGTTCTTCTCCTTGGCTGCGAGTTCGAGTTGGTTCTCGGCCGCGTTGTCGACGAAGGCGGCGTGCTCCGGATGCCGGAACGCTGCGTTCTCGTCCAGCGAGACCTTCCCGTCGAGGGCCAGCACCACTCCGTCCGGCGTTCGCACCAGCGGGTTCACCTCGACCAGGGTCGCATCTTCCTTGACGAAGACGTCCCACAGCTTGATCAGGACATGCTCGACCTGATCGCGGACCGCGTCGGGGAACCGACCCGCCACGGCGATCTCGTGGGCCTTGGCGGCGTCCACACCGACGATCGCATCGACGGGGATGCGGGCAAGTGCTTCCGGCCGCTCCACGGCCAGCTCTTCGATCTCCATGCCGCCATCCTTGCTGGCCATCGCGAGGTAAGTGCGGTTCGACCGGTCGAGGAGGAACGAGACGTAGTACTCCTCGGCGATGTCCGCGGCCTCGGTGACCAGCACCGTGCGGGTGATGTGACCCTTGATGTCCAGCCCTAGGATGGCCTCGGCCTTCTCCCGGGCCGCAGCGGCATCAGCGGCAAATTTCACGCCACCGGCCTTGCCGCGGCCACCGACCTTCACTTGAGACTTGACCATCACGGCCTTGCCGAATCTGGCCGCGATGGCTTCGGCATCGTCGGCCGTCGTGGCCGTCTCGCCGGCGGTGACCGGAACACCGTGCTTCGCGAAGAGGTCCTTCGCCTGGTACTCGTACAGATCCACGTTTGCTCCCGAGAACTCGACGTTGTTCAGTCGTGGTGATCGCTGCCGCAGAACAGCCGGCGCCCGGCCCCGACGCGTCGACCGGAGGCTCCGGGCGCGTCATCGACCGCTGTGTGACCCTACTGGCCTTGGCTTGGCCGGCTGCGATCCGCCCTGGTGAGCTATCCCACCGCGGTGATCTGGACCGCACCATTCGGGACCGGCCGCGGCAACCGGATCGATCTCCCAGATCAGTCAAGGCGGTCCGCGACAGCCGCTCTGAGCCACTGCACGATCTCCGTCGTGGGCGCCCCGGGCGTGAAGACGCCGTGCACGCCGATCTGGCCCAGCTCGGCGATGTCCGCCGCCGGGATGATCCCGCCGCCGAAGACGACGATGTCGGTCGCGTCGGCCGCGGCCAACAACTCCACCACCCGGCGGAACTGCGTCATGTGCGCGCCCGACAGTACGGAAAGACCGACCGCGTCGGCATCCTCGGCCAACGCCGCGGCGACTATCTGTTCCGGAGTCTGGTGCAGGCCGGTGTAGATCACCTCCATCCCGGCATCGCGCAGCGAGCGCGCCACCACCTTGATGCCGCGGTCGTGGCCATCCAAACCCGGCTTCGCCACCACCACCCTGATCGGCCGGCTCATGGCGAGCCGACGCGATGGCGACGAACTTCTGGATGTGATCGTTCAGCGTTCATTTCGAGCGTCCCTTCTTTCTCTGCGCAGGTGCGCCGGACCGCTTGCCGCTCGATCGGACGACCGCAGCCCTGCCCCTTCCGCGGGCAGCTCCACGAACGTCCGGAGCGGGTTTCGCGGACGGTTTGGACAGCGACGGTGTCGGATCCACCATTGATACCCGTCCGGCGGCCAGACCGAGCAGTACCGCCGCTCCGGCGAAGGCCAGCAGAACGGCATAGCCGACATACAGTCCGGCCTCGACGGTGAACCCTTCCTCCGCCCGCACCGAATCCGGAACGAGCAGCCGCGCGAGCAGGATCGCACCTCCGACGGATGCGAACGCGGCTGCCTGGAAGGCCGAACTCGCCCGAGCAGCCGCCCATGCAGCGCAGATCATTCCGGCGCCGACCGCCGCCACCCCCCACCAGTTCAGGGCGAATCCGGCCAAGGCGGTGACGGAGGCCCCGTCGGTGGTGCGGTAGATCGGTAGTGCCAGCGCGACGACGGTGAGGACGGTGAGGACGCCGGCCACCACCGTTCCGAACGCCCGAAATTTGACCATCGAGTCGTCGTCGGCAATCAGCACCGTGGCCTGGGCGGCCTGTCGACCGGCCGACAGTGCAATGCCCAGAACGATGCCGCCGACCAGGATTCCGATGATGGCGCTCCACAGGCCGACACCGATCGACCATCGCGGTGGCGCGAATCCGGCGTTGGGCACGGAGGCGCTGATCTGCAACTGCCCCAGCAGGTTCAGTGACGCAGTGACACCGAACACCAGTGCCAGCCAGCCTATCGAGGAGACCGCGCGTCCGGCTGCGGCCAACGGCGGGATCAGCCACAGCACGCCGCCGACCAAGCAGATGAGCATGCCCACCAGAAACGGAACGTGCAGCGGAGCGGAGATCGGAAATCCGGAGCCCAGCGCGGGATCGGGTCCGCCGTTGTAGGACAGTTGGGCCGCTCGCCAGGCCACCCCCGAGGCGATTGCGACAGCAAGGGTCAGTAGCGCGCCGAGGATATTTTTCCGGGCCGCGGCTCCGGTCGGCTGATCGCCGTCGTCGTCGACGACGATGGGGCGGGAACCGTTCCACAGCCCCGCCGAGGCCAGCAGTCCGGCGCCGGCCAGCCCGAGCCCGACCACTGCGTTCAACTGCACCGGCGCTCCGCTTGCCCGCACCACGACGGCGGTGAGGAACGGCACGGCAGCGCCGGCTGCGACTCCGCTGAGCAGCCCGACGGCAAGCGTCCGCGGCGCAATGGCCGACACCAGCACGACGAGCGCGCACACCGCGGCGAGCAGCACTGCCGCTGCCAGACCCCAGAGGTCGAGCTGGGGCGGAAGATAGCGGCGGGCGAGATAACCGCCGCTGTAGGGCAGTGAGAGCGAGGCTGCCAACAGCACCAGGGTTCCGCAGAAGCCCGCGATGATGAGACGGTTACTTCGCGCCGGACGCCGGCCAAGCGCGTGCCCCTGCGCTTCGGTGGCATCTCCGGATTCAGCGGATTCCAGTGCCTGCGCCAACAGTTCCGGGCCGGCAGGTGCTGGTGCTGACTCGAGCGGCTCGGCGGCGAAGATGCGATCGGAACGGCCGGCGACTCGACTGCTGAGCCGCCTACCGGCCAGAAGCCCGGCGAGCACCATTGCGGCATCGCCCAGTACCACCAGGTAGGCGCCAATGGCGGTGCGAAACGGTTGGGCGGCATTGGTGATCTCGTAGAACAGCTCGGGGCGCACGACGGCATTCGGGCCGGTCAGGAGCGATATGTCGGTACTGAGCCGAGCCAGCGCGACCACGCCGACGCCGGCCACGACGGCGGTACCGAGAAGCGGCCTACGGACCACGGCCAGCAAGGCCAGGATCGGCGGCACCAGAATCATCCACACGGCGCCGGAACTCCGGCCCACCGCTGAGGCATCGTAGGTATGGGCGACCCCGAGGACGGCGCCGACCCCGGACACGACCGCGCCCAGCAACAGCAGCGCGGCCGCCGGGAACCCCGTCGGCGCGAACCTTGCTGACGCGAACCTTGCAGACGCCGAGTTCGAAACCCCGGACGACGCCGAGGGCGCCGGATGGCTTCCCGGCGACCGCAGCCCGGCCCGCTCCGTTCCGGCCTCGGACATCAAGACCTGCCCACCACGCGGTGGGTGCAACCTGACTTTGGGCAGAATACAAACGTCACGGTGTCGACCGTAGCAACGTCGAGACCTGCGATCGGTTACCGTCGCTCGTCGGGCGCACCTCCGGCAGCCCGTCCGCATGTCCCAGGGAGTCGCGCATGGACCGGCAGCACTGCCCGTGATCGGCGGGTTGGCATACGCCCTGGTCGCCGTCGGACTGCTGGTCGGCGGATGGGCAGGTGTCGTCGCGTACCTGGACAAACCCACCGATGACCCGCTGATGGTCGCGGCCATCGTCCTCGAAGTCGGCCTGCTGGCCCAGACCGGCATCGCCGTCTCTCGGCTGGTCGGCGCCCACGTGGCCGAGCCGGTCACTTTCGTCGCGTACGCGGTCGGTGTCCTGCTGCCGCTGCCGCTGGGTTTCTACCTGGCTCGAATAGAGCGGACGCGGTGGGGTTCGATGACGCTGGGATTCACGGCGGTGGTGGTGGCGGTCATGACGCTGCGACTACTGCAGATCTGGCGGTCCGACCTTGTCTGAGCCGAACATGTCTGAGCCGAGTCGGCCCTTTCCGGAGCCGGACCGGAGCGGACAGCTTCCCGAGGCGGCCGATGGCAACGAGGAACCGCCGACCGGACCCCGCCGCATCCTGATCGCCTTCTATTCGATTTTCGCGCTCGCGGCAACGGCCAGGGGCATCGTCCAGGTCAGCACAGTCTTCGAATCGGCACCGCTGGCGTACCTGCTGTCCCTGTTCTCTGGCGTCGTCTACCTGGCGGCGACGATCGGTCTGTCGGGCAAGCGCCGTTGGCGGCGGGCCGTCGCGTGGGCCGCTTGTGGCACCGAACTCGTCGGTGTCCTGGTCATCGGTACCGCGTCTTTGATCGACAGGTCCGCGTTTCCGCACGACACCGTCTGGTCGCGCTTCGGCAGCGGCTACGGCTACTTCCCCGTCCTGCTGCCGCTACTGGGACTTCTGTGGCTCTCGTACAGCCGCCCGGTCGCGAACAGCTGACCGAGCCGGCCAACGGCAACGATCGGAAGCAGTGCCGCTCCTTCGATCAGACGCTGACCCGTCAGCCGCCGCCGAGATCCGGGATCGTGAGCGTGCCGTCGTCGGCCAGTGGAAATCCAGGATTGTGGGCGATCTCCCAGGCGTGCCCGTCGAGGTCGGTGAAAACGGCTGCGTAGCCGCCGTAAAAAGTGACTGCCGGGGGCCGGGTCACGGTCGCGCCCGCTTTCACCGCGTCGGAGACGATGTCGTCCACCTCCTGCCGTGTCCGCACATTCTGGGCCAGCACGATGCCGTCGAACTCGCGCCGGGGCGAGCTGTCCAGGCCCGCGTCCTGCGCCAGCTGCGCGCGATCCCACAGGACCAGAGCCATCCCCCCGGCCTGCAGGAACACGGTCTCCTGCACCTCTTGACCGGCCCATCCCAGGAGCTCGTAGAACCGGCGCGACCGCGCCAGATCGTCGACTCCCAACGTGACCAGGCTGATTCGCTGCTCCATCGCCGAAGAATAGAGCTCTCCGCGATTCCGTCTCCCGTCGGAACGCTTACTCCAACTGTCGATCGTGACGATGACGCAGCTCCACTTCGATCTAGGTGGCTGCGGTGGGTTCAGGTGGTGGCGCGGACTCCGCGCCGCCAGATGTCTCGGATGGACAGGGTGGTGGTGATGTCGGTGGTGGGATCGCCGTCGACCAGGAGCAGATCGGCACGGGCGCCTGGTTGGATCCGGCCGCGGTCGGTCAGATTGAACCGGCGGGCAGGAACGGCGGTAGCGGCGCGGAGCGCCTGGGTGGGAGTGAGGCCGGCGGTGACGAGCAGTTGCAGTTCGTGGTGAACGCTGGCGCCGTGAGCGAGGCCGCCGAGGGAGGGAACGGGCATCGACACATCGGTTCCGGCGAGCACGTCGACGCCGGCGGCGTACAGCGCCGCGACGGTGGCCAGGATGTCGTCGAAGTTGCCTTGCGGATAGGTGTTGAAGCTGCTGCGCAGGGTGGTCAGCCATTGCGGGCTGAGCTTCCCGGCGACCCGCGGATCGTCGGCCAGCTGCTCGCCGGTGTTACCCAGGATGGAGCTGTTCAGGGTCAGACACGGGGTGACGAAGACTCCGGCTGCTGCGATCGCATCGATGATCTTCCGGGTGTGCGGGCGATCGATGAACAGGTGGGCCAGTCCGTCGACGCCGGCGGCAAGCGCCTGCTCGGTCGCCCGCAAGGTGAGGGCGTGGGCGATGACGGTCATGCCCTGCCCGTGGGCGGCGGCGACCGCGGCCAGCAGCGTCTGGTTGGTCATCATCGGCAGGCCCGGGCTGGCCAGGACGCTGCCTTCCTCGATCATCACCTTGATGTAGTCCGAGCCGCCGGCCACGAGCTGCTCGACGAACGCGACGGCTTCGTCTGGTGTGGACGCCGACGGCATGACGAAACCGTGCGGGCCGTGCTCGTCCTGGTGATCGTCTCCGTTCCCGCCGGGGTCGGTGTCGGGGTGGGTGTCGTCGCCGGGCGGCGGGCCGCCCATCAGTTCGCTGGGATGTCCGTCAGGGGCGGAGATGCCCATTCCGGCGGAGCGGACGTCGGCGATGTTGTCGTTCTCGGCGATCTCGCGGCGTTCCTGCGGCGTCCAGTGACCCATCATCTCCAGCTCGGTGGTGACCCCGAAGCGCAGCGCGTCGCGGAGCGACTCGACCGAGGTGTGGGTGTGGGCGTCGATGAGGCCGGGGAGCAGGGTGGCTCCGGTGGCGTCGACGACGGTGGCGCCGGCGGGGATCTGGGTGTCCTGTCCGCCGATTTCAAGGATCGTCGGTCCGTCCAGGACGACGGTGGTGGCGTTCAGGACAGTTTCTCCGTCGAAGATGCGGGCGTTGGTGATAACGATTGCGGTCATGGGGTTCTCCTTGATGTGCGGTGCGGAGTCGATTGGTCAGGCGGATGGGGATCGATGGTTCAGGCGGATTGGGTGACGGCGGCCTGCGGGGCGGTTGTCGCGGTGGGCTGGGCCGGGGCTGCGGCCTTGCTGCGCAGCGGGACCTCTTTGATCAGGACGGCGGCGATCACAGCGGCGACGGCGATGATGGCGCCGGCAATGAAGATGTGCTGCATTCCCGAGGTCACTGCGTGCTCGTAGGCACTGCGCGCGGTGCTGCTCATGTGAGCCAGCGCCGACGTGGTCGGCGCGGTGTTCCCGCCGGGCAGGTCGTGGGCCAGGGCCAGGGTGAACAGCGACCCGAACAGCGCAACCCCCACCGAGCCGCCCACGGTGCGGAACAGGGTGACAGCCGCGGAGGCGACGCCCAGATCGGTCATCTGCACGCTGTTCTGGGCGATGATCGTGGCAAGTTGCATCGTGCAGCCCAGACCGATACCGATCAACACCATGTAGATGCTGGTGGTGGTGCGTCCGGTGGTGGTGGTCATGGTGGCCAGCAGCGCCATTCCAGCAACCAGGAAGACCGCGCCGAGCACGGGGAAGATCTTGTACCTGCCGGTCTTGGACATCACCTTTCCGGCGATCTGGGAGACCAACACGATCGGTAGGACCAGCGGCAGCAGCAGCAGTCCGGAGCTGGTCGCGTTGGCGTGCTGGACGCTCTGCAGGAACTGCGGCAGGTACACCACGCAGCCGAACATCACCACGCCGACGACCAGCGCGATGATTGAGGCCAGCGGTAGGTTCCGGTTGTCGAAGATGCGTAGTGGCAGCACCGGCTCTGCGACCTTCTGCTGGGAGATGACGAAGCCGATCAATGCGGCCACTGCGACCACTGCCAGGCCCAGTACCGGCACCGAGGTCCAGGAGTACTCGTGCCCGCCCCAGGTGGTCACCAGCACCAGGCCGGTCAGAGCCACGCCCAGCAGCACCGTGCCCAGCCAGTCGATCCGCGCCGAGGTGTGCTTGGCCGGGAGGCGCAGCATGATCTTGCACCACACGAATGCCACGATTCCCAGCGGCACGTTGATGTAGAACGCCCACCGCCAGCCCAGGTTGGTGGTGACGACGCCGCCCAGCAGGGGGCCGCCGATGGTGCCGATGGCGGTGATACTGGCGGTCATACCCTGGTAGCGGCCGCGTTCCCGCGCCGGCACGAGATCGCCGATCAGCGCGAAGGCGCCGACCGCGAGCCCGCCGGCGCCCAGTCCCTGCACGGCCCGGAAGGCGATCAGCTCGATCATCGACTGCGCGGCACCGGAGAGGATCGAACCGCCGACGAACACCACGATCGCGGTGAGGAAGACCTTCTTGCGGCCGTACAGATCGCCGACCTTGCCCCACACCGGGGTGGAGATGGCGGAGGCCAAGGTGTACGCCGTCACCACCCAAGCCAGGTGAGCCAGACCCCCGAGATCCCCCACGATCGTCGGCAGCGCCGTGCCCACGATCGTGTTGTCCAGCATCGCCAGCAACATCGCCAGCATCACTCCGACCAGGATCATCCGGACCCGGCGCGTGGAGTTCACCGGCGAATCGATAGCACCCACTCCCGACGGGGCCGTAGCGGGGGGCGATGCCGAACCTGCCGCACTGGGGGCTGGCGGGGCTGATGCCTTGGTCATGATGTGCGCTCCTAGAGATTTGAATGGCTGTCGATCGGGCCGCCGGGAAGCGGCTTGGCTCGGAGAAGCTACGAACTCGACATCATCATCAGAACATACTGACAGCCAAACCGCAATCACTACGGCATACGATGGCATACGCAATCGGTATATGATGGTTACATGACAACTTCTGAGCAGCTCGTCACGGGCCGACGGGAACGCAAGAAGGCTGCGACCCGGGCAGCCATCGCCGACGCGGCACTGCGACTGTTTCTCGAGCGCGGCTACGACCAGGTCAGCGTCAAGGACGTCGCCGACGCCGCGGACGTCGCCGTCACCACGCTGTTCCAGCACTTCTCCGGCAAAGAGGCCTTGGTCTTCGACCAGGACGAGAACCGGGAACAGGCGCTCGTGGCCGCGGTCACCGACCGACCTGCGGAGCACTCCGTGCTCGACGCCCTCGAGGCCTATTACCAGGCTTCGCACTCCTTGACCCTCGACCCCGCCCTCAAGGACTTCCTGCGACTCGTCCGGGATACGCCGGCTCTGCGGGAATACGCCCGCCGGATGTGGACCCGCCACGAGGTTTCGCTCACCCGGGCCATTGCCGACAGCACCGGAACCACCGTCGACGACATCGCTGCCGCAGCTCTGGCGCGATTCAGCCTCGAAGCCCTCGATCTCGCCGGCGAACAA
>JBPCPG010000208.1:0-5224 GCA_050999445.1 Nakamurella sp. | reverse complement strand
TTCCGTCCGTGGGAGGTCGGACCACCCCCGACCAATCGACCCAGCTGATCGGGTTGTCCTGGCAGTAGGCGTTGTTGTTGCCCTGCTGCGTGCGCCAGATCTCGTCCCCCATCGTGATCATCGGGGTGCCGGTGGACAACAGCAGGGTGGCGATGATGTTCCTGGCCTGCCGGGTCCGGACCGCGACGATCGATGGATCGTCCGTCTGACCCTCGGCCCCGTAGTTCGCCGAGCGGTTGTTGTCGGTGCCGTCCCGATTTCGCTCCGAGTTGGCCTCGTTGTGCTTGTCCGAGTACGACACCACGTCGCGCAGCGTGAAACCGTCGTGAGCGGTGACGAAATTGACCGATGCCCATGGCCCGCGGTTGCCGCCGTAGAGATCCTCGGAACCGGAGAGTCGGTAGCCGAGTTCTCGAATACCGCTCGCACCACGCCAGAAGTCCCGGACAGAATCCCGAAATCTATCGTTCCATTCTGACCATTGAGCCCCGAAACGTCCGACCGCATATCCTTCACCCGTCGCATCCCAGGGCTCGGCGATCAATTTGCAGGCCGACAGAACAGGATCGGCGGCAATTGCGGTGAGCAGGGCCGATCCGGCGTCGAAGGCTCCGCCGCCAGGTCGACCCAGCACCGAGGCCAGATCAAACCGAAAGCCGTCGACCCCGAGATCCGTGGCCCAGTAACGCAACGAGTCGGTGACCATCCGAATCACCGTCAGCTCCCGTGGATCGACGGTGGATCCTGTTCCGGTGATGTCTGTACCGGCTGGCAGATAATAGATCTCGGGAGCCAGGCCGCGCCAGGACAGGTCGACCGGCAGATCGGGACCGCCTTCGCAGGTGTGGTTGTAGACGACGTCGAGAATCAGCTCGATACCGGCTGCGTGGAGGGCTTCCACCATTGCGGCGAATTCCACCAATTCCTGTCCCGGCGCTGATGCATAACCGGGGTGTGCCGAGAAGTACGACAGCGTCGAATATCCCCAGTAATTCTTCCGCCCGGTGACCTGCAGGCCCGGTTCCGTCGCATGGGCGTGCACCGGCAACAATTCCAGCGTGGTGACATTGAGCCGCTGCAGGTGCTCGATCACTGCCGGATGTGCCACACCGGCATAGGTGCCGCGTAGTGCCGGCGGCAGTTCTGGATGCAGCTTTGTCAAGCCGGCGACGTGTGCCTCGTAGATCACCGTTTGCTCCCAGGACACCCCGGGCCGTCCCCGGCTCACCCGGACCGGTTCCACCACCACACCCAGCGGAACCCTGCACAGGGTGTCGACCCCCTGCGCCGAGGCCGCCATTACGTCGTACTCCGTCGTGTCGACTCGGCGAGCGTAGGGATCCAACAGGATCTTGGATCGGTCGCGCCCAGGAACCCGGTAGCCGTACCGCTGGCCCGCCCGGACACCGGGGACGAACGTGTGCCAGATGCCGTAACGGCGGTCCTGCATGGGAATCGTGCGCTCCACCCCCAGTGCGTCGACCAGGCACAGCTCGACCGCCTCGGCCACGTCGGCGCCGCCGGCGACGACGGCGAAGTTGGTTCCCCGAGCCGAGAGCGTCGCGCCCAACGGGAAGGGCGCCCCAGGGAACGGATTCGAACCCCTGGGTACCGGAAGGGGAGTGCGGGCCGGCGAGGAAAGGCTGTCCGCGACGCTCCCGCCCGGCTGGGAACGGTTTTCCGGCGGAGACGACATGGGCCGATTGTCCCGGCTGGAAGGTGCCCTGGTCGACCGGGGTCCACGGTTCGAGTTTCGCGAGATCAGAAACCCGGCGTCCCTGCAGCGCCCGGTCGGTAGGACACAATGACCTGCGTGACGATGACGATCCGGCCCGGCCCCGACTCGGTCCTGCATTTCTGGGATGTCACCGTTCGGCGTGGCAACACCTTGTTGCTCGACAGGATCAGCTGGAACGTCGATGCGGATCAGCGCTGGGTGGTCCTCGGACCCAACGGCGCCGGCAAAACCACCCTGCTGCAGATCGCCGCCGCACAGATGCACCCGACGTCGGGTCGTGCCCACGTCCTCGGGGAGCGGCTGGGTGCGGTCGATCTCGCGCAGGTACGGTCACGGCTCGGTCTGTCCTCGGCGGCGCTCGCTGCTCGGGTACCGCCCGAAGAGACGGTGCTCGATGTGGTGGTCTCGGCCGGGTACGGCGTGCTCGGTCGCTGGCGCGAGCGGTACGACGAACTGGACTTCCACCGTGCTGGTGAACTTCTCGACGCCATGGGGATCGCTCGGTTGGCCGATCGGCTGTACGGAACTCTTTCCGAAGGTGAGCGCAAGCGAACGCTGGCCGCTCGCGCGTTGATGATCGATCCGGAGCTGCTCCTGCTCGACGAACCGGCAGCGGGACTGGACCTGGGCGGCAGAGAGGATCTGCTGGCCCGCCTCTCCACGCTCGCCGTCGATCCCGCTGCGCCCGCGACCGTGCTGGTGACCCACCACGTCGAGGAGATTCCCACCGCGTTCACCCACCTGCTCCTGCTCCGCAACGGCACCGTGGTCGCGGAAGGCCCCGTCGAACAGACGTTGACCGCCTCCGCCCTCTCGGAGACCTTCGGGATGACCTTGCAGCTGGACCGTCGCGATGGCCGGTACTTCGCGCACGCCAGGTAATTTCGGCCAGAACCGCTCGATCGGAAGGAAACCGTATGGCCGAGTTCGTTCGACTGGAGACCGTCGGCGCCGTTGGCGTCCTTCGGCTCGACCGGCCCCCGGTGAACGCGATCAACTCCCAGGTGCACGCCGAGTTGCTGGCCGCCGCCCAGGAGGCCGCATCCCGGGCCGACGTTCGGGCTGTCGTCGTCTACGGGGGTGAGCGGGCGTTCGCGGCGGGTGCCGACATCAAGGAGATGGCGGCCCTGGGACCGGACGAGATGACGGTATTCGGCGCGACGCTGACGGCCGCGATCGATGCGGTCGCCCGGCTGCCGAAGCCGGTGATCGCGGCTGTCGTGGGTTACGCGCTCGGCGGCGGGTGCGAATTGGCACTGGCGGCCGACTTCCGCATCGTCGCGCAGGACGCGACCCTTGGGCTGCCGGAGGTCACTCTCGGAGTCTTTCCCGGAGCCGGTGGAACGCAGCGGCTACCTCGATTGATCGGTGTGGCCAGGGCCAAATCCCTGATCTTCACCGGCAGGCCGGTCAACGGGATCGCGGCCGTGGAGATGGGCCTTGCCGACTCCGCCGTGCCGTCGGCCGAGGTCTTCGACGCCGCGATGGCGATGGCCACCCGGCTGGCGGCTGGTCCGACGTCGGCCATCGCCGCTGCCAAACACGCCATCGATGCCGGGCTGGACAACGATCTGGCAACCGGCCTGAAGATCGAAAGCGCATCCTTCGCAGCACTTTTCGCCACCGAGGACCAGAAGACGGGGATGGCGTCCTTCCTTCGGGAAGGTCCCGGCAAGGCCACCTTCGTCGGACGGTAGCCATTTCCTCCCGTACCGGTTCGGTTCCGGTCGCCCAGCGACCGAACCGATCCGGCTACCGCTTCGGTTCCGACGACCTCGATTTCCTGACCTCTGCGGCCGGCCGGAACGAGTTGATTGCCGCCGCTGACCGTCCGCTGACCGAGTCCGGTCTGCTCACGGATCTCACCGCTCTGCGCAGGAGGGTCGGGCATTTCGCCGCGGCGGTTGCCGAGACCGTACGTCTGCGGCGGCGGGCGGTGCTCAAGCTCGGCCCGATCGCCTCGGAGTGGCTGTTCACCGACGAAGCCCTGCAGCAGGCGACCCCGGCTCAGGTCGCTGCGCATCGCGCCATCCGGCTCTCCGGCCTTGGCGTGCACGACCTGACGTGTTCCATCGGTGCCGATCTGGCCGCGCTGATGCCGGTGTGCGCACCTGCTCTCGGCTCGGATCTGGATCCGGTGCGAATCCGGATGGCCGCGCACAACCTGCGGATTGCCGGGCTGCCCGATCGGGTTCTGGTCGCCGATGCGTTGCGACGGACCAGTCGTGGGCTGCTCGGGTACGCCGACCCGGCCCGCCGGGAGTCGTCCGGTCGGCGGATCACTTCGGCGCAGACGTTCCCCTCGGTTGCGGATCTCGACGACGCGCACTCCGCCCGGCCGCCCGTTCTGCGGTTGCCGCCCGGAATCGACTATGAACGGCTCGGGCGGCCGGGCGAGGTGGAGATCGTCTCGTTGGACGGCGGTGCACGGGAGGCCGTGCTGTGGCCGCAGGAGTTGGCCACCGTCGCCCGGCGGGCAACCGTGCTGTCGCACGATGGGTCGGCCCACGCCATCACCAGCGACGATCCGGACGATGCTCCGGCTGGTCCGGCGCCGGGCCGCACCGTCGGGAACTGGTTGGTCGACCCCGACCCTGCTGTGGTGCGGGCCCACCTGGTCAGGCACTATGCGACGCGTCACCGCCTGACCCAGATCGATCCGCATCTGGCGTACCTCGTTGGTCCCGAGCCGCCGGCGGCGACCAGGGCGTTCCGGATTCTGGACGCAGCGCCCTACACCATCGCAGGCGTGACCCATTGGATTCGCCGCGACGGGACCGGAACCCTGGAGATCAAACAGCGCGGAACCCCGGTGGTGCCGGACGACCTGCGCCGCCGACTGCGGTCGGTGATATCGAAGGACACCACTGTCAACCACACTCTCGTCCTGGCCAGAATCGGCGATCAGCCGTGGGCGTTCTGGTGCCGGGCCACAGCCGCCTTTGGGCCGGCCTGAGAGACGCCGGTCGGCTTGAGGAGTTCTTGCGAAAGCGGGTCGGCCGGGTGGCTCACTGATTTGACGACCCGGCCAGCGACTCTCGGCGACCCCGCGCCGCTCGGCTCGGCCTGCTGGTGCCAACGACGTCGCCGGCCGATTATTCTTTGTGCTCGTGACCTTCGAACTTCTTCCGGCCGTCGATGTGGCCGACGGCCAGGCCGTGCGTCTGGTCCAGGGCCGGGCAGGTACCGAGACCACCTACGGTGCCCCGTTGGACGCTGCACTCGGGTGGCAGCGCGACGGCGCCGAGTGGATTCATCTCGTCGATCTGGACGCAGCGTTCGGGCGGGGATCGAACGCCCCACTGCTGGCCGCCGTGGTCGGTGTCCTGGATGTGAAGGTCGAGCTGTCCGGCGGCATCCGGGACGACGAATCCCTGGAGGCGGCGCTGGCCACCGGCTGCACCAGGATCAACATCGGCACCGCTGCGCTGGAGAACCCGGACTGGTGCGCCTCCGCCATCGCCAGGTACGGCGACAAGGTGGCGG
>JBPCPG010000111.1:0-2773 GCA_050999445.1 Nakamurella sp. | reverse complement strand
CCGCGCGGGCCTTGGGGAGAGCCGCCGGCAAGTTTTCCGTTGATGCCGCCGCTGAGACGGTCCAGCGACGGTTGATATAGATGTACCCCACCACACCGACAGTTGAACAGAGCTCGTAGCGGCGATGGTCGGGTCAGGTGTGTGGTTGTGCCGGGCCGGACCTTCGGGGTCGTGCCTGCCAGGTCCAGCCCAGGATGGCCACCAACGCAGCCACAGCGCCCGGCGCGAGCGTGTCCAGGCGATACCGCTGGCGCTGACCGGCGATCCATACAGCCAAACCACGCTCGGCCGCGGTCGCCGTGATGCCCCCGGACGGCAGCCGGCCATGCTCGGCGATCCACTGTTCCAGCTGCCCAGCCACCTCACCGAACGGCCGGTTGCCTGATGAGTGCAGCTCCACCCAGGGATGCTCTCCAAAGCGCTGATACAGGTGACCGGTAGGTGGCCATCGCGGTAGCGGCGGCGGTGCCGGCAGACAAGATCTGAGAACCTTCGTTCCTGACGGTCGCCCCCGACATACCGCGGCGTGTCCGGGCGCGTGGTCATCCAGGCCCGGAGCTGTTCGATGCCTCTATCGTCGCGGGTGCTGTTCGAGCCGGTGATGCCCCTCCCCCAGGTCCAGCCCGTAATGCCCCCCAGAATGGCCGCTACATCCGCGGTGAGCAGCCCCTGCCGGTACCGATCACGTTGTGCTTGGACCCAGCGACCTAAGCGTCGCTCATCGTCATTGCGAGACACCGCCGATGGCCACCGATCGTTGATGTGGGTCCACTGTGCGTGTGATCACCTGAACTGGCCCCGGCTGGGCTGTCGTTCTTCACGAATTTGGGCTCCACCTGGGTGGTGATCCGCTGCTCGGTGGGTAAGTGTGTCGTCGCGAATGTTGGCCCCACCCGGGATGCGATCTCTTCATCGGTATCGACGATGTGGAGGTCGGGAATGGTGCGCTCGAGGGTGGAGCTTTTCGAGCTGATCAGAGGTGACAGGCGGGTCGAGGAGCTGGGGAATCCCGGAAGGTTGCCGCGCACTGGCCGATCTGGCTGCTCAGATACTGGACCTGCCGGTCACCCACGTGGAGCAAGACCAGCAGACCTCGCCCATCGAGGATGGAATCGCCAACCGTTCCGTGCTCACCGGGCGCAATCGGGCCGCTCAGCAGGCAGCCCTGGCGTGGGTCACGGGGCCGATCCTCACCCTCGGGCGACTGCGGAGTCGAACTCGAGCCGATCCGTGCCGCTCGAGAACGCTATGGTGCTGGACTCGCGGTGGCCTGGTTCGATGCCCATCCCGACCTGAACACCCCCGAGTCCTCTCCCTCCGGGGCGGATCACGGCATGGTGCTGCGCGCTCTGTTGGGCGACGGCGATCCGGCATTTTCCGCGAGTCCGGCCCTTGAGCCCGGCCGGGTCACCCTCGTCGGGACCCGGGCGGTCGATCCCGCAGAGCTGGCCGCCATCGACCGTCGCCTGGTCACCCAGACCAACGATGCGGCCATGTCTCTCCGCGACGCCTCCACCTGTACGTCTGTGAATTGCCACATTAGTCGGCACCTTTGTCCACACTAAATGGCACGGTCTCCACCACACGCACGCCCAGCCGGAGTACTCGATGGCCATGTATTCGCAGTTCAGGCGTCTGCAATGTGGCATCCGCGCGGTGACGATGCGGCCATTTAATGTGGCGAAACCGGGCCAGTTTACGTGGAAGACGACAAGCCGGGGGTGTGCCCCGCCGAGCGCATCGTAGATTGCAGGCGCTGGATCGCGTCTTGGGAAAGCGGGGTACCGGCCAGCTTGGCCGCGTAGAGCGCCGCGCCGACGACTGGCGGGTAGAGCGGCGCACGCAGGTCGTATCCGGCGCGCTCGTCCAGCTCGTGGATAAAGGCTTTCTGCACCACGCCGGCTGAGAAGACTCCCCCGGAGTAAGAGACGGGCACCACCTCGTCGGGGGGAAAATCCAGTTGGCGCCGGCAAGCGTCCACGACGAGTGCAAGTTCTGCCGCCGCCTCGGTGAGGATGTGTTCGGCGGACGGGTCTCCGTGGGCTGCGGCGTCGACGACCACCGTGCTGAGGCCGGCGACGTCGCTGCGCCGGCCGCCCCACTGGTTACCGACGACACCGATCACGTCGTAGTCGTTGGTGACCCCGAGGCGCTCGCGCAGCATGTGGTAAAGGGGCCCTCGGGATATCCGCCCGTCGCTCATCCGGGAGAACGCGGAGAGCCCCCTGATGGCGATCCAGTGGGCCGATCCCTCGTCGCCGAATATCTCACCCCAGCCGCCGACGCGGGCGCGCCGGCCGGCGTGCCCGCCGTAGGCCATCGACCCGGTGCCGCTGATGACGTTGACACCGTCCCCGGTGCCCAGCGATCCGGCCCAGCCACAGACCATGTCGTTGTCGCAGGCGTAGCGGCGGTGGTGCAGCACTTCCAGGGGCGCCTGGTCGAGCATCGGCACGGCAGAAATCACCTCTCCATAACCGGGCAGCCCGAAGAAGGCATAGTCGATGTCGGCCGGAGTGAGGCCAGCATGGGTGCACACCGCCGCGGTTCCGTTGCCAAGGACTGCTAGGAGCAGGTCACGTCGCTCACTGTTGGCGCACGTGCTCGGCCCAAGGGCGGATGCAACGACGACGCCGTCGCGGCGCAGAAGGCAGAACGCGGTTTTTGTTCCGCCGCCGTCGACACCGAGGAACACCGCTAGCTCAGTCCGTCGAGCGCGTGGATCGTGACGCCTTGGACCACCCGGTTTACCTCCCCGGCGGGAAAGGGATTG
>JBPCPG010000013.1:0-5626 GCA_050999445.1 Nakamurella sp. | reverse complement strand
CGAGCCTGCTCCGAGTTGGACCGTCGACCCCTCGACGGCGATCCAACTCCGGGCAGGGTCAGCCGATCCGACGAGCTGTTGACCGCTCGCGTTCCCCTGGTGCGCGTTTGCCTGATGCGAGGAGCCGGAAGTGGTGGCCGCCGCCGCCGTTCCGTACCCGGCCACTCCGCTCACCAGGGCTGCGCCGACGACAGTGAATACGAGCCTGCGCGCGAAAGCGGGTGCGATCCGGGCAAGAATCAGCCGGCCGACAGCGCCCGCTGCGCCTGGGAGCCGCCCGATGCCGGCGCAGAAGGCAACAGTCGCCGACCACACCAACAGGATCCACACTGCCGTCGAGGCGATCGCCAACATCGCCGTCTGCCCGACTGCACTGGCGTCTGACCCCGCCTTGGCAGAGCGGGTCACTGCGCCGATCGCCGCCCATGGCATCGGTAGCAGCATTGCGAGCGCGGCCACCGCGGCGATCGAGCTCAAGAGCTGCCACCAGACCCGGCTGACGGAGCTGTTATCGACCGTTGCTGATGCCATCTCCTGATCAGTCGGCCACAAATCCCGGCGATGTTGATTAAAGCGCATGTAACGCAGTCAAACAGCATCAAATGAGCTAAGTCAAGCCGATCCGGTCCGTCCTTGACGAATGGCGTTGCATCGACGACGGTTGATCGATGCGATGGGAGCAGCTCTTCGACGATTTGGAAGCACGATTCGACGACCTCGCCGACGCCGAGATGATGGCCGAGCTGGCTGATCGGCAACGCGTAGCCGCCGGAGCGATCTCGATGGTGGAGCGGATCGCCGGGGCCATCGGCCGCCCGATCCGGTTCCGGACGACGGCGGGGCTGACCGTGACCGGAAATCTGCAGAAGGTCGGTCCTGACTGGGTTCTCGTCCACGAGGCTCCAGGACGGGAGACGGTGGTGGCGCTTGGGGCCACCACCATGATCGAGGGCTTGTCGGCGGCCACCGGGCCGGCGCTGAAGGGGGTGGAGTTGCGACTGAACCTGCGTCATGCCATGCGCGGGCTGGCTCGGGATCGCTCTCCGATCGCCCTGGTGGTGGCCGGGGGAGTGGGCGAGCCGACCAGCCTGCACACCGAAGTCACCGGCACCGTTGATCGGGTAGGAGCGGATTTTCTCGAGATGGCACTGCATGCACCGTGGGAACCACGACGCACGGCTTCGGTGCGGTCGGTGGTGCTGGTGCCGCTCGGCTCAGTCGTGCTGGTCAGAGCGCTGCCGTTGGGCTGAGCCGGTTGGTTGACAGATCCCTACGGGTAGGCGGATTCGAGCTATTCCTCGAACGTGGGGCGCTGCGTGTCCGGAATGGAGAAGTGTCGCCGAGGCTCCGCGCGACACGTGCCGTGGCCGTCCGAACCCCGCATTCCGACCTGCCGGAGATCGCGAAGCCTCATTTCCGGTCCGTTGTGCGATTGGTGTGCACCTCGGTGCGAAGAGCGCCGCTAACGAGGTCCCCTCGATCGGCGACGAAACTCGACCGGCACCTCATCGGGCTTGGGCTCTGTGCATGACGCATCACCTGGGGGAAGCGCCGACGGCGGGTCGACCGTCGGCTGCGACCATCTCGGGCCGACCAAGGCCACGGGCATTGGTCCGGAACGGCAGCAACCCGGATGGTGGACGGTCAGGAGTCAACGGGCAGGGAAGCGGGCATCTCCGACAAGGAAGCGACCGTTCGCTCGTAGGCCTGGTCGATGTATTCCTCCAGTCGGATGCGCTCGACCCGCCACTGATTCCGCCCACCGATCTGGATGCCCTTCAGGTCACCGCTGCGGACCAACGCATAGGTCTGCGAGGTCGAAATGTTAAGGATCTCGGCCACGTCCGCCAAGGTCAGGAAACGATCCGCGGTCACACCCATACCTCCCTCGGGGTTCGGGCGGAAACCTCCGCTGACGACTTGTTCACGACGCACGCCAGCACGTCTGGCTGTTGCAGACCTCGAAACTGGACCTGATCCGCCACCGTGACCGCGGTGGCCGCGGTGACCGGGGTGCCCGTGGTGAAAAAGCGTTCGGTGAGCAAGGTCGTCCTCGTCCTTCTCGTCGGTCGGGCCTTCGAATCAGCAGTTTGCGCGCGGTAGCCTGCAGCGAGGAGCTTTGACCTGCTTTGGCAACCGGTTCAGTCTGGCACAGTTGGCAGAACAGGGACCAACCATCCACAATTGGGCCAGGGGAGTCGGGGCCGATCGGTGGGGCATCGGTCGTGGAAAGAACCAACACGGGGGATTCATGAAGACAAGCGGGGTTGATGGCGCTGCCGTTCCACGGCGGACCACCCGGCCGCGATGGCTCGACATCCGCATCATCGGGGGGCTGCTCCTGGTGATCGCGGCCGTCGTGGTAGGAGCCCGGGTGATCGGTGCCAGCTCCCACACCACTGCGGTGTGGGCGGCAGGCAGGGACCTTGCCACCGGTACCGTCCTGACCGCGAGCGACCTGGTGCCGGTCGATGTCAATCTCGGTTCCGGGGCGGGCAACTACCTGGCTGCGTCCGACGTGGGAAAAATCGTCGGGTCCGGGTTGGTGGTGCCGGTGAGGGCGGGTGACCTGGTGCCGGTATCGGCCGTGCGGCCCACGGCGGCCGGGCGGATCGTCGTCATCGGTGTCTCACCGGATCGGATGCCGCCCGGCGTCACGCACGGATCGCTGATCGACCTCTACCTGATCGTCGGCGGTACCACCACGGCCGTCGACACCAAGACCGAACTCATCTCCGCCAAAGTCACGGTGCAGTCGGTGAGCGCGCCGGCCTCTGGCGGACTGTCCGGGGCGACGTCGAACCGTTACCAGGTCGCCGTACTGGTCCCCCCGGCGTCGGCCGAGCAACTGGTGAAGACGTTACCAAGGGGTGAGGCCTTCGTCGCGTTGTGGAGCGGGAACAGATGAGCCCCGGGCTTCTCACCGCGGGCAACGGCCAGGACTGGGAGAACGATCTGGTGGCTGCGCTGGACCGACCCGGGTCGGGGATGACGGTGATCCGCCGTTGCGTCGACGTCGCCGACGTGCTGGCCGCCGCCACCACCGGTCAGGCCTCGGTGGTCGTACTCTCGGCCGGTCTGCGCCGGCTGGACACCGAAGTGGTGCAGCGGCTGGCTGCCGCTGGTGTTGCCATCCTCGGAATCCACCCGGCCGGGGACGAGCGGGTCAAGGCCCGGCTCACCCGCCTCGGCATTCTGAATCTGATGGCCGACGACGTCGGCGCTCCGGCCCTGCTGGCCGCCGCTCGCGTCGCGGTCACCGCGCGCACCTCCGAAACTGCGACGCCGCCGGGCTCGGCACCCGTCGGGTTCGCCGACCCTCGACTCGCGCTGCCGAGCGCTGACCGGATTCCGGAGACCCTCGAGCCCGCGCCGCCGGCCGACCCGCCGCCCGGTGGCCGCGTCATCGCAGTCTGGGGCCCGGTCGGCTCGCCAGGCCGGAGCGCCGTGGCCGGAAACCTGGCGGTGGAGTCGGCCGCCACGGGCGTGCCGACCTTGCTGGTCGACGCCGATATCTACGGTGGCGTGCAGGCGAGCGCGTTCGGGCTACTCGACGAGTCACCCGGCCTGGCCGGAGCCTGCCGACATGCCGCCAACGGCCGACTGGACCTGGCCGAGCTGACGAAGCTGGTCTGGGCGATTGCGCCGAACTTGCGTCTGCTGACCGGTATCACCAGGGCCGATCGGTGGCCGGAGGTGCGCCCGTCGGCAATTCCGACGCTGCTGAACCTCGCGAGATCAATGGCTCCGATGACCTTCGTGGACTGTGGGTTCTGCCTCGAGGCCGACGAGGAGATCACCTTCGACACCGCCGCCCCGCGGCGCAACGGCGCAACGCTGGCCATCCTGACTGCGGCCGACGTCGTGCTGGTGGTGGGGTCGGCTGATCCGTCCGGAATGGAACGGCTGACCAGGGGTCTGGCCGAGCTGAAAGAAATGCTGCCGGCCGTGCGGCCCCGCATCGTGCTCAATCGGGTACGGCGCACGGCAGCGTCCATCGACGAGGCCAGAACGGCGTTGTCCCGGTTCTCGGGAGCGGCAGTGACCGCGGCGTTGCCCGAGGACCGGCCCAGCATGGACAAGGCCTGGATGCGGGGCGAACCGCTGTCGGAGGTTGCGCCGAGTTCGCCGCTGCGAAAGGCGCTGCGCGAGCTGGCATCGGAGCTGCAGACGGCGGCGCCGCGCACTGCCGTCTCCCCGGGATGAGGTGACGCGGCGCAGGTCGGCTTCGGGCAGCTCGGCCTGTGTCACCATGAGGCATGACCGACCGCCTTTCGGCGACCGACGCCGCGTTCCTCTACGCCGAGGACAAGTCCGCACCGATGCACGTCGGGGGCGTGGTGGTCCTGCAGCCGGCCCCGGGCACGTTCGATTACCAGCACCTGGTCGACCTCATCGCAGCTCGGCTGACCCTGGTGCCTCGTTACCGGCAGCGGGTCCGTTTCGTTCCTGGTCGGTTGGCGCGGCCGGTGTGGGTGGACGATGCGAATTTCGACCTGACGTACCACGTTCGACGGTCGGCGCTGCCGGAACCCGGAACTGCGGCCCAGCTGGAGGACATGGTCGGCCGGCTGATCTCCCGGCCGCTCGATCGGACCCGGCCGCTGTGGGAGCTGTACGTCATCGAGGGCCTGCAGAATGGCCGCATTGCGTTGATCAACAAGACGCATCATGCGATGGTCGACCGGATCGGGGCGGTTGACGTCGCAGCGGCGATCCTGGATCTCTCCGAGCGTCCACGGACCCTGCCGGAGCAATCGTGGATTGCGCAGCCGGCGCCCAGCGACGTCGATCTGATCGTCGACGCGATCGCCGACATCACCAGCCGACCGTCAGATCTGCTGGACGTGGTGAGGCTGGCCGCGGCGGACATCGGTTCGACCGTGGCGAAGGCAGGGCACGTTGGCGCGGAAGTGGTGGAGATCCTGCGGCGCACGATCAAGCCGGCGCCACGTTCCGTGCTCAACATGACCATGAGTGGGCAGCGGCGGTTCGCGACCTTCCGCCTCGATCTGGCCGATGTGAAAACAATCCGTTCCGCGCATTCGGCGTCGGTCAACGACGTCATCCTGACCTTGATCACCGCGGCGCTGCGCACCTGGCTGCTTGCGCGTGGCGAGGCCGTCACCGCCACGACCACCCTGCGGGCACTGGTACCGATGTCGGTCATGGCGCCCGCGGCGAACGGTCGACCGGAGGGGCAGGCATCCTCCCCGGTCGTGTCGTACCTCGTCGATCTCCCCGTCGCCGAGTCGAACCCCGTGATGCGTCTGCATCAGGTGTCGTTCGCGATGGGAGCGCATGCGGATTCCGGTCGGCAGGTCGGCGCAGATGCCCTGCTTGCGTTGGGCCGGTTCGCGCCGCCGACGCTGCATGCCCTGGGTGCTCGGGTTGCGGGGCAATTGTCGGGCCGGATGTACAACGTCCTGATCACGAACGTGCCCGGCCCGCAGGTCCGCCTGTACGCCGGCGGTTCGCCGGTGGAGGCGATGTATCCGGTGGCGCCGTTGGCCGCCGGGCAGGCGCTCGCGGTGGCGTGCACGTCCTACAACGGAGCCGTCTTTTTCGGCCTGACCGCCGATCGGGACGCGATTCCCGACCTCGGGGAGTTCGCACTCCACATCGG
>JBPCPG010000044.1:0-8104 GCA_050999445.1 Nakamurella sp. | reverse complement strand
CCAGGCGGTTATCCACCTCCCGCCGGTGGCTATCCACCGCCGGCTCAGGGTGGCTATGGACCGCCGGCCCAGGGTGGCTATCCACCCGCTGCCCAGGGCGGCTATCCACCCGCCACACCTGGTTTCGGTGCGCCGGGCGCCTCTGCCTACCCACCAGCGGCCGGACCCGCACGCGCCTCGTCGTTCGATGTGTCGAAGGTCGGCACCAGCGACTGGATCATCATCGGTGCGGGCTTGGTACTGCTGATCTTCAGCTTCTTCGGTTGGCTGTCGGCGTCCTACTCCTTCGCGGGTTACAGCGCCAGTACGAGCGCCGGCGCCTGGCACGAGTACTGGTGGCTCGCGACGGTGCTCGGTGTCGCGGTCGCTGTGGTCGTAGCCATGCGAGCGATGATGGGCCAGGCCGTGAGCCAGGTGAAGCCGCAGTTCCTGATGTTCGCCGCGGCGGCCGGATTTGTCATCACGCTGATCGCGCTCATCGAGATCTTCACGAAGACAGGTGGTGACGTTGCCGGATTTTCCTACGGCCCCGGCATCGGAATTTGGATCTGCCTGATCGTGTCCGCCGCTCAGACGTACTTCGTCTGGCTGTGGGCGCAGAAGCAACCGGGTTGGACCTTGCCCAAGCTCCCCGGTCCGGCGCTCTAGAAGTCCAGCCGGTTTCTCCCCTCATTCAGGCAGCAGGGGCGGGGCACAAAAATGGGGGGGGGACCACCCGGGGGCGTTGGGGCTTGCGCTGCGGGAGGGCTCAAGCGTCAGGCGGACCCGACCCATTCGTCGGCTCCGTCGTCGAAGACCTGCCGCTTCCACACCGGCAGGCGCCGCTTGACCTCGTCGACCAGGTCGGAGCAGGCGGTGAACGCCTCGCCCCGATGGGCGGCCGATACCGTGGCCACGATCGCCACCTCCCCGATTCCCAGCAAGCCGTACCGGTGAGTGAGCGCAACGGCGATGATCCCGTCGCGGCAGGCAATGTCGGCTGCGACCTCGGCGACCACCGCGCCGGCGTTCGGATGCACCTGGTACTCGAGCTCGACGACGCGGCGACCGGCGTCGTGATTCCGCACCACACCGGTGAATCCCACCGTCGCACCGGCCGCGGCATCCTGGACAGCCGCATGATGCGCGGGGATGTCCAGAACGTGGTCGGTGACTCCCGCGGTCGCCACCCGGCCGCCCATCAGCGGCGTCCCATCACACAGACATGTGCCATCAGACGTCAACCATCAGAAGCTGCCCATCAGACGCCGCCACCCGACTGGTGATCGCCGCCCGATATCTGTTCCAGCGCATGCGCCATCACCCGGTACAACACACCGAGCCCGTCCTTGACGCCGTTGGTCGATCCGGGGAGGTTGACGATCAGCGTGCGGGTCGCCACGCCGACGAGGCCTCGGGAGAGCATGGCGGTCGGCACGGCGTCCCCGCCGGCCCGACGAATGGCATCGGCAAGTCCCGGAACCTCGTAGTCGATGACCGCGGCGGTGGCCTGTGGAGTGCGGTCCGTCGGCGAAAGCCCGGTACCTCCCGAAGTGACAACCAGGTCGACACCGACCGCCTTGCGTAATTCTGCCTCCACCTGTGGGCCGTCAGCCACGACGATCGGCCCTTCTACGGCAAAGCCCTTGTCGCTCAACCACTGCGCAATCACCGGCCCGGTGCGGTCCTGATATACGCCGCTGGCCGCCCTGGTCGAGGCGATGATGACGACTGCTGATCTTCTCATCTGACTCACTTTTCCGGCCGAAGCCACGTACCGGTTTTTCCGCCATCTTTTCGCTCGACCTGCACCGCGTCCAGGACTGCGGCTGGGTCTACTGCCTTGATCATGTCGTGAAGTGTCAAGCCGGCCACCGCAACAGCGGTCAGCGCCTCCATCTCGACTCCCGTGCGGTCGGTGGTGCGCACCGTGGCGGTGATGGAAACCGCGGTGTCCGTCAGGTCGAGATCGATGACGACCCCGGACAACGCGATCGGGTGGCACAGCGGGATCAATTCCGGCGTTTTCTTCGCCGCCATGATGCCCGCGATCCTGGCGCTCGCCAGCGCGTCACCCTTGGGCAGACCATCCCGCTTCAGCAGGTCGATCACCTCGGCCGTGGTGCGCACCCATCCGGTCGCCACAGCGGATCGAGCCGTCGCCGCCTTGTCGCCGACGTCCACCATCTTGGCGCGTCCATGCTCGTCGGTGTGCGAAAAGGACGGCCCGTTCATGTGGATTCCTGACTGTTCGGGAATGCGATCATTGCTCTCCTGCTGTTGATATGTGTTCCGGGGCACGGTGTCCGAGTAACGGTCGCCAATGCGCCATTGCGAAGATCGGAAACGTCAATGCCGTTGTTCGGCGGGTACCCGAGATTGTTCGGTGGGCGATCGCGGAATCCGACTCATGCGCCGGCCGCGGCCGACTCCTTCGCGCCACCGGAAACCCGCTCGCCGTCCCGGGCCGCGGCAACGACCGCGCGCGCGACCGCCTTGGCCACCTTCTCGTCGAAGACGCTGGGGACGATGTAGGAGGCGTTGAGCTGGTCGGGCGCGACCACGTCGGAGATGGCCATCGCCGCAGCGACCAGCATGTCGTCGGTGATGATGCGGGCCTGGGCGTCCAGCAGTCCGCGGAAGACTCCGGGAAAGGCCAGCACATTGTTGATCTGGTTCGGAAAGTCGGACCGGCCGGTGGCGACCACCGCAGCATGCCGCTGGGCTTCCAGCGGGTCGATCTCCGGGTCGGGATTGGCCAGGGCGAAGACAACGGCGTCGGGATTCATCCTCTCGACGTCCGCCGCTGTGAGGATGTTGGGCGCCGAAACCCCGATGAAGACGTCTGCGCCCACCATTGCATCTTGGATCGAGCCGGAGACTCCTGCGGCATTCGTCTTCTCCGCCACCTCGGCGAGGTTCGGATCCATTCCGGGGCGTCCGCGATGCACGATGCCGTTGATGTCGACGGCAATGATATCCGCCGGAACCTGGTGCAGCAGAAGGCGAATGATCGCGTTGCCGGCGGCGCCGACCCCGGAGACGACGATGCGACAATTCCCGATGTCCTTCTTCACCACCCGCAGCGCGTTGCGGAGCGCGGCGACGACGACGATCGCGGTGCCGTGCTGGTCGTCATGGAAGACCGGAATGTCGAGAAGTTCCCGCAACCGTCGCTCGATCTCGAAACACCGCGGGGCCGCGATGTCCTCCAGGTTGATGCCGCCGTAGACAGGTGCGATCAACTGCACCGTCCGGATGATCTCCTCGGTATCGGTGGTGTCCAGGCAGACCGGCCAGGCGTCGACTCCGGCGAATTTCTTGAACAGCGCGGCCTTTCCCTCCATCACCGGCAGCGCGGCCGCGGGGCCGATGTTGCCAAGGCCCAGCACCGCGGTGCCGTCGGTGACGACGGCGACGGTGTTGCGCTTGATGGTGAGCCGGCGCGCGTCGTCCGGGTTCTTGTTGATCGCCATGCAGACCCGGGCAACCCCGGGCGTGTAGGCGCGCGACAGGTCGTCGCGGTTGCGCAGCGGGACCTTCGAGGTGACTTCTATCTTGCCGCCGAGGTGTACCAGAAAGGTCCGGTCGGACACCTTGCGAACCTCGACGCCGGGCAGCGCGTTGACCGCGTCCGTCATCCGCTCCGCGTGCTCGGCGTCCATCGCGTTCGCCGAAAGGTCGACCACCATCAGGCCGGCCGCCGACTCGACGACGTCGAAGGCGGTGATCACACCGCCGGCCCGGCCGACGGCACTGGTCAGGTCGCCGGCAGCGGACGCCGACGGAGGAGCTGCCACCCGCATCGTGATCGAATATCCGGGCCCTGGGATGGCCATGGCGTCGTACCCTCTCTCACTGGCAGCTTCTCTGGTGGTGCATTTTGTGGAGCCGTGGGGACGCCCGCGTCCAAAAATGGGACACGCATCTACCGATGGCCTTTGTCGGAAGGGTAGCCCGCTCTGCGTGTTGCGCTGAGCCGCGCGTCCGGCCCGGGCCGATGCAGTGAGTCCGCCGCGCTCCCGAATCCGGCACCATGGCCGACCCGTCGGCGATGTCCGAGGAATCGGTCACCATGATCGACACGGCCTCGGGGGAGCCGGCGGCCGGAACACCAAGATCGAGGCTCGAGCCAGACCGGACAGCGCCTTCGGTCCGGCGGAACCGGTGTCCCGAGCCGGCCGCGATCACCAGGCCGGCGATCCGGACCGGTCGAATCAGCAGGCGAGGGCCGAGCGGTGCAAGAACTCAGCGGTTGATCACCGTGGTCGGGTGCTGATACGGCAACTGGTCGCCCGGCAGCGGAAACTCGACCTCGCCGAACGGCGACAGAGCGCCCTGCCGGTCTGCGTTGAATTCGCTGACGGCGTGACCGCCGGCCTCGACCTGGGGCCAACCTGGATCGACTGCCCTCTTCCGCTTCTTGGACACCGGATCTCCTTGCGCAATTGCAGCTCTGTGGACTACCGAGAACTATCTCGTCGCTCGCGCCGACCGGGAGCGGGCAACGTCGACCGCTTCGAATTGTCGCCTACCGCGCCGCCGACCGCCAACCCGGCCCGGCAGCGGTCGCCGGGAGGAGCATCCTCGTTGACCCAACCGCCCGTTCCATCCCGTCTTGTCTCGCGAGGCCGCGCCCTCGACAGTTGCGCTTCTCAGGCTCAGTCGCGACGAGTCGATCCGGTGAAGAGCGCAGTCGATGGTCGATGAGCGCGCCGCTCGGCCACCCGCGTCGGCTGACGGGCGGAGGTGGTCCGGCGGACCAGTACCGTTGACGGTGATGTCATCCACCCTGGAGTGGCTGCGCGGCCGAGACGACGCAGCCTTGTGCGCGCTGCTGCGCGCCCGACCCGACCTGACCGTTCCGGCTCCCACCGATCTCTCCGTGCTCGCGCGCCGATTGGACAGTCCTCCTTCGGTCTGGCGGGCGCTGGAAGGGCTCAACCGGTTCGCGGTGCAGGTACTGGAGTCGGTGGTGCTGCTCGGCGACGGGGGGACCAGTGCCCGGACGACCAACCGCCGTAGCTCCGACGCCCTGGATTCGGGCACCCAGGCGCCGAGCACAGTGGCGTCGGACGCCCAGGCGTCGAGCACAGTGGCGTCGGACGCCCGGGTGACGGGGACAACGGTGTCGAGCAACCAGCTCTCGAGCAACCAGGTGTCGAGCACCCACGTCAGCAACTTTCTCGGCAGGGCCGCTCCAACCAGTGCGGTGAAGCGGGTGTTCGCGGAACTGGAGACGCTGGCTCTGATCAGAGGCGGTGACCCGGTGCAGCCCTCTCCCGCCGTGGGAGCAGCCATGGGGGAATTTCCCGGCGGGTTCGGCCCGAGGGGTCGGCTGAGCACAGAGGACGTGACTACGTCGCTGGCCGCGGCCGGCGACGAAGGCCGCGCATTGTTGGCCCGGCTGGCCCAGGGGCGGCCCAGGGGGTCCGTCGGCACCACCGGATCGCTGGCCGATCTGGTCCGGTCGCTGGTCGGGGACGGCCTGCTCATCCGCCTGGATCCCGGTTCGGTGGTACTGCCTCGCGAGGTTGGGTTGGTGCTGCGTGGGGACGCCCCGCTTGGCCCCGTCCATGTGCAGAGTCCACCGGTCGAGCCGGGAGCAAAGGGCGAGCGGACGGTCGACGGCACTGCCGCCGGTCAGGCCCTCGCTGCGGTTGCCATTTCCCGCCGAATGCTCGATTCGTTGGGCCGGATGCCGGCACCGGCTCTGCGATCGGGAGGGATGGGCGTCCGAGAGATGCGGCGCCTGGCCAAAGACCTCGACCTCGACGCGGACCTGACCGCCCTGCACGTCGAACTGCTCGCGGCAGCCGGGTTGATCGCCACCAGCGAACCCCGGTCGAGCACGGCCGTCAACAGCTGGGTGCCCACGAGTGCGGCCGACGAATTCAGCGAGGACGACGACGAGCAGTCCTGGGCGCTGCTGGCCGCAACCTGGCTCGACCTGCGGCGGGAGCCGTCCCGGTCCGGTGGTCGCGACGCCGCCGGCAAGGTGCTGGCCGCATTGTCAGCGGAGCTCTCGTGGGTCCGGGGGCCGGCCGACCGCCGCTTCGTGTTGGGTGCCCTCGCCCAGTTGCCGCCCGGTAGCGGCCTCGAGGCTGAAGCTCTCTCGGCGACGCTCGCCTGGATGGCGCCGCTGCGGTCTCCCGACCGTCGGGACCCGATGGCCCGGAGTGTCGTCGCCGAGGGCACCGCGCTCGGCGTGGTCGCCTTCTCCGCGTTGGCCGGTGCCGGACGGGCCCTGCTGACGGCCGATCGCCAGGCCGCCGCCGAGGCGTTGAAGAATGCTCTGCCCGACCCTGTCGACACTCTCATGGTGCAGGCCGATCTGACCGTGGTGGCGCCGGGACGTCTCGAGCCGGAACTTGCCGCGAAGCTCGCAGCGGCCGCAGAGGTCGAATCGGCAGGCAGCGCGACGGTCTACCGCGTGACGCCGGACAGTCTGCGTCGGGCGTTCGACGCCGGCGCTTCATCCGGCGACCTGCACGACCTTTTCCAACGGCATTCGGTCACCGGCGTGCCGCAGTCGCTCACCTACCTCATCGACGACGTCGCGCGTCGTCATGGCGTGCTCCGCGTCGGAGCCGCCGCGTCGTACCTTCGCAGCGAGGACCCGTCGTTGATCGATCAAGCCATCGCCCAGGCCACGGCTTCCGGCATGCTCATCCGGCGACTGGCACCGACCGTTGCCATCTCGACCAGCCGACTAGAAGATCTGTTGGCGCCCTTGCGTTCTGCCGGCCTGGTACCAGCGGCCGAGGACGCATCAGGCAGCGTCATCGACCTCCGGGCGGCCCTGCAGCGCACTCCAGGAGCGGTGCTCACGCCCGCTCGTCGCCGCGAACCGCCGACGCCCTCCGACGATCAACTCGTCGCGTTGATCGAGCGGATGCGAAGCGCGGACGCTGTCGTCGACGTCGGTCGGACGCAGTCCCCGCAGGAGTCGATGATGTTGCTACGGCAGGCGGTCGAGGACCACCGCGCGGTCTGGATCGGCTACGTCGACTCCGAGGGCGGTACCACCCGACGACTGATCGAACCGGTTGCCGTCTCCGGAGGCGCCGTCGCCGCGTTCGACCGTCTGCGCGAGTCGATGCGAACTTTCGCGCTGCACCGCATCACCGGCGTGCAGCCGGTGACCTCCCCGGAGCATGTCGGAAGCCGGCCCGACCAGTACTGACGTCGCGATGGGGCACCACACGCGGTCAGGCGCAGCAAGGCGGGCGCCGGGTCAGGGCACAGTCGGGCACCGCGTCAGGGGACGGCCGCAACACCGGGCCAGGGCACCGGAAGATGAACGGATGGTCACGCTCCGGTTACGCTCGGCGCGACACGCAACCTCGGGGCGGGTGTGCCGTCTAATCTGCGAAGGTCACCCCCAACCGCACTGGCGCAGTCGCCGATCGCGGTCCGGTGGCGCCACGTACGAACTGGTAAGTCTCCCAACAGTCACCCGAGCAGGACGGCCCTCGAATGCGCGGATCACCCATCAAGCTGGTCGTTGCCGCCGGCCTCGCCGCAGCCCTGCTCACCGCGTGCACGAGCAGCCCCCAGGCCGGCTCTTCTTCACCCGGTGGTCCGACCGCATCGTCGGAGACCAACACGGGCAGGCCAGCGGTTACTTCCGGGTCCGCAGCCACCCGGTCTGTGACGTCCGGCCCCTCGGTCACCGTACCGCCGGTCACCGTACCCCCGGTCAGCGGGATCACCGCCCCGACCCCGCTCACTACGGCGTCCTCCAGCAGGTCCGCCCCCTCCAGCACGCGGTCGGCCGCCTCGTCCAACACCCCTTCCACCACCTCGACCACGACCTCCTCGAAAACCAGCTCGTCCGCTCCGCCCCCGGTCGTCGTGCAGCCGGTCAGCTTTACCGCCAGCCCGAAGCTCGGCAGCGACGGTCTCTCGCCGCGTACCCCGATCACGCTGCAAGCGGCGCACGGAATCCTGGCCGACGTGGTCCTGACCAACGCCGAGGGCCACTCCGTCAAGGGTGCGTTGAACGCGGCCAGGACAAGTTGGACGCTCGGCGAACCTCTGGGTTACGGCGGCACGTACACCCTGGCCGGAGATGCGGTCGGTTCGAACGGCAAAAAGGTGAAGATCTCCGGCAGCTACGGCA
>JBPCPG010000360.1:0-2839 GCA_050999445.1 Nakamurella sp. | reverse complement strand
TCGGGAGTAGTAGCGTCCGGCCCGGACCACGGCCGCGACGGTGTGCAGATTGTTAACGCCATCGAGGGGATCGGCGTCCAGCAGGGCCAGATCTGCCTTCTTCCCGGCCTCGACGGTGCCCATGGTGAGGTCGTCCCGAGAAATTCGGCACCCTCGAGCGTTGCCATCTGGAACACCCGCAGCGGCGACAATCCTGCCGCGCCGAGCTGGTCGGGGGAGTGCTGCCGCTCGTCGCGGAACGGATCGAGCTGTTCCGCACCGCTCTTCTTGGTGACCGTAATTCCAACGGCCCCGGTACTCGGAACTGCTCTCCGGGCTGTGGGATGAGACGGCCGGAACCCCTTTCCCGCATCAGGTTCCCGCTCTGGTTGGCGCCTTCGGGAAGGCAAAGTTGTTGTACGGCAGCGACTTCTGCTTTACCCCTGCCGTAGCGGTCGCCCAGCAGATCCGGACCGTCGGTTCCGCCGAGTTTCCGGGTGGCGGCCCCGGATGGAAAGAGCTGACCCGCAGCAACGCGCTCGGTCTGTTCCCGAGACTTGGCATGGAATGACATCGCTCCCCGGACCGGACGCCTGATCTCGGCGAAGCCAGACCAGCTGGGCCGACCATCACCCGAACTTCGATCATCACCCGAACTCCGACCATGGGTGGATCCGCGGCAGACTTTCCGCAACTACGGTTGAGCCGTGCGCCCGGCCCTGTACCGATGGATGGAGCAGCATCGGTGGGCCGGTGACGGAATCCTGGCGGTGTTGCTGCTGATCGTCCTTTCCGTCAATCTTTTCGGAACCGTTCCCTACTTCCGGGACGGCGGCGTCGGCGGCTGGGTGTTGGGGCTGAGTTGGGTGCCACTGCTCGTGCGTCGCACTATTCCCGAGATCGCCCTGGTAACCAGTTCCGCCCTGCTGCTGCTCAATCTTCGGTTCCTCGGAACTCCGACACCTGCGGTGTTGCTGGTCCCGGTGATGGTTCATGCCGCGGTGGTGTATTGCCACCGAAAGGTCTGGGCCCGAGCAGCTCTGGTATTGGGGCTGATCGGCTCAGTACTCGGTCCCCTCCGATGGGGCTATTACAATTCCGAAGGTTCATTGCGGTCGGAAACCTTTGTGCTGGCGATGGCGGTCGGTTTCTGTGGAATCACGGTCATCGCCGCGTTCGTCCTCGGCGAGCGGCGGCGCGACCGGCAGGATCACCAGGCCGAGCAACTCCGTGCACTCACCGAACGCACCCATCTGCTGGCGGCGGAAAGGGATCAGAGAGCCAGTATCGCCGCGGTTGCCGAGCGCGCCAGGATTGCCCGGGAGCTGCACGACATCGTGGCCCACTCACTTTCCGTGGTGATCGTGCAGGCCGACGGGGCTGCCGCCGCCGTGGCCAATCATCCGGAACTGGCGCAGTCCGTGCTCGGAACGATCGCTGAGACCAGTCGCGAGGCCCTCGCCGAAATGCGCCAGCTGGTCGGAGTTCTGCGGACCGACCCGGCCGGCCCCGAGCGGGCCGGATACGTTCCGGCCCAGGGGCTCGCTGACCTGCCGGCGTTGGTCGAGCAGGTCCGCCAAGCCGGTGCCGAGGTCCGGCTGACCATCGAAGGGCAGCCGCAACCTGTGCTGGCCGGGCTGGCCCTCACCGTGTACCGACTGGTCCAGGAGGCGTTGACCAACGTGCTCAAGCATGCCGGACCTTCCGCGCAGGCGCAGGTCATCCTTACTCACAGCGTCGACTTCCTGGCCATCGCCGTCGTCGATCGTGGTCGCGGATCCGCACTGTCGAGCGGCGAGAACGGCGGCGGTCACGGATTGCTCGGCATGCGGGAGCGGGTGTCCTTGCAGGGCGGGCAGCTCATCGCCGGCCCACAGTCCGGCGGCGGGTTCCGAGTGGCGGCGTCGTTCCCCTTGAATCGCACCTCGATGCGGGGTAGGGCATGACGATCAGGGTCTTCGTGGTGGACGATCAGGCGCTCGTACGCTCGGGCTTCACGATGTTGCTGTCGGCGTCGCCTGACATCACCGTGGTCGGGGAAGCGGCGGACGGAGCCGCCGCGGTCGCCGCGCTCACCGGCGC
Organism: Nakamurella sp.; assembly: GCA_050999445.1. GTDB lineage: Bacteria > Actinomycetota > Actinomycetes > Mycobacteriales > Nakamurellaceae > Nakamurella. The sequence goes on along the minus strand of JBPCPG010000360.1, from coordinate 778 downwards.
CGGACCCGCGGATGCGGTGGGCGCCGACGTCGTTCTGATGGACATCCGGATGCCCGTGATGGACGGGGTGGAGGCCACCAGACGATTGCTGGCTGAACCGGAACCGCGGCCGCATGTATTGGTGCTGACGACATTCGACTCTGACGACTACGTCTTCGCCGCGCTCGGTGCCGGCGCCTCCGGATTTTTGCTGAAGGACGCCAGACCCGAGGAGTTGCTCGGCGCCATCCGTGCGGTCGCCGCCGGCGATGCCGTCATTGCGCCGTCGGCGACGCGCCGACTACTGGCCCACATCGCGCCGAGTCTGACCTCGGCCCCACCCGCCTCGGACCGGCCGCTGGCCCAGCTGACCACCCGGGAGACAGAGGTTCTTCGTCAGGTCGCCCGTGGCCTCACGAACGGTGAGATTGCGGCCGGCCTGTTCATGGCGGAGTCGACCGTGAAGACCCACATCGGGAGCCTGCTGGCAAAACTCGGCTGCCGCGACCGGGTCGGACTGGTGTTGCTCGCGTTCCACGCCGGCCTCGTCGGCCCCGCCGACCGGCCGTTCTGAGGCCGGCTTACCCGATGCTGTTGTTCTAGAAGCTGCCGACGATCCGGCTCACGCCGACTAGGTCCACAGGACCAGTACTGGGTCCACCCCGGGTCTGGGACTGCCTGCGGTATGCAGGTTCTACGCTCCGATGCCCGACGCGCCGAACGTTCCTACTGTTCTTCCTGTCCGACGATCAGGAAGGTCAGAAATGCTCAGCACTCCAGTTCAATCCACCACCTACGC
>JBPCPG010000326.1:0-3213 GCA_050999445.1 Nakamurella sp. | reverse complement strand
ATCGAACCCAGTAGTCATCGACCAAGGAGTGCGACCCGGTGAGCGTGATTCCCCGCCCGTCTGCAGTGGATCCAGTAGCCGACGCACTGGTCGGGCTCGCCAAGCGGGTGCCGTCGGCCGTGGTGGTCGACATAGGTGGCGGCAGTGGCACCAGGGCGGTTCCCCTTGCCGTACTGGGGTGCACCGTCCTGGTCGTCGACTCGTCCATCGATGCACTTGCGATTCTGCGCAGGCGCGCTCGGGATGCGGGAGTGGCTGAACGCATCACAGCCATTCAGGCCGACGCGGTCGCCTTGTCGGACGTCGTTCCGCGGGGTGCTGCGGATCTGGTGCTCTGTCACCACCTGCTGGAAACCGTCGACGATCCGGCGGCTGCGGTTGCCGGCATCGGGGCGGCCCTCAAGAACGGTGGCATCGCCTCCGTGCTCGTTGCCGGCAGATTCGCAGCCGTGCTCGCGCAGGCCGTGGCCGGTCGGTTCGGCGAGGCCGCGGTGATGCTGAACAGCGTGGACGGACGCTACGGGCCGCAGGATCCCCTGCGCCGCCGGTACGATATCGCCGGCCTGGCGTCGCTTCTCGCGGCCGGCGGCCTCGAGACCGAGTCGATTTCAGGGCTGGGAGTGCTCTCCGGACTGGTCGCTGCGAATCAGCGAACGGCTGGCGGCCGGGCGGGTGGCCAGCTCGATGAGGCGGGTCTGGCAGACCTGGAGGCGGCGCTGGCCCGGCATGGTCGAATGCGAGAGATCGCCGGCGACCTGCACGCCATCGCTCGGATGACGGCCGGCTGAGCCGTGGGCCAAAGCGCCGACGGCCGGCGATATGTCACGATCGACATCGAGTCCGTCGACGATCGGCTGTGCACGATTCTCCATGTCGACATGGATGCGTTCTTCGCATCGGTCGAGTTGCGTCGTCGGCCGGAACTGCGTGGCCGACCCATGATGGTGGCTGGTGACAATGGGCGCGGGGTGGTTCTCTCAGCCACCTACGAAGCCCGTCGGAGCGGCGTGCGTTCCGCGATGCCCACCGGGCGTGCCAAGGCACTCTGCCCCGGCATAGTCGTCCTCCCGCCCGACATGGGCGCCTATCGCGAGGCCTCCGACGCCGTCATGGCGATCTTCGATGACGTCACTCCTTTGATGGAGCCGTTGTCGGTGGACGAAGCTTTCCTCGACATCTCAGGAGCCGGTCGGCTCTCGGGCCGCCCCGGCCGAATCGCCACCACGTTGCGCGCCCGGATCGCCCGGGAGCTGGGATTGACCGCGACGGTCGGCGCTGGTGCAACCAAATTCATCGCAAAGCTCGCTTCCGGGCTTGCCAAGCCGGACGGGCTGCTGCTGGTGCCTCCGGAACAGGCGCTACCCCTGTTGCATCCGCTGCCGGTGCGAGCGCTGTGGGGTGTCGGACCGAAGACGGCCCAGCTGCTCGAGTCACTCGGCCTGAGCACCGTTGGCGAGATCGCCGCCGTCGAGCGGACCACGTTGATCCGCCATCTGGGGACGGCGACCGGAGCCAAGCTGCACGACCTGGCGAACGGTCTGGACGATCGGCCGGTGGAGACCGGGTCAACCGACCGGTCGATCGGTGCCGAGACCACGTTCAGCGCTGATACCGCCGATCGGGTCTTCCTCGGGCGCGAGCTGTTGCGTCTGGCCGAGCGGACCGCCCGGCGAGCACGGGAAGCAGGAGTGTGCGGCCGCACGGTCGCGTTGAAGGTGCGCTATGAGGACTTCTCGACCGTCAACCGTTCGATCACCCTGCCGACGCCGACCGATCTTTCCGGGATGGTCCACTCCACCGCGGCTGCGCTCCTGGACAGACTCGGACACGGCGGCCTGGTGCGGCTGATCGGCATCAGGCTCGAAGGGCTGGTCCCGGTGACCCAGGTCAGCGAGCAACTGGAACTGGGTGCGAGCGAAGAACGCGCCGGATGGCGGGCAGCGGAGACCGCGTTGGACCTGGTGAATGCCCGGTTCGGGTCGAGCGCCGTTCGGCGCGGGTCGCTGTTCGATGCACCGTTCCAGGCGGGCACGTCGGCGCCCCGACCGACCGCCACCGGCGCCCCCGCATCAACATACCCAGCAGTACCGAAAAGGTCTCATTCAGCAAGAGATTCGTCCCCTCGCTAGAAGTAGTTGCCGTGTGCTCGTATCCTTGTGCTAGGACGCCGTTCGACGTCCGTTTCACATTGACCGGCCAATGCTGGCCGGGGTGCCGGAGGAGGACTCATGCCGCTCTCCGAGCACGAGCAGCGCATGCTGGACGAGATCGAACGGGCTCTGTATCAGGATGATCCCAAGTTCGCCACCAGCGTGAACGTCAGCAGGATACGGCGGCGACGGCCCATCTTGACCGCCATCGCCTTCTTGGTCGGTCTGGTGCTCTTGGTCGTGGGGGTCATCTCTACCCAAAGCATCCTGACCGTTGGCGTGATCGTCAGCGTGCTTGGGTTCCTGGTCATGGTCGCGTCGGTCGGCCTGTTCATCTTCGGGCAGCCGGGAGCCAGAGCCGCCGGCAGGCCGGCGGCCGTAGCGCCGGGCGCCAACGCGTCCCTCTCCGAGCGCATGGAAGAACGATTCCGCCGTCGGTTCGACGAACAGAGCTGATCGGTCGATCCACCCCCCGGGTCGAGCGCCTACGCCTGCCAGCCCGCGTAAGTGATGAGTTGGGGTGCGATCTGGAAGCCGGAAGTTGCTGTTCAGGGTCGGGCGGAGTGGCGCAGGGATCGAGGAACGATGCGGTCCGAGAGCCGGGTCTTCGCGTGTTCGCGGAGGCCGCTGATGACGCTCAGGGCGGCGGCGGCCAGATCGGCCTGGTTCCCACGCTCGGGCGCCGGCCGCTGACGGGTCAGCGGTGCCCCGTTGGACGTGGTGTTGGCCGTTTCGCGCTCCTCGGCGAGATCGCGCGCAATAATGTCGGTCCCGGAAGGGTCCTGCAACGCAGGTTGCGCGAGCGCCGACTGGGATCGCACGGGCGCCGACGAGGTGCGCGCGGGTAGCGACGGGCTGTGCGCAGGTAGCGACGGGCTGTGCGCGGACACGGACGGGGAGCCGCCGTACCACTCGCGCTCCGCCGCCATCACCACGCCCCGCAACCGGGCCCTGTCATCAGGATCGAGGTGAGCCCGCTTCGCTATCCGGTTCGCGGTGGCCCGAGCGGACTCCGCGGAGTTGGGCACGATGCCGTGATCGATCGCCGTGTCCTCTATTTCGG
>JBPCPG010000147.1:0-4491 GCA_050999445.1 Nakamurella sp. | reverse complement strand
GTTTCCAACGCCTACAACCGGCCGGACCAGCTGTCCCCGCAGTTGCGCGCCAGAGTGATGGACGCTGCGAGAAGGTTGAGCTATCCCGGGCCCGATCCGGTGGCCAGATCGCTGCGCACCCGAAAGGCCGGCGCCATCGGGCTGCTGTTGACCGAGCAGTTGTCGTACGCCTTCCGAGATCCTGCCGCGGTCGCTTTCCTCGAGGGTCTGACCCTGGAGTGCGACCATGCCAGGGTCGGCCTGCTCCTGGTGCCGGCCAGTCCCGATTCCGACGACACCCTGGCGGTGTCAAGCGCGGCGGTGGATGGATTCATCGCGTATTCCATGCCCGACGACGACCCGCATCTGGCCGCCGTCCTGGCTCGGCCCGTTCCGGCCGTCATCTGCGACCAGCCGGCCCTCGAGGGGGCCGATCTGGTCGGAATCGACGACCGGGCCGCCGCCCGAGGTGTCGCCGAACACCTGCTGGCTCTTGGCCACCGCCGCGTCGGAGTGGTGTGCATGCGACTGGGCCGGGCCAATCGGGACGGTCTGGTCGACCAGGCGCGGCAACAGGCCGCGCATTATCACGTGCAGCGCAACCGGTTGGCAGGACTGCGGGACGGATTCATGGCGGCCGGTGTCGCGTGGGATCGGGTGCCGGTGGTGGAAAGGTTCGACCATTCGCTCACGGCTGGTGCGTCAGCTGCTGCGCACGTGCTGTCGCTGGATCCTGGCATCACGGCGCTGATCGCGACCTCCGATGTGTTGGCTCTCGGCGCCATCCAGGAGCTGGCCCGGCGTCGGCAGCGAGTTCCAGAGGACGTCTCGGTTGCCGGTTTCGACGGGATCAAGGCCGCGTTGGACGCCGGCCTGACCACCGTTGCCCAGCCGGTCGGAGAGAAGGGCAGGCAGGCCGGCCGGATGCTGCTGGATCCGGCCCGCAGCCCACATGGGCGCCGCGTCGTGTTGCCGACAACCTTCATGCCAGGTACCACCACCGGACCGCCGCGGCTCTGAGCATCCGGCCGCCGGCGCGCCAAAGGTCCAGACCGCCTTGGCCGTCGACGCTGTTACGCGGCAGACCGCCGCCGCTCCGAGGTTCGGGCCGCCGGCACGCCGGAGTTCCAGGCCGCCTTGGCCACCGACGCTGTATCGCGGCAGACCGCAGCGGCTCCGAGGATCGGGCCGCCGGCGGGCGAAGGTTCAGGCTGCCTCGCCAGCATCACCCAGGCTGCCTCGCCAGCATCACCCAGGCCGCCCCGCCAAGCATCACCTGGCCAATTGTGCGGCGGCGTCCCGCCTCCGGCTGCGGCGTCGAGCGGAATCCAGGGTCTGCAACAGGTCGCGGACCATGGCCGGATCGACGATCCGCACGGTCGCGGCAGTCGGACCGTCGCCGACCTTGACTCCGACGTCGTGCGAGCCCAATGACTGGAAGGCATCTTCATCGGTGACGTCGTCACCGATGAAAACAGTTGCGGTGCAGCGATTGTCGCGGGCGATCTGCTGGACTGCCTGCCCTTTGTCGGTGGCGACCACGGTGAGCTCGAGAACCATCTTGCCGCGGAGCAGCTGGACTCCCGGCAGGGTGGCGAGGTCCTTCTCGATCACCGTGGTGACGGCACGGGCCTCCTCCTCGTTGGCTCCGCGCAGGTGGACTGCGATGCCGGTAGGTTTCGGCTCCAGATTCACCCGCCCATATCGGTCGGTGAGCTCGGCCAGGGCCAGCCGGAGCTCCGCCAACCGAGCCGCGGCTGTTTCGGACAGCTCGCTGTGGCCGGTGTGTTCCGGATACTGTGACCCGTCGGCGGTCGGACTGGCGACCTCGGCGCCGTGACTTCCGACGAGTTCCAGATTTTCGTTCTCGCCCAGAAACATTCGGAGATCCGCCAGGGAGCGGCCGGAAACCACCGCGACAACGGTATCGGGAATGCTCGCCAGCGATCGCAGCGCTTCGACCGACCCGGGCAGTGCGCGTGCGGTGCCCGGATCGTCGACGATCGGCGCGAGGGTGCCGTCGAAGTCGGTGGCGATCAGCAGCCGCTCTGTGGTGGCGACCTCGTCGAGAGCTTCCAGAACCTCGGACGGCAAACGTTTTCTGGCATCGGCGACGCGGTCCCTGGTGCCTTCCAGTGCACTCAGGAACGCGGCCGCCCACCGGTCGACATCGTGGGTCAGCACCTGGCGGCGAAGTGATCGCATCTGACGGCGGGCGGCAACCGTCGACATCGTCAGAGCGGCGCGCAATCCGTCTTTCACCCCGTCCGTGTCGTACGGGTTGACCTGCAGGGCGGCGCGCAGTTCTCGCGCGGCTCCGGTGAATTCGCTCAACAGCAATATCCCGCCACCGTCGACACGGCAGGCGACATACTCCTTGGCGACCAGATTCATGCCGTCTCGCAGCGGCGTCACGGTCATCACATCGGCGGCCACGTAGAACGTGGCCAGCTCCTCGCGGGGAAAAGATTGGTGCAGGTAGTGCACGGCGGGCCGGCCGATCTTACCGAAATCACCGTTGAGCGAGCCGACCTGCCGCTCGATGCCCTCTCGCATCTTGATGTAGGACTGCAGCCGTTCGCGACTGGGTGTGGCGATCTGCACCATCACCGCATCCTCGACGGAGGGGTCCTTCTCCGCGAGCAACTCGCGGAAGGCAGTGAGCCTGACGTCAATTCCCTTTGTGTAGTCCAGTCGGTCGACCCCCAGGATGATCTTGCTCGGGCTGCCGAGGTCGACCCGAAGCTTCTTCGCCGCCTCGTGCACCTCCGGAGTGGCGGCGAGTGCTGACTGGGCGGCAGAATCGATGGAGATGGGGAAGGCCGCCACCCGGATGGTGCGACCGTCGTAGCTGAGCAGCCCGCCATTGGTGGGAACGTCCAGAAGTGAACGGGCTAGCCGGACGAAGTTTCGCGTGCCACCCGGCAATTGGAAGCCGATGAGATCAGCACCCAGCAGGCCCGTGAGGATCTGACGGCGCCACGGCAATCGATTGAACAATTCGGCCGGTGGAAACGGTATGTGGAGAAAGAAGCCGATGCGGACGTCAGGCCGCAGCTGCCGCAGCATTTCGGGGACCAGCTGCAGCTGGTAGTCGTGGATCCAAACGGTGGCGTTGGGTGCGGCGACCTCGGCGGCGCGCTCTGCAAACCGGGCGTTGACCGCGTGGTAGGAGTCCCACCAGGGGCGATGGAACTCCGAGGCGGCGACGGCGTCGTGGTAGAGCGGCCACAGCGTGGCGTTCGAGAATCCCTCGTAGTAGTCGTTCACTTCGTCCGTGGACAGCGCGATCGGTTCCAGCGTCAGCCCGCCGGTAGTGGTCGGCTCCAGGGTGGTGTCTGCAGTACCCGGCCAGCCGACCCACGCGCCGTGACGACGGGACAGGATCGGTTGCAGCGCGGTCACAAGGCCGCCGGGCGCCTGCCGGGCTTTGGTGCTGCCATCGGACTGTTGCTCCAGGTCGAACGGGAGCCGGTTGGCCAACACGACCAAAGACGCCTTGTCGCCGTCCGATTGAGATCCCGAAGATTTCGGGGATGAATTCTCGGAGCCGGTCGAGTTCGAGCTGCCCTGGTCGTCGTTGTCGGCTGCTTCGGGAGGACGATCGTTGGCGGTCACCGGAATACCTTACGATGCACGCTGGTGACAGCCCCGTTGCCTGCGATGCTGAAGGGTCGCCGTTCGGCCGGCGGTGCAGACGGTAGCTTGTTCGCCCGGCGGCGCGGACGGTGGCGTGTTCGCCCGGCGGTGCAGATGGTGGCTTGTTCGCCCGGCGGTGCGGACGGCGGCCGCTTGCTTGTGTTCGGGTCATTCTGCTTGCGGTGACCCGTCCTGCTTGCGGTGACCCGAACTGCTTGCCAACGACCGGAGGCAGCGTGTCAGAATTCCAGCTTTTCAGTGACCGAAGGGGTCGGCGTCGCGTCCGGGAAACCACGAGTTCCCCGGTACGCCCCAACCGTTCGCCTTGATCATTTTCTTCGCGGCGCGCGCATTGCGGCCCACGAGTCGGTCGAGGTAGAGCAGTCCGTTCAGGTGGTCCGTTTCGTGTTGCAGACAGCGGGCGAAGAATCCGGTGCCTTCGATCTCGACCGGCTCGCCCTTCGCATCCACCCCGCTGACCTTGGCCCAGTCCGCACGGCCGGTCGCGAAGTTCTCTCCGGGTACCGATAGGCAGCCCTCGTAGTCGTCGTCCGGGTCGGGCATACCCTCCGGGACCGCCGACGTCTCGATCGTCGGATTCACCACGTATCCCTTCCGCCGGGCTCCGTCGTCGTCCGGGCAGTCGTAGACGAACACGCGCCTGTTGTCGCCGACCTGGTTCGCGGCCAGGCCGGCGCCGTTCGCAGCCGAGTTCGTCTCGAACAGGTCGTCGATCAAAGCCGTCAGACCGTCGTCGAACTTCGTGACGACGGTTGTCGACCGATGTAGAACCGGATCACCGCAAATGACGATGGGAAGGATGGTCACGCCGGAAATGTTACGGGCGCCGGACGGGCGGGACGGCGGTCGCAC
>JBPCPG010000125.1:0-3354 GCA_050999445.1 Nakamurella sp. | reverse complement strand
GGCGATGCCTGGGCGACCAGACGGGTCGGACGGGAAACCGCCAAGATGCCGCGCCCACCCAGAGGATCAGCCGTCGCGCGGCCCATCATCATCGATACGGCGGCGTCCGGAGAGCTACCGCGCGGTGCCTGAACTCACCCCCACGTGCCAGAACCGGTTCCGCACGGCCGTTCTGCGACCTGCACTTTTGCACTGATGGGCAGATACGTCGTCGTTCTTCCCCTTCAGCCGCTGGCGCTGGGCGACGGTTACCCGTTGAAGACCTGGCCTCTGCATCTGACCGTGGCACCGACCTTCGTCATCGACAACCCACTTCGGACTGCTGTCTGCGCCATAGCGCCGGTTTTCGCATTCCAGCGTCCGCTCATGCTCCGAGCCGGGCATGACGAAGGTTTCGGCCGATCCGAAACCATTCCGGTCACCGTTGTGCAGCAGACGAACGAGCTGGAGCTGCTCCATGAACGCCTCGTCCGTGAGTTGACCGCAGTGGCCGCGGAATTCGACGACCCATATTTCACCGGTGCCGGCTACCGTGCTCACGTCACGATGACTCGCACACAACGCATTCACCACGGTGACACGTTGCACCTCCGACAGGCCGCGATCGTCGACATGAAGCCCGACGGCGACGAACGGCTGCGCAACGTCGTCTGGGAGCAACATCTCCGATTTCCAGGATGAGCCGCAGGTTCCCGACATCGTGGGTGCCGGCATCGTGGGTGCCGGCATCGTGGGTGCGGGCATCGTGGGTGCGGGCATCGGGGACCCGGCCTAGCGGACCCGCCCGGCGGCCCGGGTGCTCTCGTCGCACCCCGGGTAGGGCATCTTGGTAGTTGCACAATCCGGGCCGCAGCAGCGTTCCGCCCGGGTCCGTCAAGGAGGAAGGCACTACCGAATGAGCGTCGTCGTCATCGCCACCGTTTATCCGCTACCCGAGCACCGGGCGGAGGTCGTCGCCCTGTTCGAGGACAGGATCGCGCGGGTGCACGAGTTGGATGACGGGTGCGAGCTGTATGCCCTTCACGAGGACCAGGAAACCCTGGTCATGATCGAGAAGTGGACCAGCGCCGAGGCGTTGGAGGCACACGCCGGCGGCCAGGCGATGGCCGGGCTGGACACCGAAGTGACAGGAAAGCTCGCTGACAAAACAGTCGTCAAGGTGTATCAGCCGCATCCGGCCGGAACGGCAGAACAAGGTGCACTCTGAGCGCGTTCTGCCTGACCGGCGGTGATCGTCCACCGGCGCCATCGTCGGGACGCTCACCAGCAGAGAGAACATCGAACCAAAATGGGCGGAGATGGACGTGCGTCGGCAGCCACCGTCCAGATCAGGCCTCCCCCATCACCAAGCCTTCGATGGTGTGCTTCTGCGTGATGGGAGTGAGCTCGTCGACCACCGGGCACCGGAGGTGACGACGCAGCGAGTTGGGCAGGGCCTCCCAGAATGTCTTCGTGACCGCGAGGTCGTGTCGCTCGGAGTTCCCCGCCGCCGGCGCGTCAACGCCGACGACGAGCACGGGGCGTTGCTTGCGCGAATCATGTTTGGTACCACGGTGAATCGTCAGTGCGGTTCGGGCCGACATGTCGCCCATCTGCGGGAACTTCCGAACCGCGCGTTCTTCGAACCGGCCGTACAGCGACTTCGGGGGAAACATCGCATGCTCGAAATCAGGGCCGGAGTCCCATTGGGTGCCCACCGCGATCTCGAACGGTCCCATGTCGGGTTCGGTGTCCACTGCGGTGATGTTGAAGGCCAACGAGGTGAGGACGCCGTCCCTGGCTGTTTCCTCGGGCATCGGGAAATCGCGGTGCCAGGGCTGATTTCTGGCGCCGGGGCCGGGCACGTCGAATCCGACCTCGACGATCTGGTAATCCGCGCCCAAGATGGTCTCGCTGACAGCACAAAACCAAGGGTGCGTAACGATGTCGACGAACCCTCGGAGCGCCTCAGGATGGATTTCCACGTAGTACCGATTGGGGCCGCGCCCGACTGCTCCCCCGGTCCGGCTCGAGGCTTCTGCGAACGCCACATCGATATCTTGCCGCAGGCGCTCGACCCATTCCCGGGAAAAGGCACCCTTTCGAGCAATGATGCCGTCCCCGTAGATTACTTCTCTGATCTCGCGGGTGTCGATCCCACCGGTACCGATCCCACCGGTGACGACCTCACCGGCGGGGGCCGGCGAACCGACCACCACCGGTTCGCTCTGAAGTCGGCCTTGAAATGCGTCGGTGGGACCAGCGACGGCACTCACGGGAATCTCCTCTTGGACAGTAGAACGGACGTGACCGTTGGACGCCGGATCAGGCGACCGACCGATCATCTTTGGTCTGCGCAAACGGTATCTGGCCCGTAGTCGATAGCTGATCGGCGATGACCCGCAACGGCGTATTCGTGTTCTGGGAAACCTTGGTGAGCATGGCGAAGGCCTGACTGTCGGTGAGCTTGTGGCGTTCCATCAGGATGCCCTTGGCCTGTCCGATCCGGTCTCTGCTGTCCACTGCAGCCAGCAGATTTGCATGATCCTGCGCGGCAGCAAGCGCGACCGCAGCATGCACTGCGTACAACTGGGCGCCCTGCACCGTCTCGTCGGTGAAGGCAAACGGTGCCCGGCCGTAGAAAACCAGCGCCCCGAACAGTCTTCCGTCCGTCGTGAGTGGCACGCACAGCATGCTGTTGATCCCGACGGCGAGCGCCTGGGCACAATACTCCGGCCAGTCCAGCACCGCCGCGAGCTCGTCGATACGAATCGTCGACCCGTTGCTGAGCACGGCGGAACAGGGGCCGGAAAATCGTGCATCCAGGTCGACGCAGGCAAGCGCATCCGAATGGGTAGAACTGACGCACAGCGGGGCACCGTTGGCCGGTCGGGCCACCAAGGCGCCACAGTCTGCACCGGGGAGCCCTTGGGCGCCATCCCAGGCAATGGCGTCCACCGTGGCGGTGAGGTCTCGGTGGCTATTGGCAAGTCCGAGCGCCAACTCGGCCATCCACACGCCCCAGGGACCTGGGCTGACGTCCGGGTCGAGCGAAGCTGCTGCGCCCGCGACCGCTTCCGACGACACGTAGATGGGTCCGGCATTCGGACGCACCGGAACGGTCGAAGCATGGGGATCAGGACACGAGGGAGCCGGAAAAGTACCCGGAGCGACGGTTTCCCGCACTGGGTGTCCTTTCGTTCAGAAACCAGGCTGCGACCGACTGTTCGACTCGCACATGACCCGGACGCGAGGCGACCGGTGGTGGAGCAACAGTCACATCATGCCTGGGCCGAGGCGCCTACTTTACAACTTAAACTATGCAAAGGATAGGGCCGATCTGCACCAGCACGAGCGATCGAGCTGATCCATTCC
>JBPCPG010000096.1:0-3181 GCA_050999445.1 Nakamurella sp. | reverse complement strand
GCCGAGGACGCCGCACCGCCCGACGAGCTCGGCATGGACGCCGCAGTGCCCGAGCCGCTGGCTGCGGCAGCGGTGCCCGAGCCGGTGGCTGCGGCAGCGGAAGAAGCCGCGGAGGTACTGGCGGCCGAGGTGGGCGCCGCCGGTGTCGAGGACGTGGCGGCATTGTCGGTGCGGCCCGAACCGCAGGCCGCGACCGACGCGGCCAGGGTCAGGGCGCCGGCGGCTGCGATGAACCGCCGGGATGTGGTGCTGCGCATGGAACCTCTTTCCGCCGGTCCGTGGGATCGGCTGGGGAAGCGAAGAAGCGAGCCTGATCTACCGAACGCGCCGGCAGGCTGGTGCGCGCAGGGTCCGGACGGATACCGTCCGGCGATTTTTGGACCTTACCGTCAGTCGATCCTCACTCGACGTCCGCTCGGTCACGTTTGGGAAACACTTGGGACGCCACGACGGACGGCAGGGGGCAAGGATCGACTCGGGAAGTTTGGGGCGCCGGGGCGCAGAAGTCAACGCATTCATCCGCGAGGAAGGCGGCTCGAGGGGAAGATCGCCCGGTGAAGGCCGATCCGAAGATCGATCCGCTGTTCCCGAAGGCGGACGTCAGGCGTCGACGGAACGTCGCCCTGAGAACGCCCGGCCGAGCGTGACCTCGTCGGCATACTCGAGATCGCCGCCTACCGGCAACCCGCTGGCCAGCCTTGTCACCGACAGATCCGGAAAGGTGCGCAGCAGTCGAATGAGGTACGTCGCCGTGGCCTCGCCTTCCAGGTTGGGATCGGTGGCCAGGATGACTTCGTACACCCCGGGTTCGGCGATCCGGCGCAGCAGGGGCGCGATGCGGAGCTGGTCCGGACCGATGCCGTCGATCGGGGAGATGGCGCCGCCCAGCACGTGATAGCGACCGCGGAACTCCCTGGTGCGCTCGATCGCCGGCACGTCCTTCGGCTCCTCGACCACGCAGATGGCGCCGGCGTCGCGACGCGGGTCGCTGCAGATCCGACAGAGCTCTCCCTCAGCGACGTTGCCGCACTCCGTGCAGAAACGCACCTCGTCCTTCACGCGCTGCAGCGCGGTCTGCAACCGGGTGATGTCCCCGCCATCTGCGGTCAACAGATGAAAGGCGAGGCGCTGCGCGGACTTCGGGCCGATCCCTGGCAGTCTGCCGAGTTCGTCGATCAAGTCCTGGACTGGACCCTCGTACACCTATCAGGCTCCCGACCGGGGCAGTTCACGCGGCGGTCCGGTGACCTCGCCAGCTTGGTCGCCGTCCTCTTCCTCGCCGTCCTCTTCGCCGCCGTCGTCCTCATCGAGTGCATCGAAGGAGGGCAAACCGAAGGCGGACAGGTCGAAACCACCACTCTCGAGCCCCCCGGGGCCGGCCAGTCCCCCGGTCACGGAGCCCATCTTCTGCTCCGTCAGTTCTGCGGCCGCTCGGCCGGCGTCCCGTACGGCCGCGATGATGAGGTCGGCCAGGGTTTCCACCTCGTCGGGATCCACCACCGACCGGTCGATGACCAGTGCCTTCAGTTGCCCGTCGCCGCTCAGCGTCGCCGATACGAGCCCGCCGCCGGCATGGCCGGTCACCTCCGACAGCGCGAGGTCGGTCTGCGCCTGCGCCATGTCGGCCTGCATCTGCTGGGCGTGCTGCAGCAGCGACTGCAGGTCTGGCATGCCTGGCATCATGGCGATCCTCTTTCTACCTGATGTTCTCTCTCACGGTGATGTCCCGCCGTCTCTGCGACCGAGAGAGCAGTACGCACCAGACTACGGTGACGCCCGGGCCTTGACAGCAGCGACGCCCTGCTCGAAGCTGTTGCGTACTACGAATCGAGTTGTGCCTAGCGCAAATGAGGTCGCCGTGTTGCTCATCTGTGCTCTAGCGGATCTGCCGGTCGGCGAAGCGCTGCGCGTGGACGAGGCGTCTCCCCCGATCGCGATCTTCCATACCGACGACGGCGAGGTGTTCGCCATCGACGACACCTGCACGCACCAGGACGCTTCGCTGGCCGACGGCTGGCTCGAGGGTTGCGAGATCGAGTGTCCCCTGCACGCCTCGCGTTTCGACCTGCGCACGGGGACAGTCGACGCGCCACCCGCCAAACGTGGCGTGCGCACCCATCAGGTCACCATCACCGACGGCGACATCTATGTAACCGTGTCGCAGGAACCGCCGAACCTTCCTCCTGGGGTTCTTCGCTGATGGAGATTCCGCGGCGTGTCACCGTGGTCGGTGCGAGCCTGGCCGGTCACGCAACAGCAAAAGCATTGCGCCGCCAGGGCTTCGACGGGTCGATCACGATCGTCGGCGAGGAGGACATTCGGCCCTACGATCGGCCGCCACTATCCAAGGATTTTCTGGCCGGCGTCACCACCGACCTGGAACTGGCGCTCGAGTTGGCGGACGAGGCGCTCGACGCACAGTGGTTGCTCGGCGTGCGGGCCGTCGGCCTCGACGGCGATTCCCGGACCGTGACCACGGCAGACGGCCGGGCGGTGACTTCCGACGCCGTCGTCGTGGCGACCGGTTCGCGCGCCCGGCGAATGCCGGGGGCCCCGGCCGGGGTGCACACCGTTCGAACGCTGGCCGATGCCGCTGCCCTGCGCGGCGAACTTCGACCCGGTGTTCGGCTGGCCGTCATCGGTGCGGGCTTCATCGGCGCCGAGATCGCCTCCACGGCAAGTGCTCTTGGCCTGGATGTGACAGTGATCGAGGCCGCGTCGACACCGCTCGCCGGGCCCCTGGGACCGGAGATGGGCGGGATCGTTGCTGCCCTGCATGCCCGACACGGAGTTCGATTGCGATGCGGTGTTGCGGTTGCCGGGTTGCTCGGAACGGATCGGGTGACAGGTGTACTGCTCTCCGACGGAACGCAGGTGCCGGCCGACGTGGTGGTGGCCGGTATCGGCGCGACACCGGCGGTCGAATGGCTGCACGGCTCCGGACTCGAGTTGGCTGCGCCGAGCGCAGGAGGTGGAGTGGTGTGCAATGCCGTCGGCGCTACCAATATCCCCTGCATCTATGCGGTCGGCGACTGCTCGGCCTGGTTCGACGATGTCCGCGGCCGTCACCATCGGGTCGAACACTGGACGGACTCCCGGGATCGACCGGCGATCCTGTTGTCGGCAATGCTGGGTTCGCCGTTCTCGATTCCACTGCGGCCGCCGTACTTCTGGTCCGACC
>JBPCPG010000304.1:0-5544 GCA_050999445.1 Nakamurella sp. | reverse complement strand
GCGAGGTGATCGTGGCCAGCAAGATCTTCCCGGTTGCTCCGTTCCCACCCGTGATCCGCCGCCGCGAGCAAGGCAGCGCCAACCGCTTGGGGCTGGACCGGATTCCGCTGTACCAAGTGCATCAGGCCAACCCGCTGGTGCCCGATTCGGTGATCATGCCCGGCATGCGCACGCTGTTGGACGCCGGCCGCATCGGGGCCGTCGGCGTCTCCAACTACTCGCTCGAGCGATGGCGCAAGGCCGACGCCGCACTTGGCCGGCCGGTGGTGAGCAATCAGGTGCAGTTCTCGCTCGCTCGTCCGGCGCCGCTGGAGGATCTGGTCCCGTTCGCCGAGCGGGAGAACCGGATGATCATGGCCTACAGCCCGCTCGCCCAGGGCCTGCTCGGCGGCAAGTACTCCGCGGAAAACCGTCCCGGCGGCGTGCGGGCGATGAATTCGCTGTTCGGCACCGAGAACCTGCAGCGGGCGCAACCACTGCTCGATCTGCTGCGCAGGGTTGCCGCTGCGCACGACGCGAAACCCGCCCAGGTGGCGCTGGCCTGGCTGCTTAGCCTGCCCCGCGTCGTGGTCATTCCAGGCGCCTCCAGCGTCGAGCAACTCGAATTCAACGTCGCCGCAGCCGATCTGGATCTGGACGCTGATTCCGTGGCGTCGCTGACCGCTGCAGCCAGGGCCTTCGAGCCGGTCTCGTTGCCGCGTACCTTGCTGGGCAAGGTGCGCGAGAAGGTGCGTGGATGAGCGGCGTGGACGGCCGCGTTCATGTGCCCCACTCGGCCCAAGAGCGCGGGTAACCCTGTTCGAGCTGCCCTGAAATGCAGAACGAGCGACGGATCGCTGGGTCTGGCCGAGGGCGAGGTTCGCCTACGGTCGCTGATTGACCATCAGCAGTTCGTACGCGGCGGCGAGACGCGCAGTCTCCTGAGGTCGGGGATGGTAAGTAGTGCCGGGGCGAACGGCGCGGCCGAGCAGATCCGGAAGACTGCCTGCGCCGAGGTCGGCTGCGGCGGTCAGGACGGCTCCGCGGGCTCCGATCTCGGGGGTGTCGGGCGCGGTGACGGGCAGATTGGTCGCGTCACTGATGCTCTGGCACCACAGCGGGCTGCGGGCGCCACCGCCGGCCAACGCGAGGGTGCTGGTTTGTCCGGCGGCGTGCAGACAGTCCTTGACCGCCAGAGTGAGCCCGTCCAGGGCAGCGCGGGCAATGTCGGCGCGGCTGTGGGCGAGGCTGATTCCGTGCAGGCTGCCGCGGATGCCGCTGTTGCGGAAGGGGCTTCGCTCTCCCGCCGGGGAGAGGTACGGCAGCATCAGCGGCGCGCCGCTGTCGGGCGCCGCGGTTCCGGCGAGGTGCAGGACGGCGGGAACGTCGGGCAGGCCGAGTACGTTCGCCGTCCAATCCAGAACCTCGGTGCCGGTCATGGTGGCGTAGGCGAGCAGCCACCGGTCCGGCGTGACGCCCGGCAACGTCATCCCATTGGGGCTGCGGTCCAGTTTCGGGTCGTCGGTGACCACGCCGACGCACAACGTGGTGCCCAGGACGGCGAAGGCGGACCCGACCTCAGTGGTGCCGGTGCCGATTGCGGTGGCAGGTACGTCGTACGGCGCGAGTCCAATCGGGGTTCCGGCCGGCAACCCGAGAACGGCTGCCGCCGGGGACAGCAACGGGGCGACCCGGTCGGGCCCGGCCACCAGGTCAGGAAGCAGCCGGCGGCTGTCGGTGAGGTCGAACTGGTCCAGCAGACCCTCGTCGTAGGTGCGGGTGCGCGCATCCAGAAACGGGTTCGCGGCATCGGAGACGTCCAGCACCTGCCGGCCGGTGAGTTGCTGGTATATCCAGCTTCCGGCGCTGAGCAGCCGCGCCGCTCTGGTCAGGGTGGATGGTTCGTAGGTCGTGAGCCAGCGGAGTTGGGCGTGAGCCAGCCCGGACGCGCCGTAGCAGCCGTTGATCCGAAAGGTCCGTTCCAGGGTGCCGTCCCTCTCCCACTGGTCGATGGTGAGGCCACCACGGTTGTCGTTCCACAAGATGGCAGGGCGAACCGGCTCGCCATGGGCGTCGACCAGCCAGCAGCCGTCACCCTGCGCGGTCAGTGCGACCAGCTCGACGGTGTCCGGCGTTCGCTCCGCGATAGCGCGCACGACCCTGATGGCGGCCGCCCACACGTCATCCATATCCTGCTCGCACCAGCCGTCGGCGGTTCGCAGCAGCTCAGTGGCTTCGGCTTCGCTGTCCACTGCCTGCCAGTGGTCGTCGAACCGGACGGCCTTGACTCTGGAGGTTCCCAGGTCCAGACCAATGGTGCTCATCGGGTGGTGGTGTGCTGGTGGACCCAGTCCGGGTTGGCGCAGTGTTGCAACACTCCGTTGCGCAGATACTGCGCGACTTCGGCGGTGACCCGGTGCACTGATTCGGAAGCGACCTGCCGGGAGGCTCCGGCCAGATGGGGGGTGAGGATGACGTCGGGTCGGGACAGCAACGGGTCGGACGGATCGGGAGGTTCGGGATCGAACACGTCCAACGCCGCCCCGGCCAGGTGACCGGATTGCAGAGCCGACAGCAGGGCCTGCTGGTCGACCAGCTCACCGCGGGCGGTGTTGACGAATCGGGCTCCTTGCTTCATCGCGGCGAACGCGGCGGTGCCGAACATTCCTCGGGTGTCGTCGGTGAGCCGGGCATGGACACTGATGATGTCGCAGGCCGAGAGCACCTGCTCGAGGGGAAGCAGCTCCGCACCCACCGCTGCGGCTGTTGCCGGGTCGGCATAAGGGTCATAGGCCAGGACTCGGCTGCCGAACGCGGCCAGCAGTTGCGCGATGCGGGACCCGACCGCGCCCAGACCGATGAGCCCGACGGTCGCTGCCCGCAGCTCGGGCCCGGTCAATTCGTGGCGATAGAACCGTGCGTCCCACCGTCCTCGAGCCATCTCCTGCGCGGCGACGTTGACGTTCCTGGTCATGGAGATCATCACGCCGATCACGAATTCGGCGACCGCACCAAGATTTCTGCCCGGCAGGTACACCACGGGAACTCCGCGCGCGGTGGCCGCCTCGACATCGACGTTCACCGGACCTCCGCGGGTCACGCCCACCACCCGCAACTCCGGCGCGGCATCGAAGACCGCAGCCGTGATCGGGGCGAGGTGCGTGAGGATGACCTGCACGCCGGCGGCAAGCCGGGCAACTTCATCCGGCTTCCCGGCGGCTTCCTTGACCCCGTCGACCGGCCCGAACGGCTCGTCCGGCCACCGTGCCTGGAACTGCACGGTCGAGATTTCCGATCCGAGTTCCTGACGGGCGGCATGCGCGAGCGAGTCGGCGGTGATGAACCGGTCGCCGGCACACAACACCTGTAGCGACTCTGAAGGCGTCATGATCAGGCCTGTCCGTGGGAGGCGCGGGATTTGCGCGCCAGCGAGTCGATCGCGACGGCCAGGGCCAGCACCAGGCCGGTGATCATGAACCGGAAGGAGGAGGACAGGTTCAACAGAGTCAGGCCGGAGGAGATGGACTGGATGACGATGATGCCCAGCAGCGCCGAGAAGGCGCTGCCGCGACCGCCGAACAGGCTGGTGCCGCCGATGACGGCGGCGGCGATGGCGTCGAGGTTGACATCGCCGGTGCCGCTGCTCTGGTTGGCCGAGCCGAGCCGCGCGGCGCCCAGGATGCCGCCGACGGCGGCCAGGGTGGAGCACAGCAGAAATGCGGAGGCGTAGACCCGTTTGACGTTGATGCCGGATCGGCGGGCGGCTTCGGCGTTGCCGCCGACTGCGAACATCGACCGACCCCATTTGGTGCGCGTCAACGCATAGTTCAGCACCGCCACCAAGACGATGAAGAAGACGAACATCCAGCCGACTCCGCGGCTCCTGTTCAAATACCAACACACCAACTCCGCCACGACCAGCACGGCGACGCTGCGGAGAACGATGGCCTGCAGAGATTTCGCTGACAAACCTCCGCGACGCCGCCGAGCGGCCAGCAAGTAGCCGCTGACAAAAACTGCCACCGCGGCCAAGGCGGCCAGCAAGTAGGACAGGGCGGACGGCACGAAGTCCTGTTGCGCGAATTTCACCAAGGAGGAGGTGAACGGGATGTTGATGGACCCGGTGTCTCCCAACAGGTACAGCTGAAGCCCGAGGAAAGCCAACAGTCCGGCCAGGGTCGCCACGAAGCTGGGCATGCCGAATCGGTTGAACAGAACACCGTAGCCGAGCCCGATGACGGCGGCCGCTGCCAACGCCACCAGGATCGCACCCCACACCGGCCAGTTGTGGCCGACGAACAATATGGCCAGGATCGCTGCGGTCAGGCCGCTGACCGACCCGACGGACAGGTCGATCTGCCCGACCAGCAGTACGCACACCACGCCGAGGGCGATGACCCCGACGGACACCGATTCCAGGGTCAGGTTCACCAGGTTGTCGCTGGACAAGAAGATCGGATTGAGGATCTGGAAGACGGTCCAGACCACGACGAGCCCGACGATGACCGGGAGTGAGCCCAAGTCGCCGTTGCGGATCTTGTGCAGCGCACCGGAAACCGCCCCGCCGAAGCCGACGTTGTGCTGGAGCCGCTCGTCCTGCTGGTCCAAAGCCCTTTTCGGACCAGGGGTGGCTTTGATATCAGTCATTGACGGGACCTTCCTTCCCGGCCGCGGCGGTGATCTGGGGGCCGCGGCGTTCTGAGCGGCGGGTCACGGCGTTGTCGGTGGCGCCGGTGATCGCGGCGATGATTTCCTGCGAGGAAACGGTGGCGACGTCGAAGACACCGTTGTTTCGACCCAGGCGCAGAACGACGACCTGGTCGGCGACGGCGCGGACATCCTCCATGTTGTGGCTCACCATGATCACGCCAAGGCCGCGTTCGCGGAGCCGTTCGATCAGGTCGAGGACTTCCGCAGTTTGCGCAACACCCAGGGCGGCGGTCGGTTCATCCAGAATGATGATCTTGGGATTGCCCAGCAACGATCGGGCGATCGACACGGTCTGCCGTTGGCCGCCGGACAGAGAGGCGACAGGGATACGGACGGAGGGAATCCGGGCCGACAATTCGCCGAGTAGCTCCCAGGATTTGATCTCCATCTGCACTTCATCCATTCGCAACGGTGACAATTCCCGACCCAGGAAAAGGTTTTCCACCACGTTCAAGTTTTCGCACAACGCCAGGTCCTGGAAGACCGTGGCTATACCAAGCGAGATTGCTTCGCTGGGGTCGGCCATCTCCACCGGCTTCCCGTGGAACAGAACCTCACCGGAAGTGGGTCGGTGCACACCGGCGAGAATCTTGACCAGGGTTGACTTTCCGGCGCCGTTGTCGCCAACGATAGCCACGACAGACCCTGCCGCAACATCCAGTTCGATGTCGGTAAGTGCGTTGACCGAGCCGAAGCTCTTGGACACACCTCGCAGACTGAGCACAGTGTCCCGCGTCTGCGGTGGATCCGTCGTGATCGCCGTTGACATGAGGATATTCCTTTCTTGATGAATGTTCATCGGGGTGGATGTGGCAGGGGCAGAGGGTGGCCTGGGCGGGTCGGTAGGACCCGCCC
>JBPCPG010000300.1:0-10639 GCA_050999445.1 Nakamurella sp. | reverse complement strand
CCAGGGCGCCTCCGCCGCTGTGGCCCAGGAACGACAGCGCACCCGGCGGCGCCCCGGCCTCGACCAGTACATCCAGCGCCGCGCGTTCAGTCAGCACCGCGGTCCTGACATCGGCGGCGAACGCGTCGACACCGTCGTCCAGCCGGAGCCGCGTCACCGGCAAGATGACCACCGACATCGGTACGGCATGAAGTCCTCAACCGCTGGCACGTCATCCACGCTGCCCAGCATTCACCTCGCAGCCCAAACAATCAGCCGCACCCGCAAGCCAACTGGCTATTGGCAGAATTACCTGCTGCCCAGCGTTCCCGGTGCGACCGTAGAGTGCGCCTCCTGGCTTTTCATGTTGGCCGACACCGGACATCGTCGAGAGCCGGCTGCCGGGTCGTTCTGAATGGTTCGGGATCAAAATCTCGACCGCCGAGTACGAAGGCTCGACGGCCGAATTCGGAGGCCACAAGCGACTGCTCGCGTTGCTCGCCTCGGATGATGCTGGCGAACCCCTCCGCATACTTCTGGATGAGCGGCACTTCCGACCAGCGCAGAGATCGACATTGAGCAGCAGGAGTTCAACACCTCTTTGGTCGTCAACCGGCTCCTCCATGAACTCGACGTGGCCGGTGGCAGGCTGGCGCACCGAACAGCAGCGCCGGAGTACTACTGCAACGAGGTGCTGGAGACGGCTCTTGATTGGGCGTCGCGGCGGACTGCATCGAGGCCATCGTCGGCGATTCCAGGCCGGAGCAGGCGATCGACGGCCGCCTCAAGGATTCCATTGAGCGCCATGAGCTCGTCCATCGCCTCGGCGGGCGCCTCCTCCGGCGCGCTCCCCCGGCGGACCGACGTGCCCTCCCCCAACGCGGTTGCAAGATCGACGAGGAACTTCCAGCGCAGCGCGATCGCAGCGTCAACGCCCAGCCGGACAGATGCCGGATCGATCTCTGCGCCCGACTCGCGGATGCCGGCGGTGAAGGCCGCGACCGCCGCGTCGAAGCACTCGGCGACCAGCCCCGCCGAGCAGTCCCCGCGTCGTGCCGAAGAGAACAGCAGCGAGGCAAGATCAGCGCCCACCGCGCCTGGGCCGATCGATTCCCAATCGATCAGCACCGATACGCCATCAGCGCGCAGGACGTTCGCCCCGACGGCGTCGTGGTGGCAGAGCGTCTGCGGTAGCGAGTCGAGCAGGGCGGCGATAGCGGGCTGGGCGTTGATGAGGCGGACGCCGAGATCGAGTCGCGAGCCGAGCCCGGGCTGCCGGACGCCCTTGGCGCAGCGTCTTCCGGCCGGCGTCCTGTGCCCCTGGCTGCGCGTGCCGCTCGATCCAACCGCGGAACAGCCAGGGTTCCGGTGTAGGACGCCCGAGCCAGGTGCCCGAGAGACGGCCGAGATCGCGCGCGACCTCGACGATGCTGCCCTCGGCGGTGGCACCCTCCGGATCCTGGCGGACCTCCTCGAGCCGGAGCACGATCCCGCCGTCCGGTCGCTCGCTGACGCCATACAGTGCCGGAGCGCGCACGCCGGCCGGGAGCTCGGCGAGGAGGCCCGAGCTGTACGCGGTGCGCTCCCGACGGCCGTTGTCGACCAGATAGGCCGAGGCAAGGGCCGGGCCTCCTGTTGTTTTCTCGATGAGCGACCAGGGCAGCCGGCCGGCCGCAGTCACCGCGATGCCGGAGACGCGCCGCAGTTCGCGATGCGCGAGGAAGGCGTCGTACTCAAGATCAGCGGCAACCACGTCCTGCAGTTCGACGACCTCTGCGCCGATCGCGCCGGCTACCGCCGCCGTCAACGTGCTCCCCGCGCCCGCACCCATGTCCCCAGGCTAGGTGTTGCCCATCGTCGGTGACGGCGGTACGGACGGAACAGGATGTTGGGTGGGGGCTGCCGACATCGTAAGGCCGAGATGCTCGGCGTAGAACTTCCGCGCCTTGTCAAGGTCTTCGACATGAAGGTCAGGGATGATCTCGACGGCACGCATCTGCGCCCTTCCTCGGCTACTCACGGCCAGGACCACCATCGCACCCGACCTGCGCAGCCTCAATCTGCTCGGCGGTGGTGGTCGCCTCAAGGATCCGAACGACGTAGACGCTACGTCGGTTCCCAGCAAGCGAGGTGATCGCTAGGCCCCGGGCGCGGAGGCGGCGGGACGGTGGGGGATCGGCCGCGTTGAGACTGAGGTCATGCGTTGATACTGGGATCATGATCGGCCATCCCGTCATCCGCGCCTGGTACGAACGGCACCAGGTGCCGGCCGGGCGCCCGTCGATCGACGATCCGCACGTTCAAGGCCTGGTCGACCGGATCGCCCCGGGGGCAGTCCCGACGGATTTGGGTGGCTCGGACAGCCTGAATCTGCGGCTGGGCGACTCAGATGTTGTGCTCCGCGTGAACAAGCCTTTCGTGAGCCGACGCCAGATCGTCGCAGGACAAGTCCTGCGACGCAGACTCGCAGCTGCAGGCGCCGCTGTCGCCGCACCCATCATCGGCCCGGGCGGGCCCGTGATGCAGTGCGGCCCTTTCCAGGCGCATCTCGAACGTTACGTCCCCGGCCTGCGACCCATGATCGGAGCCGCACTGTTCGACTCGATCGGCCGTTTCCACCACGCAGCCTCGACAATCAAGCAGGCCCCACCCCGAGCCCTGGTCAGCACATCCGTGTCCACCCGAACACTTCAGCGATGGCTAGGCCGCAACGTTGCTGCGGGACACCCTGCCTTCAAACAGCCCGGCACTGCCGAAGAGCTGAGCGCACTCATCACGATGCTCGCTCGCGACCGGGTACCGCCGGATACGCTGCCCGGCCAGCTGATCCACCACGACGCCCATCCGGACAACATCCGCCAAAACGCGGCGGGAATACCGTTCTACCTGGACCTCGGAGGTGTCGCAGACGGACCTCGGATTCACGACGTCGCCTACGCCTTGGCTCATGCACTGTTCGCGCACCAAGACTGCACAGATCCACCAGACCTGGCGACCTACGCCTGGAATCAGGTGCCGGACCTACTCACCGCATATGAGCGCGGCGCACGATCAGCGCTGACCGCACAAGAACAGGCAGCCCTTCTCGGCTACGCCGCCGCCGTCTCAATCTTGTACGACGTGTGCGTCTGGGGGCACCGCAGAGTTGGGCACATCGGAAGATGGCTACTGGAGCATCCGTCAGCAATACCAGGCTGAAATGTTCAGCATTGAACACCTTCGGCCACAAGCGGAATCACCACAGTTGCCACCGAACAGAACAGCACGGTCACTGCGCTTCTCAGCGTCGTGACCGTGCTGGCCCGTGCTTCAACTACTCGCGACATCGACAAGCATCCTTCGCTCGACGCGGCCGAGAATGAACGGTCGTGCTACTTGCCGAAAGCGTCCTTCGCTGCGTCGGCGACCTTGTCGCCGGCCTGCTTGACGTTGGCTTTGGCCTGGTCGCCCTGACCCTGCGCCTCGAGGTCCTCGTTGCCGGACGCCTGACCCGCTGTTTCCTTGACCTTGCCCGCCGCTTCTTCGCCGGCGTGCTTGATCTTGTCTCCCATGGTCATGATTTCTTACCTTTCCTCCGATTTGGACCGGCCTGACGACCAGCCCCGGGCGAGATCACGGTGGCAGCGCACGAAGGGTGTTCGCCCTCGCGACCCACTGCACCAGAACCTCTCTCGCTTTCAATGCCCGTTGCCGAAGTCAACTCACCCGGTTCAGGGTGTGATTCGCATCACATGGCGCGAGTGAGTATGCGCTGAAAATCGTCGGACGGCCGGCTCAAGACGCCGATGCGGTCTCACCCTCGGCGAACCCGAGCGCGTGGAACCCTCCATCGACCATCACCATGGACCCCGTCGTGGCCGGGAACCAGTCCGACAGCAACGCACACGCTGCCTTGGCCACCGGAGTCGGATCCGAAGTGTCCCAACCGAGCGGAGCACGGCCGGACCAGGCGTCCTCCAGGCCCGAAAACCCAGGAATGGACTTCGCCGCCATGGTGCGGATCGGTCCGGCGGACACCAGATTGACGCGGATCCCGCGTGGTCCCAGATCACGGGCCAGGTAGCGCGACACCGACTCGAGAGCAGCCTTCGCCACGCCCATCCAGTTATAGGCCGGCCAGGCCTGCCGGGCGTCGAAGTCCAACCCGACGATGGACCCACCGGCGGACATCAGCGGCAACGCAGCCACGGCAAGGGCCTTGAGCGAGTAGGCGGACGTGTGCACGGTCGTGGCGACGTCCTGCCAGGCAGTGGCCAGGAAATCCCCACCGAGCGCGCCGGCCGGAGCAAATCCAATCGAGTGCAGCAGCCCGTCGACGCTGGGAATGAACTCTCCGACCCGCGCTGCGAGTGAGTCGAGATGAGCCTGGTCGGTGACGTCCAGCTCGACCACCGGCGCCTGCGCGGGCAACCGCTTGGCGATCCGCTCCACCAGCGACAGCCGGCCGTAACCGGTCAGCACCACGGTGGCACCTTGCTCCTGCGCCATCCGCGCCGTGTGGAAGGCCATCGACGCCTCCGTGATGACACCGGTGATCAGCAGATTCTTGCCGGTCAGGATTCCGGTCATGTGATTGGTCCTCGCATATCTGTGGAATTCAGGTCTGGGGAACTCAGGTCTGTGGAACTCAGGGCCGGTTGCTCAGAGGCGTCCTTGGCACGCGCCCCTGGTGATGGGTGTCCGCGTTGGAACAGAACGCTCGCCACGTCGTGCCCATCAGTGACCCATACCGAGGCCGCCGTCAACCGGAATGACGGCGCCGGTGACGTACGCGGCGTCGTCGGAGGCCAGGAACCGCACCACGCCGGCGACTTCATCGGCCGCCGCGTATCTCCGGAGCGGGATCTGCCCGATGATTTCCGCACGCCGCGCCTCCGGCAACTCTCGGGTCATGTCCGTATCGACGAACCCAGGAGCGACGACGTTGGCAGTGATGTTCCGCGACCCGAGCTCACGGGCCACCGATCTGGCCAGCCCGACCAGGCCGGCTTTCGAAGCAGAGTAGTTGACCTGCCCAGCCCCCCCGGACAGCCCGACGATCGAAGAGATGAAGACCATCCGTCCCCAACGCTTCTTCAGCATTCCGGAAGCCGCACGCTTGGCCACCCGATACGCGCCGGTCAGATTGGCATCGATCACCGAAGTGAACGAGTCCTCGCTCATCCGGAGCAACAGCGTGTCATCGGTGATGCCCGCGTTGGACACCAGAATCTCCACCGGCCCTTGCACGGCCTCGACCTGCGCAAACGCTGAATCGACGCCGGCAGCATCGGTTACATCGCATCGGACACCGGCCAATCCCTGCGGCGGCTGGCCGCTTCGGTGGGTAACGGTCACTCGGTGGCCGGCATCGGCAAGCCGGCGGGCAATCGCCAACCCGATACCCCGGTTACCACCGGTGACCAGTGCCGAGCGAGCGACAAACAAGGGTTCGGAAATGGCCGAATCGACCGATGTCACGCGGTTACCTCCTGAAGGAACGAGCCGATATCCAAGTCACCGCCGGTGCCCCACCGGACCACCGCGCCTGCTGACCCTATCGGCACCACGGCGGGTTGCGGTTCGGCCGGCAGCCGGACGGAATCTTCAGGGAATGCGTCCACCGATCACCAGGGCGCCGGCGGCACCGAGCATGACCAGGAGAGTCCCCGCAATCAACCAGGGCCGGGAGACGTCCTGCTGCTTGATCTGGTAACCGATTTGCTCACCGAGTTGCGAGTACACCGATTTGAGCTCGGTCGCCGTCGCAGCGGTATGGAAGTCGCCGCCGGAAATCTGCGCGATCTGTTGCATGGCCGACGTGTCCAGCGGTACCGGAACGATGGATCCGTCGAAGTTGATGGTGCCGTGGTCGGTGCCGAAGGCGATCATCGAAACCGGAATCTTGGCGCCGGCGGCCTGCTTCGCGGCCTCCATCTCGGTACGCCCCACCGTGCGCTTGCCGTCGGTCATCATCACGATCCTGGCCGGCGCCGGGCCGTCCGTGCCACTGATCGTCTTCGCGAAAAGATCGATGGTCTGCAGACAAGAAATGATCGCGTCGCCGGTGGCGGTTCGCTGATCGAGCTTCAACGAGGCGATCGCCGCGATGGCAGGAGCCCGATCCGTCGTCGGCGACACCAGGACGGTGGAGATGCCGGCGAACGCGACGAGTCCCAGATTCACGCCAGGAGTGAGATCTTTCACGAACTCCGTGGCTGCCTCTTTGGCAGCGTCCAGCCGGTTCGGCGAGACGTCGGTCGATTCCATCGACAGCGACACGTCGATCGCCAGCATCACCGTTGCCCGATTGCGAGGCACCTTGGCATCGGCGGTCGGTCCCGCCAATGCCACCGTGAGCAGGATCAGCCCCACCAGAATGACGCCGGTGGGGAGGTGCCTGTGTCGGCCCGGGCGCTGCGGCGCTACTTTCTCCAGCAGTTCCAGGTTGGCGAACCGCAAGGTGTGCCGCCGGACGCGTCGCTGGGCGATTACGTAACCGACGATCAGCGCGAGGACGACGAGGCCGATCAGGAACCACAACGGGTGCGTGAAACTCACCAGGCCTCCCCCGCGTGCGCCGCCACCTGGGCCGGCTGCGCCGTCGACGGGCCGCCCGACCAGCCCCGCTTCCGGGTCAGCACGAATCGCAGCACGTCGGCGACCCAGTCGCGATCGGTGCGCAGGGTCAGCTGCGCGGCTCCGCAACGACGAAGCACCGTCGCCACCTGGGCCTGATGGTCGGCGGCGGCTCGAGCGAAGTCGCGTCGCAAGCTGGACGTGGTCGACACCTCTTTGGTTCGGCCGGATTCCGGATCGAGCAGGGTCACCAGCCCGACGTCCGGGAGTTCCAGATCTCTCGGGTCCAGGACCTCGACGGCCAACAGATCATGGCGTCCGGACAGTGCCCGCAGGGAACGCTCCCAGTTGATCTCACCAAGGAAATCGGAAAGCACCACGGCGAGGCCGCGGCGACGCGGCGGTCGCCGCAACTGCTCGATCGCCGCGGCCAGATCGCCGCGCTCACCGACCGTCGATCTGGGGGTCGACGCCAGTGCTCGCAGCAGGTGCTGCAGGCTGGCCCTGCCGCCGCGCGCCGGGTATCGGGCCGTGCCGGCGCCCGATGCCACCACCGCGCCGAGCCGGTTGCCGCCGCCGCCGGTGAGATGGCCGATGGCCGCCGCCGCAGCGACGACCAGATCACGCTTCTCGCAACCGGTGGTGCCGAAATCCAGGGAAGCGGAAAGGTCTGCCACCAACCACGTTTCCAACTCGCGGTCTGCGACCGTTTGGCGGATGTGCGCCTCGGTGGTCCGAGCCGTCACGGACCAGTCCATCCGCCGGACGTCATCACCCGGGTGATATGGCCGGGCGTCTCCCGGTTCGGTGCCGGGACCGGGCACCAGGCCAAGGTGATTTCCTTGCAACAACCCGTCGAGGCGGCGACGCACCGTCAGTTCGAGCGAGGTCAATGCTGCATCAAGGCGGGTGGGGTCGGCCGTTGACGGGGGCGAGCCTGACCTCGGTGACCGCGAGCGCCCCGCCGGTTGCGGACGCCCGGGCGGTTGTGGACCGTCTGCGGCGCCGTCGACCATCAGGCGACGCCGGTGTGGGTGTAGGGACTGACCTGCGGCAGCGGAATCACCTGCAGCAGCTTGGTCAGGATGGTGTCGACCGGAACGCCGTCCGCGAGCGCATCGTAGGAGAGCACCAGTCGGTGCCGGAGCACATCGGGCGCGACGTCCACCACGTCCTGCGGCACGACGAAGTCGCGGCCCCGGACCAATGCCAGCGCGCGAGCCCCGGCGATGATGCCAAGGGACGCCCGCGGCGACGCCCCGTAGGAAAGCCAAGCCGCTACCTCGGTCAGTCCGTGCTCCGCAGGCGTCCGAGTGGCATAGACGAGGCGGACGACATAGTCCACCAGGGCATGGTGCACGAACACGTTGCCTGCGACCTGCTGCAGCCTGGACAGCTCCTGGATCGGCAGGACCTGCTGGGCAACCGGTGGGGTGCCGCCCATCCGGTACACGATCTCCCGCTCTTCGTCGGGCTCGGGATAGCCGACGATCAACTTGAACAGGAACCGATCCCGCTGCGCTTCCGGAAGTGGATAGACCCCTTCGTTCTCGATGGGGTTCTGGGTGGCCATCACCAGGAACGGATCCGGCATCGGGTAGGTCTTTCCGCCGATGGAGACGTGTCGTTCGGCCATCACCTCCAGCAGTGCGGACTGCACCTTGGCCGGCGCACGGTTGATCTCATCGGTCAACACGAAGTTGGCGACGACCGGCCCGAGTTCGGTGTCGAACTCCTCCCGACCGGCCCGGTAGATGCGGGTGCCCAGCAGATCCGACGGCACCAGGTCGGGCGTGAACTGGATCCGGGAGAAGGTGCCACCCACCACACGCGCGAACGTCTCGACGGCAAGGGTTTTGGCCACCCCGGGCACCCCCTCGATGAGCAGGTGACCCTTCGCCAGCAGGCCGACCAACATGCGCTCCACAAGTCGGTCCTGACCGACGATGACCTTCTTGACCTCGAACACGGTCCGTTCCAGCAGCGCGGCGTCGTGAGCCGGCCCTGGCCGGTCGGTGAACTGGCCAGCGGATTGGGGAGAGGAACCCCGCTGTGCGGGCTGGGCGACCGGTGCTGACTGGGCGACCGGCGCCGGCGCAGGTGGGCCGGCGGGTGCCCCGAACGGCGTAGCGGTCGGCTGCGGGCGCCGCTGGCCGGGGTTCGAACCCGAATCACCGAAAGCTGATTCGCTGGCTTGCTCGGCCGTCACCGGCTGCTCCTCATCTAGTACCCGTTCGCCGGCCGCTTGTGCCGGGCCTGCCATTCCACCCGTTTCGTCCATCTCACCACTGAACCATCGACGCGTGTGACGGTTGCCGGCAATCCTCGTCCGCCCGCTAGCAGCCGCCGTCCCGCTGCCACCGTTCGATTCCCCATCGCGCCAGATCAGCGGGGGTGTCCACGTCAGCGGTGCGGTGTCGATCCGCAGGCACCCGAACTCCGATCAGCGGTGCGAGCAGATCGCCGATCCGACCACCGTCCCACGACGCTCTGCTTTTCACCGCACTCAGGAGTACCGCGAACCGCCAGACGCCGGCCAGGTACTGGTCACGACCGCTCGGGTCTGCCAGCACGGCGCCGTCCACCCGTGCGTGTCGCAGAGCCGAGCAAAGGCCGCTGATCGAACGCGAATCGATACCGGGCAGGTCCGCGGCCAGGACCACGACCACCGCATCGTCGGCCACCGCGCCGGGTCCGCTCTCTGCCAGCAAATGCATTCCCGCGGCCAGCGCAGCGCACGGCCCTCCGCTGGGTGGTCGCTCCCGCGTCTGCAGTATCTCCGGCCCGAGCGCCCGGGTCGGTCCGACGACGACAGTCAGGGCCGGCTCGACCGCTGCCAGTGCGATGTCTAGCAGCGTGCGCCCGCTACTTCTCAACGCAGGTTTATCGACCGAGCCCAGTCGCCGTCCGGAGCCACCGGCCAGCACGATCGCCAGCCGGGGCCGCTCAGGTGCCGACTCGGGTCGCACCGATATAGCCGTTACCGAAGTCGGCAGAGGTGACGTGGACGAACGAACCGGAGAACGGTGCTTCCACCATCTCTCCGTTCCCCGCGTACATCGCGACGTGGTGGATGGTGCTCGGATCGGACGTGTCATTGGCGTAGAACAGCAGGTCACCCGGCATCAGGTCGGAGGTCGCAACATGCTGACCGAGGGTGTACTGGTAGGCGGAAAGATTCGGGATGGAGATGCCCTGCTGGGCCCATCCGTAGCTGGTGAGCCCGGAGCAGTCGAAGCCGACGACGTTGCAGTCGTTCTCCGCCCCGTTCGGCCCACAGATCCCCGTTGTCGGCCCGGAGCTGGTGCCACCGCCCCACGAATAGGGGGTGCCGACCCACTGTTCGGCGGCCGCAACAGCAGCCTGCCCCTTCTCCGCGGTCCAGCCCCCCGAGCCGGACGAGGGCTGCGACGGTTGTGCTGGCGGCGGATTCGCGGCCGGGGCATCGGCGACCGGAACGTCGACGGCCGGCGGATTTGCCTCTGATGCGGGCGCGCCGCCACCGGTGTCATTCCGGAGGATCTCACAGGCGATCCCGTTGCCATTGGTGTCGAGCGCGTCGCGGAATCCCGGCTGCCCGCGGTGGATCGGCGCCACTCCGGCATTCACCGCGTCTGCACAGGTGGCGAAGTACACGGAGGCTGCGGGACCGGGTTGATTCTTGGTCGCATCGGCGGCTCTCACCGCCGCGGCAAGGGCGGCCGCTGCTTTTCTGGCGGCGCTGGCTTCGCTGGCCGCCTGCGCGGCATTGGCCGCCCGAGCAGCATCGGCAGCCCTTGCTGCGCTCTGCGCCGCCGCGGCGCGAGCAGCTGCCCGATTGGCGTCCGCCTGGGCTCGCAGACTTCGCTGTTCGTCGTCGAACCGCTTCTTCGCGACCCTGGCGGCTTGTTCCGCGGCTGCCTTGTCCGCCGCAGCCTTTGCCTGGGCCGCCTTCGCCGCAGCGTCTGCGACAGCCTGGATCCGGGCCCGCTCGGCGGCCTGCGCACGTGCGAGGGTTGCAGCGTGTTCCGCCGCGGCCCGGGCAGCGGCCTGTTCTGCGGCCAGCTTTGCCGCGGCCGCCGCTTTCGCCCTTGCGATCGCTTCCAGGCGGAGCCGCTCCTCC
>JBPCPG010000264.1:0-3009 GCA_050999445.1 Nakamurella sp. | reverse complement strand
CCTCACACCCTGACCCATCTGAACTCGTTGCTCCCAGCCCCACCATGCCGAATCCTCGAAGTGGGCTGCGGCCGCGGTGCTCTGGCCGCCGCCCTGACGGATTTGGGCTACCAAGTGACCGGCGTTGATCGCAACGCCGAAGCAGTGAAGGACGCCAACCGACGCGGAGTGCCGGCCGTCCACGGCGACGTCCACGACATCTCGGACGAATACGACGTCGTGTTGTTCACCCGTTCCCTGCACCACGCCGAGAACTTGGACGGCATTCTTGAGCATGCCGTCGACCTGCTCACCCCCGGCGGGCAGGTCATCATCGAAGAGTTCGCCTGGGAACGGGTCGATCACCGTGCGGCAGGCTTTCTGTACGACAACCGCGCGCTGCTGGTGGCCGCCGGACTGCTCGACGCAGACCACCCTTCCGGCGACCTACTCCACGCCTGGACCGCCGGCCACAAATCCCTGCATCAAGGTTCGGCGATGCTGGCCGCCCTGGGCCGTGTCGGTACTGGTCTGACCACGGTGCCCACGAGCATCCTGTGGCGGCTCGTCGATGGCCGGGGCGGCAGCTGGATCGACCCGGGCACCCATGTCGGTGCTGCCCTCAACGCAATGTGCGTGGCCGAAGAACGTCGCATCCAAGCTGATGAACTTCCGCCCGTCGGTCTCCTCGCATCTGTGCGCCGCCGGCCACTGTCCGTCTGACGTGTCACTACCCCGGTGAGGGATCGACGACCGGTGAGCGGAACCGAGCTCGGTGAACCGCACTACTTCACCGGCCGCCGGCGGCGGAGTAGTTCCCAAGGAACAAGCGCTGGGATAGTCGAAGCATGGTCGCGACGATGAGCTTCGGGTACGAAGGCGACCGGGGTCTTGGCGATCGGCTTCTGCAAGCGGTACTGCGGGGGGAGAAGACAGCGACGTCGTCACTGGCGGTGGAGTACCTGTCCGGTGAGCCGCTGCCTCGGGTCGGGCAGCGCCTGACGTTGGTTGATCACGGCGGGCGCTGGCACGCAGAGGTGGAGACGACCCGCGTGAGGATCGTTCCGTTGCATCTCGTCGGCGACGACGTGGCCCGGGATGAAGGAGAGGGTTTTGTTGGCGCTGCACAGTGGCGCAGCGATCATGTGGCGTACTGGGAGGAGGTCATCGATCTCGTGCGCGCCGATTGCGGAGATCCCGCCTGGGAGCTTCGAGAAGCCGAACCGGTCGTCGTGCATTGGTTCCGCTTGATCAAGACCGGCAGCTTGCCTACTACCCCAAAGGAATCCCGTTAGACCATCGGCTACTGCGACCCTTCACCAACAACGGTGAGAGGGCCTTCGTCAGCGGTGGGAGGCTCGAAGTGATCGAAGTATTCGGCCGCAAGACCAGCGGGCAGTGCGAAGTTATCGCCGTGCTCGTGCTCGCGGCTCACCATCCGTTCGAGCGCTACAGACCGCGCTGTGGCGAGGTAAATCGTCTCGGGCACAATTCCAAGCGGCCGCAGTAGGTCCCGGTATTCGATTCGGGTGCGGCGGGACCAGAACGAGAAATCGAGGACCACGTCGTCGCCGTCCGATATGAGGTCGAGAAGCCGAATGCGCAGCTCCTGCTCGATCTCGTGATGTAGCTGCGGCGGCAGCGGCATCGAGCGAACTCCTCGACGCCATGCCTCTTGATCGAACGAGAGGCGAGTCATGCCCTTTGCTTCGAGTTGCCTGGCAAAGGTCGACTTGCCCGATCCCGCCGGCCCGCACATGAAGATGACCTTGCTCATCGCGACGACCTTACTTCGTGGTGCCCGGCGCCAACGCAGACTGCCGTCATCGCACCGGTGGCCGCTGCCGAAGCGCTTATTGGTCAGCATCGCCTTCACCTCGACGCAGCGGCAACCTGGGGTGTACCGGCCCATGTGACCGTCATCTACCCGTTCGTTGATCCGGCGGCGCTCGACGAACACGCAATCGCAGCGCTGGCCGCTGCCGTCAAGTCAGTCAGCGCGTTCGACTGCTGCTTTCCTCGAACCCGCTGGTTCGGTGATGACGTCCTGTGGCTTGACCCCGTGCCGTCTCAGCCATTCCGGGACCTCACAACCGCCGTATTCACGCGTTCCCTCAATACCCGCCCTACGGTGGCGCCTTCAATGACGTCGTGCCTCACTTGACTGTCGCCGAAAGCCGGATGGCCGGCCTATCCGCTGCGCGGGTCGCTGAGCGGTCTGTTCAGTCCGGGCTACCGCCGGCAACCCGTCTCGAGGAGGTTCTGCTCATCGCAGGAAGCCAATCCGCGCAGTCTTGGCGGGTAGTCAAGCGTTTGCCACTCCACCCATGAAGGAAGGTCAATGAGTTCATCGTCCTGCGACCAACGCCCTATAGAGGTTGGTGACCGGCAGCCGATCGGTAACCGGAACGGATCGGCCAACGGCCTACACCGCAGGGCATGCCTCGACGACCGGCGCTCAGGCGACTACCGCATCCTCGGCGAGATACACGGTGCAGATAAAGTCGACGCCTAGCCGTCTCTCGACAATCAAACACGGACAGCAGCGACGCCAACGCCTCGTCGAGCGGTTCGCGAGCATCGTCGGCACAGTCTCGCGCCAGTGTCCAGATCGCGAACTTGTACCGCCGGCCGGATCGGCCGTTGCCTGCCAGGTCACCGATCTCTGCCGCATTGGTCGGCTCGATGCGGATGCGTTCAGAAAACTGCGCCGCCGTCATCGTCGTGCTGGTCGCGTTGAACGACACGGTTCCACCGGACACAGACACCGTGCAAGCACTACATCGACTGCAGCGCCCGTCCACCGGGCACGTTTGCGGCCCCAGCAGGAGAACGTCCCAAGGTGACGACCGGCGCCGCGGTCGTGCCGCTGGGAATGATCTCCGTGTCCGGGTCGAGAATCCGTGTCCGGGCGGTCGGCCTCAACATGCGAACCCGACCTTTTCTGGCGTCAGCTCTGCGCGACTGCGTACAGAAAGCACTGTGGCGCGAGGGTCCGCACGTGCACTGTTGCGACGCTGGTTTCGGCGA
>JBPCPG010000241.1:0-7630 GCA_050999445.1 Nakamurella sp. | reverse complement strand
AGTCGGATCCAGCAGCACTGTCACACCAGTTGCACCACCACAACTGAACATGCGCCTGTAGCTCAACGGATAGAGCATCTGACTACGGATCAGAAGGTTGGGGGTTCGAATCCCTCCAGGCGCACTCTGTCCGAAACATGTTCCAGCATAACATGTTTCGGATCATCCGGTGAAGGTAGCAACCCACAACCTACTCATGCCAGGATCACACTCTCGCCCTGGAAATTCCCTAGGCAGCTTGAGAATACATAAAGCCGTTCTGGCACAGGGTGTTCGGGACGAGGGTATCGACGGACCCGTTCGCATCAATCGTCAGCCTTGGGCGCTTCATCCTCACGCCGACGGCAGCGGAGCCGCGATTTGAGGAGTCAGCGGCCAACTTGGACACTGTTGCCCTGTCAGGGATCCTGCTGGTGTTCGGTGTTCGGTATTGACCGAAAACCGAACGCGTGTCAGTGTTAACGGATGACTCGGGATGGCCTTGACGCTGTGGCAGCGCTGCGTGATGCGGCAGCTGCGGTGGGCCTGAGCGTCGAACCCAACCTGTCTGATGCTGACGCGGGTGTAGATCTGGCCCTCGTCACGCCGTCCGGGGACCGGATGGTATTCGAGGTCAAGCAGCAATCACTGACCTCAGTCGATGGCCTGGATCAGCGACTCAATAAGTGGATGAGTCGCTCGACTGACAAGTCGGCGCTCTGGGTGGTCGTGTCCGATCGGGTGACTCGTGAGGCCCGTGAGGTGCTCAACGGAGCTGGCTGGGGTTGGTTGGATCTTCGGGGGCATCTGCATCTGTCCGGTCCTGGGTTGTTCGTCGACGCAGACGTGCCGGCGATGCGCGCGCTTCCGGGCCGGTCGGCTCCGCTAGTCGGCCGGGTAGGACTCGAGGTGGCTGCGCGATTGCTGCTGAACCCAGACGATCCCGCGCGGGTGCGGATGATCGCAGCTCAACTGGGCCGAGCACCGAGTTCGGTCTCACACACGTTGACCGGCCTGCAGGATGCCGGGCTGATCGATGCACAGCGGCGGCCCGCTGTGCCGGAGCTGTTTTGGGAACTCGCCGCCGTCTGGCAACCGACCCACACCGATGTCAAAGCCCCTCCCGCACAGAGTGACAGCGCGGTGAGCGATGCGCTCAAGATGGGCTTGGACGCCATCGAGACGACCACCGGCTGGGCACTGAGCGATTCGGTGGCGGCGGCCGCTTACGGCGCACCTGTGGCCCTGCGCTCGGATCACCCGCCGGACTTCTACGCTCCCGATGCCGGGATCTTGCGGCGGGCCGTTCACCTGTTGGGCGCGGCCGCCGATCACGACAGTCGGGGCGCAACCATCCGGGTCGCCCCTGTCCCGATGGTGTGCGCCAGCCGCGTCGACCCGGCAGGTTCGGCCGATCAGGTGTGGCCGCTGGCATTGCCGTTGTTCGTCGCTCTCGATCTGGCGCAGGACGCCGGGCGAGGCCGCGAAGTATTGGACGGCTGGACACCAAGGTTTGGCGGCACGCGTGTCTGGTAGCGATCCGATCCCGGTGGTCGACCTGGCCGGGACGTCGATGTCGGAGCTGGCGTTCGCCATCCCAGCGATCCTGTCCAGGACGGGTCGCCCCGCAGTGGTGATCGGCGGTCTGGCCGTGGTGTGCCGACTGTCCCGTCCTTATCGGGTCACCAGCGACCTGGACACGGTGAATCGGCGCGCGGCCGGTGAAGTGCCGCAGTTGGAGCTCCTGGTGGCCAGCGGCGCGGAGGTCAGCGGTGTCTCGGGGGTGTTGGTGCCGACGGCGGCGGGGCCTGTGCAGGTCGATGTTCTTGAGGTCACCGACGCCGACCTTGCCGACCTTCCGCAGGATCCCACCGATCGGCTGCATGTGCTGTCCCACGCCTGGGCCGCGGCGACGGCCACGCCCGTCCGGATCCGCGCCGACGGAATGGCCGGTCTGACCGTCGCAGTGGCCGAACCGGGACCTCTGGCGGCGATGAAGCTGCAGTCGGTGATGAATCGCGGTGCCGCGAAGGAGGCGACCGACCTGCTCGACATCGTCCGGCTTGCCCTTGATCCGGCGGCCGGTCCGCTGGTGCGTGCGCAACTCGCGAAAGCCGACTCCCAACTGCAGCAGGACGCCGCGCGTCACGCCCGGCGCTGGTTCCAGGACCACGCAGCAAGATCGGTCCGGGTGATGAGGGCCATCCCTGAGGGCCGCGAGACGCAACTGGATGACCTGCACCTCGTCGCCGAGTTGCTGCTTCGCTCTCTGACGGCCGTCGCCGGATAGCCAGCAACCAAGCCCGGTGCACCCCGTGGAGCTCCAAGGTTGTCGCTGCGAAGGTGCCACGCAAGCAAGACTTCGGGGGCTAAATTCAGTCCGGCGCTGATCACCCAGCGTCTGCAATATGTCGGTCTGATAATCAAACATTATCTGCCAAGCAACGTTGAGGTCCTCGACAGGCAATCCGGGGGCATCCGGAGGTCTCACCGGCGCCAGCGTCACGTGACGGAAGGACCGGCAGGCTCTCCCGAGCACCTGCCGGAGTCGCCGCGGCTCCTGTCGCCCAGCCACGTGCACCGCCTGGTGGGGACCTGGCGGTGACCCTGCCGGGATCGAGCTGCTAGCGGCGCGGGGGAGAGCGCCCGTGTGCTGCTCGAGCCGGTGTGGGCCGGCAGGCCGCCAGAGACGGCGACAGGCCTGCAGCTGCGGGCCGGACGAGATTAAGTGAACGTGGAGCGGAGACCATGCCCGTCCAGGTTGGGCGACTGCCGTTGAGCGCCTCTGGGCGATGATGCCGGCCGCTGAACACTGGACCGGTCGCCGACCGGTCAACGATCGGACAGCGGGACTCGAAAGAGCGTCGTGGTTCTACTGGACCTTGGCTGTGCCCGCTGAACGGGCCGCCGGCTGGTCTACCGAATCATGCTGGCGGAATCTAGTATCGGGCCATTCGTTTCTCCCCCCAGGCGAAGCCGCTCTCGGCTACGAAGTCTTCGAGCTCGGAGGCGAACTGTGCCGCCCTATCTGCCAGTTCCTCCTCCGCTGCCGGAAGCGAACGCTGCATCTGCAAGTAGTGATAGGAGGTTTCGCCCCGGGCGACTACAGTCGCCCGGACCTCGTGGTAGGAGGGCTCCTCGAAGAGGACGACGGACTCCAGTTCATCGGCGGTCAGTACCGAGGTGACCACCGGATCGACGACGCGACGGCGGAGTTCGGCGAGCTCGGCGTCAACTGCGTCGGTCACGGCGGATTCCGGCTGCCAGGGTCCATGTGGCCAAGCTGCGTCGGCGTCTGCGGTGACAGTTGCCCAACTGCGGTAGTCGGGTTCCTGGTCCATAGATACACGCTACGACGAATACAGGCTGTTCGCGCTCTGCCGACAGCGAGGCATGACTGGTGATCCGTCCCCGCACGGCGTCCGCTGACCGGTTGGCGATCGGTGACCGGGCAGCGATGCTCACGGACTCGCGGTGGCACCAGGTGCTCCCGGTGCCGTGCGCGCGGACATACGGCAGCGCATCGACGTACCGTGGAACCGTGACCACCATGGATATCCCCGGCGAATACCGGTACCTGACCCGGGACGGCGTCCGACTGGCCTTTCGCGATCTCGGCGAGTCAAGTGCTGCGCCGGTGGTACTGCTACACGGCTTGTTCAGCGGGAGCCGCAGTTGGACTGACTTCGTTCCCCGGTTGCTCGCGCAGGGGCGCCGCGTCGTGCTACTGGACCAACGTGGACACGGCCATAGTGACAAGGCCGCGACTTATACCTTTGCCGACTTCGAGGCCGACCTGCTCTCGTTGCTCGACCATCTGGGAGTCGGCCGGGCCGACCTGGTGGGCCATTCTCTCGGCGGGCGGGTCGCGACGATGTTCGCCGAGCATCACCCGGACCGGGTGCACCGGCTTGTCGTCGAGGATGCACCGCCGCCACCGGTGACCGGCGACGCTTATCGAGGACCGGGCTTGGGCGCACTCCCCGTCCGCCATCGCGCGCTGCTGCTGGTAATGCTGGTGTTTCGCTATCGGACGGTCCGCAGGTATGTCGATTTTGGCATGGCGAGGGCAGTACTCAGCGAGTTCCGCCGGCGCGACCAGCAGTGGTGGGACGACCTTGCATCGATCTCCGCGCCAACCCTGGTGATCCACGGGGGCGCGACGAGTCACGTGCCGGGTGGCCGGCTCGAGCACATGCTGACCCTGCTGCCCAACGGTCGATTCGTCTCCATGGACGTCGGGCATCGGGTGCACAACAACGCTCCCGATGCCTACGCCGATCTGGTGATGGCGTTTCTTACCGTGGACCCTGACTGACACACCTTCACCGATCGCACCGACCGAGCCGGTCCGGGCTCGGCGTCAGCGAGTCTCCCGGACATCCCGATCCAACGCCGCTGTGAAGCCATCGGCCGCTGGATCGACATCGGTGAGCTTGTCGAGACCGAACAGGCCGAGTCGGAAGGTCGATCACGAGTCCGGTTCGCTGCAGATCAGCGGATCGCCGGCCGCCACCTGCACCCCGGACGATCTGAACGCCTCACACTGATCGACGCCCGCGAGCCAGTTCAACCCCTCTGGCAAATCGGTTGCCCGTTCACCGATCGACAAGCGGGACGTGCTGCCGGCAGATCCTTCCGCTGTGGTGCCCTCAGCCGGCGGCGACCGCCCGCAGCGCTGCGAACGCCTGCTCGACGTGGGCAGTGAACAGCTCGTTGGGCGGGCCCTCGAGCCAGCGTTCGAAGGCCACCTTGAACACCGCGACGCCCGCCTCGGCGGTGAGGCTTGCCGACGGTTCCCCGAGGCCGCGTTTCCGTAGCGTCCGGGCCAGCGCCGCCGCGAGAGTGGCCAGCTTGATCAGCTAGCGCTCCCGTAGCACCGAGTCGCTGGCGATGACGACCGCTCGGCGGGACGCCTGCTCGCGCCCGGGCTGCATGACCTGGGCCGCGGCTGTCACTGCGGCGTGGACAGCGTTCAGTGCTGCCCTGCCGGGCGGGTGTGCAGCGACGGTGCTCACGAACAGATCCTGAAGCTGCTGGGCGCCGTCGAATAGCAC
Organism: Nakamurella sp.; assembly: GCA_050999445.1. Taxonomy (GTDB): domain Bacteria; phylum Actinomycetota; class Actinomycetes; order Mycobacteriales; family Nakamurellaceae; genus Nakamurella. The sequence goes on along the minus strand of JBPCPG010000241.1, from coordinate 2,594 downwards.
CTCGCGCTTGTCCGGGAAGTAGCGGAAGAACGTCCGCTCTGTGAGCCCGGCCCGGCCCGCGATGTCGGCAACCGTCGTGGCCTCGTACCCGTTGGCGGCGTAGAGCTCCACGGCTGCTGCCTGCAGGCGTAGGCGTGCACCCGGCTCCCAACGCCCCATCCCAGGGGATGGCAGCGGCTGACATGAGATGCTAGCGTGACGGGCAGCGAGTGACATCGCAGCGCATCGCCCCCGGACGGGGGAGAGCGGCCGAGTTCTGGAGGTCTTTATGCGCGTGTTCGTCACCGGCGCGTCCGGCTGGATCGGCTCTGCTGTGGTGCCCGAGCTGCTGGCCGCCGGCCATCAGGTCACTGGACTGGCCCGCTCTGACACCAGCGCCGCTGCCCTTGCGGCCGCGGGCGTCCAGGTTGTACGCGGCACCCTTGACGACTTGGATGTGCTGCGAGAGGCGGCCAGCGCCGCAGACGGCGTCGCCCACCTGGCCTTCAAGCACGATCTCGCCTTTACGGGCGACATGCAAGGCGCCGCCGATGCCGACCGTGCCGCGGTCGACGCGTTAGGCGAAGCGCTTGCCGGCACGGACCGGCCGTTCGTCATCGCCTCCGGGCTTTTGGGGCTCGCCCCGGGGCGGGTGGCCACCGAGCGCGACGGGGTCACCAGTGACACAGCCGGCGACGTGAACCCCCGGCTGGTGACCGCGCAGGCCACGCTGGCCCTGGCCGGGCGCGGGGTGCGGTCCAGTGTGCTCCGGCTGCCCCCGACCGTGCACGGCGCCGGCGACTACGGGTTCATGGCCCAGATTGTCGGCCTGGCCCGGCAGAACGGAGTCTCGGGCTACGTCGGCGACGGCGCCCAGCGCTGGCCGGCTGTACACCGCTCAGACGCCGCAGAACTGTTCCGGCTCGCGCTCGAGAAGGCCCCGGCCGGCTCGGCGTTGCACGCCGTCGCCGACGAGGGAGTCCCGATGCGGTTGGTGGCCGAGGTCATCGGGCGAAAGCTCGACCTGCCGGTCGCGTCCGTCGCACCGGAGCAGCTGAGCTGGATCGGGAGCTTCATGGCGATAGACAGCCCCGCCTCAGCGACGCTGACCCGCGAGCAGCTCGGTTGGGCGCCGACCGGGCCGAGCCTGCTCGAAGACCTCGAGGCCGGTTACTACACCGCCGCCGTGTGACCGCAAGGCCCACCCAGCACAGGCCTTTCCACGAGCGTTCAACAACCCGAGCAGGGGCGTCCGTCCCCAGCGTCCTTTGGTAGGCACGGGCACTGTCCACGACTGTGTCTGGACGAGCCCGTCCGACCGCCAAAGATGTCCGCAACGTGTCGGGGTCAGCCCCCTGCGCGCAGCACGGGCGCGGCGCTCCCCGACTGCGACCACGGAGCCTCCCGGGACCTGGTCCCAAGTCGCAGCCCGAGAGGCAGGGTGTGACTGCAGCGGTAGATGGCGCAGTTCTCGCAGCGCCATCTGGCCGGGCGGCGGCCGCAGCCATCATGCCCGGTAGCCGATCCTTACGTGACGATCGTAGGAGGGTGGTCTCCTGTGGTTCACCCGTCACCCTGGCAGGCCCGGCTCGGGGGTCGCGATGGTGCGGTCGAGCCATTCGATCAGCAGGTGTCGTTCGGCGTCGCTGAGCATGTGAAGTTCGGGTGCGATGGCACGAAGAGCAACGGCTGAGGCCAAAGGACCGTCTCCCCGGGATGGGGGGAGATCGGTGACGATGCGGTCAAGGACAGCCTGGAACAGGTCGTCGGCCAGGCCAGGATCGCGTACCGCCGTTGGTGTCGACAAGAGCGTGAGGATCGCGCCGGTGCCGGCGGCATGGATGAGATCGACGGCGCGTTGCTCGCCGACGTAGAGCCTGCCGGTCAGCGCGACGCGGTGGACACGTGACCGCAGCACAGCTTGGCCCGATAGTGCCGCGGGTGAGCGATGTGCGCGCGCGGGGTCACTGAGCAGGGCGTAGAGCGCAGGATTGGCCATACCGAAGTCGATGTAGGCCTGCCACCCGGCGCGTAGGTCCTTTATCGGATCAACTTCCTGCGCCGAGGCGTCCTTCACGACCGCAGCCTTGGCGGACACAAAGGTGGCCATCACATGTTCGGCCACGGCGTCCAGCAGGCCGTCCTTGTCACCGAACAGGCGATAGATCGCGGGGGCCTGCACGCCGGCGCCTTCAGCGACCCTACGCGTGGTGACCGCCGCCGCACCCTGCTCCTGGAGCAGCCGCGCCGCGACCTCGACGATCCTGCTCCGAGTCGTGTCCCGGGTAGCAACCACCTCCATCACTTTTCAACGATAACGCATTCCCGGTACCAACCGTATATCGTTGATATCCAGAACGCGATTCCACCGATATTACGAGAAGACCGCATGATCGTCGTCACTGGAGCCACCGGCGCACTCAACGGCGCGACCGTGGACCACCTGCTGGAACGCATGCCCGCACAGGAGATTGTCGTCGCCGTGCGCGATCCGGCCAAGGCTCAGCGTTTCGCCGACCGCGGCGTGGCCGTGCGGCGCGGCGACTACGCCGATCCAAGCTCGTTGCCGGGCGCGTTCCAGGGTGCCGATCAGCTGCTGCTGGTGTCCTCCAGCG
>JBPCPG010000178.1:0-4453 GCA_050999445.1 Nakamurella sp. | reverse complement strand
GAGGCGACCACTGGGAGCTGAAGGACGAGCCGGGTCCGTCCGATCCGCGGTCGATGCAGCCTTCCGATCGAAAGCAGGCGGGTGAGGGTGAGACGTTCGGCGGAGTGGACGTGGTCGGCAACACTCGCGGTCAACTGGTAGAAAGGGCCAAGAAGGCTGGCATTCGTGGATACTCGCGGATGACGAAGGTTGAACTGGGACGCCAGCTTGCCAGGCACGAGAAGTAGCCAGCCCTGGTGTCCCGCCCGATTCGGGCGACGGGATCGGACGCAACGGGTCACCGCTGGGTCCGAGGATGTCCAGGCATGACGGAGGCGCCGGATGAAGGGTCACCTGTTCGGTGATCGGTACGAGGCCGGCGACGTCCTCGGCCTCGGCGGCATGTCAGAGGTGTACCGAGGTCGTGACCTCAAGATGGATCGCGACGTCGCCATCAAGGTGTTGCGCGCCGACCTGGCTCGTGACCCGGCCTTCCACACCCGATTTCGTCGGGAAGCACAGAACGCCGCGTCGCTCAACCACCCGGCCATCGTCGCCGTCTACGACACCGGCGAGAGCGAGAGCGAGAGCGGGACACATCCCTACATCGTGATGGAATTCGTCGAAGGCGAGACCCTGCGCGATCTGCTTCGCCGACACGGACCGTTCTCGCCGCAGGATTCGATGGAGATCGTCGCGAACGTCTGTGCAGCGCTTGACTTCTCCCATCGCCACGGCATCGTCCACCGCGACGTCAAACCGGCCAATGTAATGCTGACCGACGGTGGCTCCGTCAAGGTGATGGACTTCGGGATCGCCAGAGCGATGGCCGATGCGCAGGCAACCATGACCAGCGCCGCGGCCGTGATGGGGACTGCCCACTACCTGGCGCCGGAGCAAGCCCGAGGCGAGGCCGTCGATGCTCGCTCCGATGTGTACGCAGCGGGTTGCGTCCTCTACGAACTGCTGGTCGGCGCTCCTCCGTTCACCGGTGAATCCCCTCTTGCGGTGGCCTATCAGCACGTGCGGGAAGAACCGAACGCACCCAGCTCGGCTCGCCCGGAATTGAGTGCGAAAGTCGACGCGTTGGTTCTCAAGGCGCTCAGCAAAGCTCCGCTGGATCGATTCCAGACAGCGGCCGAGATGGAGTCCGCCTTGGTCGGCGCGGTCGCCGGAACGTCCGACCGTGCCACGCCGGCGGTAGGCGGTGGCAGCGACCCGATCCTTCCCGCAGCGGACGAACCAGCGGTTGTTCCCCCTTCGGCCATGGCGGGAGCGTCGCTGTTCGCTCCGGCGCAGGCATCACTTCCAGGCACGCAACAGCGACCTGAACCGAATCCTTCGAAGAAGCGGTGGGCAACCGTCGGTATCGGCGTGCTGTGCCTCGCGCTACTGGTCGGGGCGATTCTCCTGACGATGCGAGTGACGCGCAGTACGTCCGCGAGCCGGCAGGTGGTCATGCCGCAGGTCGAAGGACTGACACTCGAACAGGCAAAAAAGTCATTGACCGACATCGGGCTGACCCTGGGCGCCCAGACCGAGACGGAATCGGCGACCGTTCGGCGCGGCTCCGTGGCAAAGCAGGATCCGAGCCAGGGCACACCGATCGTGCTGGGTCGGCCGGTCAAGCTGCAGATCAGCATCGGAATCATTTCGGTCTCGGTGCCCGATCTGAAGGGGCTGACGCCGCAGGACGCTCAAACCAGGTTGGCGAAGTTGAATCTGGCGTTGAAAACTGTGCCGGTCATGTCCACGGAAGCGGAGAAGAACCAGATAGTCGCCCAGATTCCGAATTCGAATACAACGGCGAAGCCGGGAACCACCATTACGGTGCAGGTCGGTGCCGGGCCCGAATATGCCGTCGTACCGAAAGACCTGATCGGAAAGTCGTATCAAGCCGCCGTCGCGGAATTAAGCGCCGCCGGGCTCACCGCAATCCAGCGGCCGGTCGACGGAATCGAGCCGCTCGGTACGGTTCTGCGCTATTCCGGCGCCCGCCCCGGCGTGAGCGTTGCGGTGGGAACTCCTTTGACACTCCAGGTTTCGAACAACCAGTTGTTCGTGGTGCCGAATCTGGCGAACCAAACAGTGGACGGTGCGGTCGTCCAACTCACCGCTCTGGGATGGGCCGGAAGAACCAGCGCGGACCTGCTGCAAATACCGGTGATCACCTCCGATGTAGCCTTGGTGGGCTTGATCGCCAGTACGCCGGAATACATCGACCACCCGGATCTGATCTCGATAGCGCCAACGCAACCGCAGACACCCGCGGCAGGCAAAACGGTCAAGAAGACGACCCAGATCTCGGTTCTTGTCTATACGGGCCCGTCGAGCGCAATTCTCGGAGCAACGGACGCTTCGACCTCGTCGACGCGCGCCGACGTGACGACGCAGTCGCCGAGCACCGCGGCTTCTCTGATCGCGACCACGGCGTCCACCACGACCCGTTCCACAGTCCACACCAGTACGGCGACGACCACACCGACCAGTCGGTCGGTTCCCGTTCCGCCGATCAGCACCATTCGAACGAGCCACTCAACTTCGTCGTCGACGGTCGTCGCGCCGCCCACGGTGCCGTCCACCGCGCCGCCCCCGACCACAGCCCCGACCACCACGGCTCCGGCTACCACGGCTCCGCCCACCACCAGCAGAAGCGCAACGTCTACAGCAGCGCCGCCGACGACTCCGACGACCCCGACCACTCCGCCGCCCCCGACGACAACCACCGCTGCGCCTGCCCCCTAGCGGCGCGGGTAGGGCCCGCCGGCTCGAGAGCTTGTGGGGTCGGAGTGAGCCGAGTGCGTTCGGATCGCCGTCCCTCCCCGGAACTCCGCTTCGAGCCGGACAGGGGCTTCTGTTGCTGCGAAATTGGCCGGCCGTCCATTTGTCCGTTCGGTTCTGGTCATGCCGCATCGCCACGCTGGCAGGTGAACGGACCGCGGGGATCCGTCGCGGGGATCCGTACAGACCAACCGGCTACGAGCCCGGGTGCAGGGACTACCCTGCGCCCGGGTGTTTCGGTGATCTCGGGCGAGCCTGGGTGGTCTTGGGTGGTCGGCGGGAATCGCAGCTGCGGCTCCGGTCGACGTCAGCTGCGCCGAGGTCGGCTGCAACAGCGTGTTGGATGGCAGCTGGAGGGGGCGCTCAATGGCTCGGGAATTCGGGCCAGTTCTCCCGCCGCCAGGCGGCATCCCAGAACATCCACTCATAACGGCTCGCTGCGCGAAAAACATCGAGCATCCGGAGCCGAAGATCGGACGAGCCATTTCGCGCCAACCGATTCACGATGGTCTTGACCTGTTCGGTGGCAACAGCGAATTCGGGATCGCCATAGGTTGCGATCCAATCCGCGTAAGGGTGGCCGTCGAGCGACACCTCGGCCTGCAGGCGGCGCCCCACGTCCTCGTAGATCCAGAAACACGGCAGCACGGCAGCGACGAGCGCGGGGTAGGAGCCCTGGCCTCCGGTCGCCAGCAAGAAAGACAGATAGGCCCGGCAGGTCGGCGACGGCTCGACACATCCGCCGACTTCATCGGCGCCGGGAACGAACTTTGCGTGCAGCGATCGCTCGACCAGAACCGCTTCCCGGGCACCTGACGCCCAAAACGCGATGTCGTCCGGTTCCGTCGACTGGGCCGCGCACGCTGCCAACGCTCGGGCGTAGCCGAGCAGGTACTGCGAATCCTGTGTCAGATATTCGACGAAGATGTCGCGGTCCAGCGTTCCGTCGCGTAATGCGAGCAGAAAGGGGTGTTCGTCGATGGCCTTTCGAATGTTGGCGGTCGCGGCCCAGGCCACATCGGTGAAGGCGCGATCATCGATCGTCGCGGTTTCAACGAATCTGGTGCTCGGATTTTCGGTGCCGGTTCTCGTCATGGCTGGGAGGTTACGGGGTTACCCGGAGGTGGGACGAAAGCGCGACGACCGGGCAAAAGATACGGTAGCGGAATGAAACGATCTGTCGCCTTCGCGGTGATGTGTTCGGCGGTGCTGGCGGCAGCGGGCTGCGCAACCGGGGTAGGAGGAACCGCGCAGATGGGTCCGCAGCCATACCCGGCTTCGAGTGCATCGGCGACCAGCGTTTCGGTTTCGGAGTCGGTGGCTTCCAGCGAGTCGACGGAGTCGAGCAAGCAGCTGACCGAGAATTCGGCGTCGGTCAGTTCTGCCGGCTCGTCGGCACCGACCACGTCATTCTCTGCCGAACAGAGCACCGGGGGAGCCCCCTCGAGTTCCTCACCCACGGCCCCACCCCAGTCGGCACCGTCGACGATCTCAAAGCCGACGACGACGAAGGCACTGACGCCGACAACGACACATACGGTTCCGAAGACCCCGTCGGGTCCCTCGCGCCCGACGAAGCTGCACTGCGCGAAGGGTGCGATCACCGCAAATGACGCTCCCTTCTGTTATCCGCTGCCCGCAGGCTTCCTCGATGCGTCGGCGACAGCGACATTCCCGGGCGCCGATCCGATTC
>JBPCPG010000139.1:0-7766 GCA_050999445.1 Nakamurella sp. | reverse complement strand
CATCGGTGGCCGCCTGCACGCTCCACTGCCCCCAGCCCTCGTTGAACGGGATCCAGCCGATGATCGACGTGACGTTCTTCAGCTGGGTGACCATCTGCGCGGTCTCGGCGCGGAAGTTGGCCTTGTCACCAGTGGTGAGCGAGCCGTTGCGGCCGGTCGGAAGCGCCGGTGAATCCTGCCAGACCATCATGCCGAGCTTGTCGGCCCAGTAGTACCAGCGTGCCGGCTCGATCTTGATGTGCTTGCGAATGGTGTTGAATCCGAGATCCTTCGTCTTCTGGATGTCGAACTTCAGGGCAGCGTCGGTGGGCGCCGTATAGATGCCGTCCGGCCAGTAGCCCTGATCGAGTGTTCCGAGCAAGAACGTCGGTTTGCCGTTGAGCGTGATGCGCTGCTTGCCATTGACGTTCGTCACCGCGATCGACCGGAGTCCGGCGTAGCTCTCGACCACATCGGTCCCATGGCCGGAAAGCCTGGCCTTGAAGGTGTAGAGGAACGGGTCGGTCGGGCTCCAGAGGTGCGGTCTCGGCACCGTGAGCCTCATCGATCCGCCGGCCGCGCCGGTCACGCTGGCAACCCTTTTTGTGCCTGCGTAGACGTCGACCGCGAGACGCTCGTTCCTCGGATCGCCGTTGAGCGTCGTCTGGAAGGTGAACGACGAACTCGAAACATCCGGTGTCGCTGTGAAGGAGGCGATGCTCGTGGCCGCGACCGGCTCGAGCCAGACCGACTGCCAGATTCCGGAAGCAGCGGTGTAGAAGATGCCGCTCGGATCAAGGCGCTGCTTTCCGACCGGAATGGTCGCGCTGTCCACCGGGGAATGCACCGCCACCACGATCTCCTGCGGGCCCCTGGACCGCAGGGCACTGGTGATGTCGACGCTGAAGGCGTCGTAGGCGCCGGTGTGGCGGGCGAGTTCCGTGCCGTTCACATAGACGGTGGCGTCGTAGTTGACCGCCCCGAAGTTGAGCCGCAGGTGCTGGCCGCCGCTGGTGAAGTTGCGCGGTACGTCCACCGTGCGGCGATAGAACATGAAGTCGGAATGCTTCTGCACACCGGAGAGAACCGACTCGGCCGGATACGGCACGAGGATCTGGCCGGCCAGGTCGGTGCCGAAGGGCGGGGGGCTGAAGCCGTCGGTCTCGGCGTACTGCCAGAGTCCGTTCAGGCTTTTCCACTTCGGTGCTGCCACCGACGGCCGGGCCAACTGCGGCCGCGGGTAGTCCGGAAGCGCGTTCGTCGGGGAAACGTCGGCGGTCCACGGGGTTGCCAGCGGCGCCGTCTTACCACTCCAGGTATTGCCGGTGGCGGCGACCGCTGACGCCACCGCGCTCGCCGGGGCCGCAATCAGCCCGATACTGCAGACGGCGCCCAGCGCGATGCTGAGCCACCTCGTTCGTCGGTTTGCCATTGAAGGACCAACTTCCTTGTGGGTCGGATCGAAACGCCCGAATCGGCGGGAACACGGTGACCGCACCGAAGGCATCGGGTCGGCGTTGGCATGCCGAACAGCGATCGCTTCGGTGTCGATGTATGTAACCAAGACGACGCAACGTGGTCAAGACCTATCAGAAAGTATCGCCCAATGGGCCTAATAAGGATCAGATTCGATCACTATTGGACATGTCCGCAGCAGGCCACCTAACGCGCTGGGGCAGCCCAGAACGCGACGACTCCGGGCACTGGAGGCACTGCGACGCTCGGCATGAGGCCGCGTTCTAGGATCGAGCGGCGACTTCGCCACTCGACGCAACGGGCGCGGTGTGTACCTGCACACCTGCGGCGCCGATAGCGGCGAGCAGGTCCGGTTGACCGCCACCGTCGGTCACCAGATGGGCGATGCGAGAAGTCGGCACGGTCTGAAACATGGTGTCCACACCGAGCTTCGTGTGGTCGGCCAGCACGACAACCTCCCCGGCGGCTGCAGCGATCGCCTGGTCCACCCCCGCCACGTGCATATTGGGGGTCGACAGGCCCCGCTCGACCGTCAATCCGTTGCCGGACAGGAAGGCTCTGCGCACCCGCACCTGGGCGAACGAATGCTCGGCGGCACCGCCGACCAACGAATAGGTCGAGCCCCGCAGAGAACCGCCGGTCATCACCACTTCAGCAGCAGTACGCGCCAGAACTTGAGCCACCGGCAGCGAGTTCGTCACCACCGTCAGGTCCTTCATCCGCACCAATCGCCGGGCGAATTCTTCGGTGGTCGTGCCGGCCCCGATGACGATCGCGTCGCCTTCCTCCACCAGCATCGCCGCGGCTTCGGCGATGCCCGCCTTTTCGGACGCCGCAACCAGGCTCTTCTGTCGGTAGCTCTGCTCGTGGGACAGGCCGCCAGGCAGCGCTGCTCCGCCGCGGCGACGATCGACCAGACCACTGCTCTCCAGTGCCTGGATGTCCCGCCGCACCGTGACCTCGGAACTATGAACCGCAATAGCGAGGTCGTGCAGCGACACTGCGCCGCGGGAATGGACCAGATCCAGAATGGCCTGTCGACGCTCAGCTGCGAACATGTCTCGCGTCCTCCCGCCACCAACGAGGCCGACCGTGGCAACGAAACCGTCCGAACCGGACGCCTTCACCACAGCCTCCGGGCCCGTGCGGCCGCCGCGAGTTCCCATCGGAACAACGCGGCTTCTCGCAGAACCTCCGAAGCGACGCCCGGAACAGGTCAGCGCGTCGTCGCAGAAGGTACCAAACGACGCCTCGACCGACCAGGACGGGGCACTGAAGGCGTCGGTGAGGCGTTCGGGACGCCCGGTACCCAGAGCCATCAGCGCTCGAGCGCCGACAGGAGTCCGGCGCAGTCGGACACCGTCACGGTGAGGTTGGGGTGCCTGATCACACCGAGCGGATCTATGCCGGACACCGGCTCGGCGAAGCCCAGACAGATGCCCTGCCTGCTGTTGCTGGCGAACGTGAGACCTCGGTCGGACAGGGAGAGGTGGGCGGGTCCCGCAGTTTTCAGGAATCGGTACGGACCGGTCAGCCGTACGTCGGTGATGTTCGTCAGTGGCGTCGAGACCGTCCATTTCCCGAACCGGGCCACCAGCCGGCCTGGCGCCAACGACACCATCGAATTTTCCTCGTCGACCCCGAACAGCCTGGCAGGGATCCGGTATCGGTCCTCGAACTCGAATCGGAATGTTCGGGTGATGCCGTTGGCGCCCCGCGTCATCCGGTGATTTTTTCCAGTAGTCCGGTCAGAACGCTGGTGGGCCGCTGCTGTTCACCGGCGAAGGCACTGACGACGACCAGGGCGCCGGTGAGCACCGGAACGGCCCACTGCAGCGCCGTCAGCTGGCGCTGGGCACCGGCAACTTCGGCAGGTGTCCGCGAACCGGGCGTGGTGCCGTCCGCAACCGCAACCTTGTGCTGCTGCGCCACTTTGCGGCCCAACACCCGTGAGTAACCCGTCACGCCGAGGGCGGCGGCGGTCAGCGCCGTCTTCACGACTGCCATGGTGGCGACACCCTTCTGGCCGGCAAGCCGATTTTTGTTGCCGGCGAGTTGGCCGACGCTGCCGACCAGGTGCGCTCCGATGGCGCCGGCGTTCACCGGGGTCCAGCGGTTCCAACCCTCGTTGGCGACGGCTCCGGCATCGGCCGGGTCGCTCGCGGCACCGGCGGCCTTGTTCAAGGCGACGGCGTTGGCGAGGGTTCCGCCGAACCAGGCAGCCAAACCGAGGTCGTGCAGAGAACGGGAAACGGTATTTGCCACGGCGAACTCCTTGGGAAGGGAACGGAATGCGCTCTCAATACCCAGGGCCGGGTGCGTTCCACTCGCGCAATGCTATGCAGTTGCCGATCACGCGAATCTGCCGTAGGGACTCACCCGTATCGCCAGCTTCCGGCAATACGGCGAAGGCCGCGGCCCCCACCGGGACACCGCGGCCTTCACCCCTGCGCCAAGGGCGCAGGGGTGGAACTCAGGACTCCAGCTCGGAAGCCACTGCCCGCAGCACGGTCGCCATCCGACCGCCGATCGCCCGCTCCGGATAACGCCCACGACGAAGATCCGGAAGCGCCTTGGACTCCAACATCTTGATCATGTCGTCCACCAAGCCGTGCAATTCCTCGGCCGGACGGCGGGTCGCCGCCACGATGGACGGCGGTGTCTCGAGGATCACCACCTGCAGCGCCTGCGGTCCTCTTCGACCGTCGGCCACGCCGAACTCGACCTTCTGACCCGGTTTCAGGGCAGCGACGCCCGAGGGCAACGCCGATGAGCGGACATGCACGTCATCGCCGCTCTCCTGGGCGATGAAGCCGAATCCCTTGTCCGCGTCGTACCACTTCACCTTGCCGGCCGGCACCACACTCACCAACTCTCCTACTGCCACGTAATGCACTCAGGACGACTTCTACAACGACCAGCCTGCCGCCGCCCCACACCGCTGTGTGGGCACAACCATGAAGGGTACTGGTGTGGCGGAGCGCGGCGAGGCGATCGAACATTTCGAACCTCGGACACCTCGGACACCTCGGACACCGGCGAGCAGCGATGTGGGGCAGAGCACCGACCGCCCGGCGCACCACTATCCTTGGCTGGTGCCCGATGCCAGCTCCCCGACCTCTGCGCAGCGCCCGCCCGATGCTCCCGGCGGCGCTCGTCCAACCGATCGCGCGAAGGATCGGCGCACGGCGGCTCCGCTGGTGAAGGTCGGCATGATCGCCTTCGCAGTCGGGCTGATTGCCGTCTTCGCCGACATGATTCTTTTTGCGGCCGGTTCGCGCAATCTGCCACTCTGGGTCAATCTGCTGGCGATGCTGGCGCCCGTCGGCCTGGCTCTCGGGCTGATCGGCGTCGTGCGCGAGAACCGCAGTTCCTCTCCCGCCCTGGCTGCCCGCCGGGCGGCAGCCGATCGTCGGTAGGTTCGCGCCTGATGGTGGCTCGCCTGCGACAGCTCGTGGGCGGCAACTTCAGTGCACGGTCGCCATCAGGTACGAGTCGAGCCATCCGGGGAACCGGGTCAGATCCTCCAGAACCACGTCCGCACCGGCGGCAGCGAGGTCGGCGGCGCTGATCGGTCCTGTCGCAACGGCGACCGCCCACGCATCGGCCGCGCGCGCACCCGTGATGTCGCCGAGATGATCGCCGACGTAGACCTCGGCGCCGTATTCCTGCAGTGCAACTGCTTTGCTCGTGCTCCACAGATCGCCGACGACCGCTGCCACGGAAACGCCGAGTACGTCGAGGTGCAACCGAGCGTTGGGCTCGTACTTGGCGGTGACCACCACCGCGCGGCCGCCCATCGCAGCGACAGAGTCCAGCGCCTCGACAGCTCCCGGCATCGCCACCGTTCGGGGAATGGCGATGGCCGGATAGATCTCGCGGTATCGGCGGATGACGGCCTCGACGGTCGCGTCCTGCAGGTCATAGCGAGCCAGTTCCTGCGCCAGCGGTGGACCCAATCGACTGACGAATGCAACGCCGTCGAGCGGTATCGAGAACTCCCTTGCGAGCACGTCGAAAACTTCGACCATGCCCTGACGGGGATCGATCAGGGTCATGTCGAGGTCGAAGCCAATGGTGAAACTCACGGGCTCCAGGGTAAGGGTGGGCGATGTCGCGACGGCCGGACCGCTTCACCCTGACGCCTGAAGGTGATCGCAACGTTACGGTTCCTGTGATCTCGGCCACGGATAGTGGTCGAAACGGGACATTTTAATGCGGCGAGCCCGCATACCATCGGGTTGATGGCATCGCACACTGACCTCGAGCAGCACGCCACCCTCCGGCGAGCGCCGGTTGACCCGTACCGGCTGGATCGGATGCAGCGGCGACTGGCCGCCGTGCTGTTGGCGCTGTTTCTGCTCGCCGTTGCGGTGATCGTCTTCTGGCCCGGTCCGCCGGCTCCTGCAGGACAGTCTTCGCTGAAGACCTACCTCAGCCATGGCGCGAGCCACGGATTGCCGGAGTGGATCACTTTCGGGCTGGTCGAAACCCTGTCCAATGTGGTGATGTTCGTGCCGCTGGGTCTGCTCGGGTCGCTGGCGCTGCGCCGCCACAACTATCTGGTGGTCGCTTTCGGAGCCCTTGGCTCCGCGCTGATCGAACTGATCCAGCTGGTGGCTCTGCCGGCTCGGGTCGCCTCCTTCGACGACATCCGCTCGAACACCATCGGTGCTTTGATCGGATTTCTGCTGTCCGTGCCGGCCCTCCGCAGTCGCCACCGGCGCCGGAGCCGCTACCGGGCCGGACGCGTCAGCGCTGCTGATTCCCGACGGCGGGCTGGGCGCGCCCTGCGGCCGTAGCTCGCGCCCCCGCCTGCAACTCGCTCGACCGACGGCGGGTCAACACCGACAGTCCGCCCGCGCCGGCCAAGACCTCACCAAGCCGACGGCGGTGGCGGCCCCACTACCGACGGACGATCGTTGCAGGTAATTGTGTTGGGCAGTTCCCAGGGGGCGAGCCATGGCCCGGTCGTACCCCCGCCGTCGTTTCCACCGAGGTCGTTCAGCGAGAACTCCGAACCGGCCGCGGTGAAGTGGAACGACCCGCAGTTGTTCACGCCGACAGCACCGACGTTGCGAGCATCTACATTCTCGAAAGAAGCGGACCCGGCAGCTCGAGCGCTGACCACCGAAGTGCCCGTGCCGTCGACCTTGATGTCCTTGAAGTGGATGTTGGTGATCGAATACTTGTCCTTCACCGGAAAGTCGGCCACCAGCATGATCGCGTTGTAGGTGTTGTCCAGGAAATTGTCCCCGACGACCTGGATGTCCGCGTCGATATTCTGCTCGAGCGCATAGAACCAGATGGCACCGAGGCCGATCTTCCAGTTCAACTCGAATGTGCCCGCCCGGACGGTGGAGTTGTCGGTGATCCAGACATGTCCGGTGAAAGGCTCCGCGCCGAACCGTGACCCGATCTGAATGGCGCTGCCCTCGCGAATCGGATCGGCGATGAGATTGTTCGAAATGGTGTTGTCAGAACCGCCGTAGAGCGCGATACCGTTCGCAAGAACGGGTGTTTGCACGGTGTTGTGGTCAAAGGTGTTACCCGAGTCCTGCGTCTTCTCCGACCACATCGCCAGACCATCATCACCGGTGTTGCGGATGAAGTTGTTGCCGGCCAACGAGTTCGTGACGCCGGTGTGGAAGTTGATGCCGTCGGCAATCTGATCGGCGATGACGTTGTCGGTGATCCGCAGATTCGTCATGGGTCCGTCCAGCCACAGGCCCACCTTGGTGTGATGGATGTACAGACCATCGATCGTCGAGTTGCTCAACGCGCCGCCGATCCCGTTCACCTGATCGAGGTCGATTCGCTCGCGCACGTCGCCTTCGATCGTGAAGTCGGACAGGTGCACATTCGTACTTCCACCGGCAGCCGCATCCTTGCCGTAGAAGCCGACACCGGTATGCACAGAACCGTCGGCCGCCGGGGTATTCAAAGTGACCTGGTGGCCCTTGATGATCGTGTACCAGCTACCGGCGCCCTCGATCGTCACATTGTCGACGATGATGTGGCGGTTGACCTGGAAGATTCCCGGCGGGACGTACACCTTGAGGTGCCACCGCTGGGCGAACCTGATCGCCCTGTCGAATGCGCCTGCGGAATCGCGGTGACCGAACGGATCTGCGCCGAAGAACAGCACATTCGCAGCGCGGAAGTCGACGTGCGGCGGAGCTACGAGCTGCGAGTCCAGCAGGTCGATGACGGTCCACGCCGCGTTGCTGCCGGTGGGAGCGGTCAACCGGACTTTCTCGCCGGCGCGGTACGTCCGTCCCAGCAACAGACGCTTTTCGTCATAGAAATGA
>JBPCPG010000056.1:0-20333 GCA_050999445.1 Nakamurella sp. | reverse complement strand
GGGTCCAGCCGGTACCCGCGCAGTGCCGCCGACAGGGAGGCGAGAAGTCGGTTGATCGCCGGAACGAGCGGGTCGTCGGGTCCGGTCGGGCGGGCAGCGTTGGCTGCCACGTATCGGCCGGGGTGGCCTTTCGCGTAGCTCCGCATGGCTTGGGCGGCGGCAGTGAGGGCTTCGCTGCCGGCGCGGCCCTGGGTGGCGTCGCGGATGGCGTCGCTGACCTCGGTCATGGCCTGGAAGGCGATCCGATGGCTGAGGTCAGCCAGGCTGGTGACGTGCTTGTAGAGCGAGGGGGTCTTGACCCCGAGGCGTTCGGCGAGCAGCCCCATGCTGAGGTTATCGAGCCCGATCTCGTCGGCCAGGGCGGCGCCGGCTTCGGTGACCGAGGCCGGGGTGAGTCCCGCTCTAGGCAATGTTCAGCGTCGTGGTCAGGAAGGGCAGGGCCAGCTCGAGGACCTTCTCGGGTGTCTGGGCGTGCGGATAGTGGCCGGCACCGTCGATGACCACCAGCTGACCGAGGCCGTGGGGCAGGTCGGCGATGATCTTTTCGCCCTCGGCGCGTGGGTCTGCCCAGTCAGGGTCGGCGCTGCCCTCGATGACCAGGACCGGGCAGCGAACGTTTCCCAGCTGCGCGCCGGCGTCACTGGGCTTGGACTTGCACATGGCCTGGAGGGCCTTCATCCGGCCGGACTCGCTCAGCTTGGCCTGGATGCGTGCCAGTTCGTCATTCCAGTCGGCGGGTTTGATCGGGTACGCCACGTCGAGGTACTTCTTCCAGCTTGGCAGGCTTCCCAGGAGAAGTGTCCGCGTCAGATGCATGGTGCCGCTCCGGTAGCGCTTCGTCCGGATCAGCTCGCCCAGGGCGATCGACTGTGTGCGGGTAAACGGCGCCAGCTCGATGATCCCGGAGATCAGATCGGGCGCGGTCGCGGCGGCGATGGTCGCGGCCCCGCCGCTGATCGACTGGCCGATGATCACGGCCGGGCCACCGAGGTGACGCACGAGGGCGATGAGGTCGCCGGCGATGTCGGTGCGGCTGTAGCCGTCCCAGCCGAGGCTGGAGTCACCGCAGCCGCGGATGTCGACGTTCGCGACCCGATAACCGGCAGCGGCCAGCGACGGGGCGACGAAGCGGTAGGAGTGGCGGCTGTCACCGATGCCGTGCGCGAGGACGACAAGAGGACCCTCACCGGTCATGTCGTAGGCGATGGTGTTGCCGTCAATGGTCAGGTGCTCGGTCATGATGTCCTCCATAAATGCGGTTAACTATGTTAGCTAGAAGCTAACACCATTAGCCAACGGAGGTCAAGCGGCTCTGCTCGCGCCGGAGCCAGGTCTCGATGTCGTCCATCGCGGCTCTCGCCATGCGGGTGGCGTGGCCGGTGAACCCGAGTGGTGAGGCGGGGTAGATGCGCACGTGGACGTCGACGCCGGCCGCTGAGAGTCGCACGGCCATCGCCCAGGTTGTCCTGCAGCAGGACGTCGTCGGCTCCGACGACGATCAGGACCGGCGGTAGCCCTGCGACTTCGGCGTAGCTCGGTGAGAGGTCCGGATGGGTGCGGTCATCGGCCGAACCGGCGTAGGTGTCGAGAAAGTACTCGTGGGCGATCAGCCGTCCGGCCGGGGTCTGCCCGCTGAGGTCGTAGGTTCCCCACTACAACACAGCGGACCCGTACGCCGCGACCTCCGCTCCCGCAGCCGCAGCAGCGTGGTCATCGCCAGGGTCGCACCGGCCGAGAAGCCTCCGATGAACCAGCTTCGTCGTGCTGAAGCGGTGTTGAGCGTCGTCGAACTGCTGTGTGGATCGGCATCGGGGGCGTACGTTCCCGGTGATCGAGTAGGCCTGCTGAGGCAGACCGGCTTCGGAACGTCGGTCGGGAAGATGCGCAATGGCTCCGAGCAGTGCAGACAGAAGTGGAGGGGCGTTCCTCGGCGGCGGCTATGCCGGTGGGTTCTGTGATCGACGAGATCGCCTGGGGGCGCGCTCGGCGGATGCTTGCCTCGGTGCTCGCGGTCGGGGACGGGGCGCCCGGCTTCAGGGGCTGGCTGCGCGAGGGCTCCCCGACACCGGCGAGCAGCGCCGCTGGTTCCACAAATCGGCGAATGTCCGTGTCGCACTTATCGAATAGGTGTACCTGGCGGCGAAGATCACCGAGGACCTGCCACCCGCCACTGCGGCCTGACCCTCATTCCGAAGGCACCGCGCCATTGCCGAACGATCTGCCCGTCCTCGAACGCAGCCCGGTTCGCCTCGTCGTGCTCGACGCCCGGGACATGGTGCTGCTCTTTCACACCCAAGACCCCGTCCACCCGAGTCTTGGTAGGTGGTGGGAACTGCCCGGCGGCGGAATCGACCCGGGCGAGAGCTACCTCGATGCTGCCATCCGAGAGCTTCATGAGAAGACCGGGATCGTCGCCGACCCCTCCCAGGTCAGAGCACGGACCTGGCGCCGGCGAGCATCGTTGCGACATCGACGAACCATTCGAACTCTGGTCATAGACCACACAACAATCGCGAATCTTCGACCCACCGGGTGACAACAATGCACGTTCCGCTACGCGTGGTGAATTCACAGATCCCAGCCACCGATCGGCCCAGCGACCGACCGGACGCGGCACCGCCGGTGATCCTGCCCGAGTGCGCCGGCGGGGCGGGTGATGAGGAAGGTGCCCGGATCGTCCGTCACCATCCGAGTTCTCCGTCGTCCTCCTGGAACGTTCCGGTCGGTCCATCCTTGGCTATGGTCGCCAGGCGCACGACGATCTGGGCACTGACCTCGGCCGGACGACCCGGATGGGACTCGACGCCGCCTCCGCCAAGTTCGGTGGCGGTGATGCCGGGTTCGACGGCGTTGAACTTCACCTCCGGCACCGCCTTGGCGTACTGCACGGTGAGCATCGAGACGGCCGCCTTGCTGGAGCCGTAGACGATCGCCGGGAAGCGCGAGGCGGGACGGGACGGCTCGTGCGTGGCCCAGAACGAGCCGAGCGCGCTGGAGACGTTGACCACGACGGGATTGTCCGAATTGCGCAACAGCGGCAGAGCGGCTTCGGTGACCCGGATGATCCCGACCGCGTTCGTGTCGAACACCTCCAGCGCACTGGGGCCGTCGAGCGCCTCGCCGTCACCGGCCCGCTTGGCGATGCCGGCGTTGTTGACCAGGACGTCAAGCCCACCATCGGCCTCGATCTGTGCGAGGGCGGTCGCGACGGAGGCGTCGTCGGTGACATCGAGCTGAACAAAGCGGGCGCCGAGCTCCTCGGCCGCGGCCTTGCCAAGGGCATCGTTTCGTGCGCCGAGCCACACGGTGTGCCCGGCGGCGACCAGCAGGCGGGCGGTTTCCTTGCCGAGGCCCTTGTTGGCCCCGGTGATCAGCGTTGTTGTCATGAGTCAAGCCTGCGGCGCGGGTGGGTCGTTAGCCAGCCGTCCAGTTTTCGTAGGACTGTCAGGGCCAGGATAGAACTTGGCGCTGGCGCACAATGGATGCGTGGAGACGTGGGAGTTCGGCGGGACCCTGCGGCGCTGGCGTGACCGCGTCGCACCGGAGGCGGTGGGCGTGCTGGTCGGAGGCCGCAGGCGCGCTACCGGACTGAGGCGTGAGGAGCTGGCCGCTCTGGCAGGGATCTCCGTCGACTACTTGACCCGACTGGAGCAGGGACGCGCGGTCTCACCGTCGGAGCAAGTGGTCGAGGCGCTCGCCCGCGCTCTGAGATTGTCCGACGCCGAGCGTGAGCACCTGTTCCGGCTGGCCGGTCTCGCCGCCCCCGGGCTGGGAGTGATCTCGACGCGGATCACGCCCAGTGTGCAGCGCCTGCTCGACCGGATGGAGCACACGCCGGTGTGCGTGCACGACGCGGCATGGAACTTGATCGTCGCCAATCTCGCCTACGACGCGCTCATGGGCGAGACGTCCACTTGGCGGGGGATCGAGCGGAACGGCGTGTGGCGCAACCTGGTCGGGCCCGGCAACCGCGCCGTACACACCCCCGCTGAGCGGGCCGAGTTCGAGGAAGGGCTGGTCGCCGACCTGCGCCTGACCGCCGGCCGATACTCGACCGACCGCAGTCTGCGCCGACTGATCAGCGAGCTGGGCGCCGCAAGTCCTCGGTTTGTCGATCTCTGGGAAAAAGCCGAACTTCCGGACCCGCGTCGGCAGTCCCGGCACAAGATCATCGATCACCCCGACGTCGGACGCATCGCGCTCGACTGCGACGTGCTCATCGTCGCCGGAGACGACCTGCGCATCACCGTCTACACGGCTGAACCCCGCAGCCAGGACGCCCAGAAACTGGATCTCGCGATCGTCGTCGGCACTCAGGCCCTCGTTCCTTAGCGCCGGCGCGTCATCGACGCGTACGGCGTGTCCGGTAGCCGAACGCATTGCGGGGGACCGAACCAGACGGCGCTGAATCGCGACTTACCCGCGCTGTCAGGGTGTCTCAATTGCCCGAGCGTCGTAGTGCCCTTCGGAGAAGGCGACCGCCTCACCAACGGGCACACCGTCCGATAACAGCCACAAAGGTGAGTGCCGGACCTGTCCTGCCGCGCCTTGCAGCACGCGACATCCTCTCGCTCTTCGCCTCGACGCCACGCCACGCCTCGCGCATCAGCGGAAGACGGCGATAGGGAACCCGTCCCAGCCTTTCAAGCCTACGGTTTGCAGCGCGGTGGCAGACAGGTTCGCGTTCCGTCCGATCGCTTCGATGAGGGCACGGTTCCCATGCACTCGTGGATGCGCGGACTCGGGATCAGTCACTGCTCCGTCGCGGCCGACGTTGTCGCCGATGATGACGGTGGCCGGTCGAGAGAGCGTCAACGCAGCTTCCAGGTAGATCGGGTTGTTCGGTTTGTCAGCGTCGATGAGGATGACGTCGAAGGGATCCTCGTTGGCATCGATCAGCGCACGGACCGATTCAGCGGCAGGCCCGACGGCCAAGCGGACGCGATCGGTCACTCCGGCGCGGTCGAGGTTGTCCCGAGCTAGCGCCGCATACGTCTCGTCCACCTCCATGGTGGTTACATGCTCGTCGGCGCTGACCGCGCGGGCGAACCAGATGGCAGATATCGATCCACTTCGCGCCATTGCTGCTCGGACTCGTACACGCCTGCATCGTGACATACGGCAGCTGCCGCACCGCAGGGATGTATCGGCAGGCCTGTCCAGATGTCGGTCGGCTCGACCAACCTATTGCGGGGGCGCCTCAATACGGGGGGCGTCGCAGTTGCTGCAGGTGCTGAGCTCGGCGTCAGGCGCTTGCGGAATTCGTCAATTCAGGTTTCTTGGTGAAAGAGGGCGCCGATCGCGATGTCGAGACGTTTCAGGTAGGTGGACCGATCGTCGACCTGGTGCTTGATCCCGATTGATGCGCTGATGAGCGTCTGCGCCACGGCCGTCGTCTGCGCTTGGCGTTCCTGGGTGGCCTCCGCAGCGATGGCGTGGGTGATCAGTTCCGCAAAGCGCATCGGTGCAGACTCGATGATCGACCCGAGCAGCTCGGGGTTGTCCTCGATCAACACGGGGATGTCGCGCGTCATCGGCCCAACGTATCGACCTGCCCACCGGTCAAAAGCATCCAGGAGGCGATCAGGCAGCCTGCGCGCGGTGTCGTTGAGGATACCTTCGGCGGCGAGCAGGTCCGCGTTCAGCGCTTGGGTCACCGCGGCGCGAAACAGCTCATCCTTGGAGCTGAACAAGAAGTACAAACCGGGCCTGGAGATGCGCGCTCCCAGCGCTATTGCGTCCATGGAGGTCTTTCGATACCCGAATCGAGCGAAAGTGAGAAGCGCAGCCTCCAGGACCGCCGCACGCCGATCCACACCAGCGGCGAACGAACCCTCGAGTTGCTCCGATTCGGCCCTCATCAGTCCACCCTAGGAGATCGACGAACTATACAATGATTGCTCAGTCTGTACAGTGACGGTATGACTTCGCGGGTACTCGTCACGACCCGATTCACGCGTGCCAGCACCGCCGACGAGGTGCCGCAGGGAATCGACCTGGGCGGCGTGCGCGCCATCGTCACCGGCGGCTCTTCCGGGCTCGGCGTCGAGACCGCGCGAGCACTCGCCGCTGCCGGTGCGGCCGTCACGCTCGCCGTGCGAAACACCAATGTGGGTCAGTCCGTCGCTGATGAGATCAAGCGGTCCGGCGTTGCGATCAGCCCCGAGGTAAGGCGGCTCGACCTGGCAAGCCGCAAGTCCGTGGCCGACTTCATCGACGCGTGGGCCGGCCCGCTGCATCTGCTTGTCAACAACGCGGGCCTTGTCACCGGCGGCCTCGAACGCACGGTCGAAGGGTGGGAGATGCAGTTCGCCACCAATCACCTCGGCCACTTCGCCCTTGCCGCCGGCCTGCACGACGCCCTGGCCGATGGCGCGTCGGAGAGGGGCGGAGCGCGAATCGTGTCGCTCAGCTCCACCGCGCACATGCGTGCCGACATCGACTTCGACGACCTCCACTTCGAACGCCGCAGCTACGACCCGCAGATCGCCTACGCCCAGTCCAAGACAGCGAACTCCCTTTTCGCCGTCGAAGCCACCCGCCTCTGGGGCGCCGATGGCATCGTGGCCAACGCGGTGAACCCAGGCGGCGTGGCGACCGGACTGCAACGCAACTTCACCCCACGGCAGAAAGAGTCGCTCGATGCCGCCTATGCAGCCGGTGTCTTCTCCTACAAGACCATCGAGCAAGGCGCCAGCACAACGATGGTGGCAGCAGTCGCTCCGGAATTCGCGCACACCGGAGGTCACTACCTCGACGACTGCCAAGAGGCCTATACCGTGCCGAACGACGCCGAGCTCGCAGACCACCCTCATGGCGTGAAAGCGTGGGCCCTGGAACCAGCCCACGCCCAACACCTCTGGACGGTATCTACCGGCCTGCTCAACAGCTGACGAGAACGATCAATCTCTGGAGATTCCCACGATGGTGGCCCGCATCTCTCGGCGCTATCTGGGTGCCGTCAGCCGTCGCGCAGACCAACGCGCCGCGGGATAGGTCAGGCGCGGGTAGGTGCAGCCAGAGAAGCGTCTACCGCGGCCTGGACGTGGAGCCGGGTGGTCGGGAACACCGGGACAGGGCTGTCCGCTCCAGAGATGAGCAGCTCGATTTCGGTGCAGCCGAGCACAATGCCCTCAGCGCCGCCATCCACCAGGCGGGTGATGACGTCGCGGTAGACCTGCCGTGATTCCTCGCGCAGCACCCCCAGGCACAGCTCCTGGTAGATGATGCGGTGCACCACGGCTCGGTCCTCCGCCGGTGGCACGAGCACCGTGACGCCGTGGCCCGCAAGTCGGTCGCGGTAGAAGGCCTGCTCCATGGTGAAGGCGGTTCCCAGGAGTCCGACCGTGCTCAGCCCGGCCCGGCTGATGGCGTGTGCGGTCACGTCGGCCAGATGCAGCAGTGGGATATCAATCGCGGCCTGCACCTGGTCGGCAACCCTGTGCATCGTGTTGGTGCAGATGAGCAGCAGTTGGGCGCCACCGGCTTCCAGGGCCTTGCCGGCCGCGCTGAGCAGCTTGCCGGCCTCGTCCCACCGGCCGTCGGCCTGGAGCGTCTCGATGTCGGCGAAGTCCACCGACGCCAGCAAGATGCGCGCCGAATGCAGCCCACCCAGTCGTTCCCGCACCAGCTCATTGGCAAGCCGGTAGTACTGCGGCGAGGCCCGCGACCGACTTTCCGAGTATGTGACCGACGTTGAGCGCACCCACGAACGGGTCACAATCACGCGACATGGCCACCCAGCCGCCGTTCTGATCTCCGCCGATGACCTCGCCTCGCTCAAGGAAACGTTGGAGATCCTCGGCACTCCCGGCGCCGCGCAGGCGATCCGGGAGGGACAGGCAGACGCTGCCGCTGGACGTCTTGCCGACAACCAGGTGATCCAGGCCCGCTACGGGGTTTCGTGATCGAGCCCTACCAGATCCAGATCACCGCTCGTGCTGCCCGCGATCTGCAGCGGCTGCCGGAAAAGATCGCGATGGCCTGCGTCGAGTTCATGTTCGGCCCGCTCGTCAGGAACCCGCTCCGGGTTGGCAAAGCCCTACGTGATGAGTTGGTTGGCCTGCACTCTGCTCGCCGCGGCGACTACCGGGTCGTCTACGCCATCGTTGAGGACACGGGCCGAATAGAGATCGTGCACATCGACCGCCGGAGCGACATCTACCGACAGGGACGCCGATGACTGCTGCGCTTGGTGCCGGCTTGACAGCGGTCCTGGTGGAGCATTTTTGCCTTATCTGTCCCGCTGGTCACTGGTCACCGGCCTTCGTCCCAGCGACGAACTGGCCCGGGGTCGACGCGGTGGCACCTCCACGGACGTCAGCGTCCGGGCAGCGCTGTAGGGCCATCCGCCTTCAGGGTGCGTGGCGGCAGGCGACACGCTCCTTCACGGTTGGCCCGGGCCGCTCGGTGTCCGCCGGCTGGAAAGCCAGCGGTCGTCACCGCTAAATCGACGGCGGCGACACGTGCCGGCAATTGCACCTTCGCGGTTCGAACTCGGCGCGCTCAGTAGCGACTGATTGAGTAGTCGCAACATCGCCCGCTCTTCCAGTCCCTCAGCGTCGACTCCGGCTTGAACTGACCGAAGGTTGTGCGAGCGCCCGAGCGGCGTTCGCAACCGCTGCCCGGCGCCCGGCTCGAACGCTCCCGGCCAACGGCCGTAACGCGTCGTCGACGACCGCGAGTTCCCGGCTCGTGACGGCTGCCGTCTCGTGGCCCTGGGCGACAGCCAGCAATGCTTCCAGGGAAATCACCTTCGCCAGTAGCGCGGAAGCTGCCGACGGAGTTCCGGGTGGTATATCGAGGGCCTCTGCCAGCATGCGGATACGGACCTGCTCGCGGACCTGGTCGGAGCCGCGCGCGATGTCGACCGCCGTCAGTGATCGAGTGGCCTCCGCCATGCAGCTGTCGATCTCGGCGTTGGCGTCACCGACTGTGAGGGCCGGATTGGCTCCCGAACAGTGGTGAACACGCCAGTGGCCGTCGACGGGAACGACACCGATCCCCAATGCCGGGAACACCACGACTGCGCCGGCATCAAGGGCCGGCACCGTGATGTCGCTACGAGGCGGAAGCCCGCGGAGATCACCGGCAGTCGGCAGCAGTAGTTCGGGTAGTCCACCATCGGTCATCAGAGGCAGCAACGCCATCGAGCCGGCAGTGGGTGACCCAGGACCGGGCAGGCCGGTGGCCGCCGCGATTTCGGAACAGGCAGCGCGCACGCCTACCCGATGCCCCGCGGCGTCCACTGCAGCCAGCACATCGTCGGCGCTGCAGCCACCGATCCGGGCGGCAGCCCACAACGCCAGAGTGGTGGCGGCATGAACGGAAGACATGGCTGCAACGGTACGGGAGCCGGCGCATCCGTCTCGGATCCTTGAACATTCGCCGGCGGCCGCAGCGCAATGTGCCACCCGCAGCCTCCCCGCTCGCAGGTCGTGCCTCGCCGTTGGCAGCCCATGGCTCGCGACTCGCCCGGGCCCGATGTCGAGCCATCCATCCGGGCTGCTGCCGTAGCCTTCGCGGACGTGGCCAAGGGATATGACGACAGAGTGCGTACCAGGTTTCAGGCGCCGGCCGGCACGGCTGGGCGCGGGCCGCGCCCAGCCGATCCCTATGGGTACGACATTCTGGCCGGATCCAGATCGCGTCGCGTCATACCGGAAATTGCAGCCACTGCCGATGTCGTCGCCGAGGACGCGGAGACCCACTTCTGCGGTGCGGTGGTGGTGTGTACCTCGACTGCGGTCACGCTCGAGGACCGCAAGGGTCGACGGCGAGTCTTTCCGCTGGAACCGGCCAGATTCCTGATCGACGGGGAGCCGGTCACGCTCGTGCGTCCGCCGGCGGCTTCGACGGCGCCGGCCAGATCCGCGTCGGGCTCGCGGTCGGTGGCCGGACTGCGCGCTCGCACTGCGCGCGCTTCGCGGATATGGGTGGAGGGCATCCACGATGCCGCGTTGATCGAACGGGTCTGGGGGCATGACCTCCGGGTGGAGGGAATCGTCGTGGAACCGATCGACGGATTGGACAACCTCCCGGGCGCCGTCTCCGACTTCGGACCCGTTCTGGATCGCCGTTTGGGGGTGCTCGCCGACCATCTCGTGCCTGGTTCGAAGGAGACCCGGATCGCCGCACTGGTCACCTCGCCGCACGTGCTGATCACCGGGCACCCGTACATCGATGTCTGGGAGGCGGTCCGGCCGGAATCGGTCGGCATCACCGCCTGGCCGAAGGTGCCTCGCGGGACCGACTGGAAGACCGGAGTGTGTGCGGCACTGGGTCTTTCCGACACAGCGACGATGTGGGGCAGAGTCAATGGAGCGGTTGCCGACTATCGCGACCTCGCAACGCCGCTTATCACCGCGGTGGAGCAGCTCATCGACTTCGTCACGGTGCAGTGAGCGATCGGTCGAAGGGCGCGTGCACGGGCCGGGCGCAATGGTGTCGCCTCGTCGACGAGCGGCGCACGAACTGCGGCTCTCGAGCCGATCGCCGAACTCAACCGGTCGGTGGGTTCGTCCGGGTGCGGCCAATCGGCTTCGAATCGTGACCAGGGAGCTGCGAACCGCAACCGGACGTCGTTGACCACAACAGGAAGGGACCTGGCCTCCGCCGGTCAGGTCACAACTGCAGCACAGTGCCGTTGTGCCCTGGCATCGGGCCGGACTGGCGGCCGTCCTGCGTGGCAGGATGGTCTTCATGCCGGCGTGGGTGTGGTTCAGCGGAGCTCTCCTGCTGTGCCTGGCCGAGTTGCTGGGCGGCGAATTCGTGCTGTTGATGCTCGGTGGTGGGGCGCTCGTGACGGCGGGAGTGGCGTGGTTGCTGCCGGATCTGCTGTGGTTGCAACTCGTCGTGTTCGCCCTGGTGTCCGTTGGCTTGGTAATCGGAGCGCGACCGCCGCTGTTGCGACGATTCCACGGCCCGTCGCAGATCCGCACCGGGATCGACGCGATGATCGGCTCCACGGCCACCGTCATCTCCACCGTCGACGCAGCCGGAGGACAGGTGAAGGTAGGGGGTGAGATCTGGTCGGCCAAGGGGGTCGACGGCCATCGCCCGCTCCCGCCCGGCACACCGGTCACGGTGGTAGAGGTCCGAGGCGCCACTGCCGTGGTGATCTGGGGACCGTGATGCCGCGGTGATCTCGACGCTCGCCCCTATTTCCCGCGAGCGCCGGTCCTACTTCTACCAGCCACATCCCAATGAGGAGCCGTTATGGATCCAGTTCTGATCGGTGCTTTGATCATCGCCGTACTGGCGATTCTCATCGTCATCCGTTCCGTCAAGGTGATTCCGCAGGCGCAGGCCGCCGTTGTCGAACGGCTCGGCCGATTTCACAAGACGAACAACGCCGGCCTGGTCTGGTTGGCCCCGTTTCTGGATCGCATCCGCGCTCGGATCGACCTGCGCGAACAGGTCGTGTCGTTCCCGCCGCAGCCGGTGATCACGGAGGACAACCTCACGGTCTCCATCGACACGGTCGTCTACTTCCAGGTCACGGACCCGCGAGCGGCGGTTTACGAGATCGCCAACTACATCGTCGCGGTCGAGCAGTTGACGACGACAACGCTGCGCAACGTGGTCGGCGGAATGAATCTCGAGCAGACGCTCACCAGCCGGGACGCCATCAACGGGCAGCTTCGCGGCGTGCTCGACGAGGCGACCGGCAAATGGGGTATCCGAGTGGCGCGGGTCGAGTTGAAGGCCATCGACCCTCCGCTGTCGATCCAGGATTCGATGGAGAAGCAGATGCGTGCCGACCGTGACAAGCGCGCCATGATTCTTACCGCAGAGGGCCAGCGTGAGTCGTCGATCAAGACGGCCGAGGGTCAGAAGCAAGCCGCGGTGTTGACCGCCGAAGGCGCCAAGCAGGCGTCGATCCTCGCTGCCGAGGGAGAGCGGCAGTCGCGGATCTTGCGCGCCCAGGGCGAACGAGCGGCCCGGTACCTACAGGCCCAAGGTCAGGCAAAGGCGATTGAAAAAGTATTCGCGGCCGTCAAGGCCGGGAAGCCGACGCCGGAGTTGCTTGCCTACCAATATCTTCAGACGCTTCCACAGATGGCACAGGGCGACGCCAACAAGGTCTGGATGATTCCGAGCGATTTCTCGAAGTCGTTGGAAGGTTTTGCGAAGATGTTGGGCACCAAGGGCGACGACGGGGTGTTCCGATACGAGCCACCCAAAGATGACCCGACCACTCCGGTGTCGCGACCAGGAGACATGGACGACGACGTTGCCGATTGGTTCGGTGGTACTTCGTCCGCCGAGGTGGCGGAAGCGGTTCGACATGCCGAGCGGGAGGCCCAGCTCACCGTCGCCGACCAGGACGCGATCCGCGCGGCGGGACAGCGAGCAGATGCCGACGCAGCACGGGCCGCGGCGGCCAGAGCCCTCGCAGCTCCGCCGTATCGGTCGCCGGCACAACCTCCGCAGGTGCAGCCCAGGGCTGTAGAGCCAGCTCACGGGCATCCGGAAACGGGTGGGCAGTATCTGCCTGCTGCACCCGGCCATCCGCAAGCTCCCCAGCCGGGCCAGCACCAGGCGCCCGCCGGCCCACCGGCTTGGTATCGGCCGCCGCCCGAGGGGCGCCCCAACTCCGGCGAGCAGCCCGCTCAGCAATGGAACCCCGGCGATGAGCAGCGCTGAATTGCCATCAGCACGGCGCAATCGCAGGCTGAAAGGCTCAGCACGGCCCAGCGGGCGCAGTTGTCAACGACTCGAGAACACCGCAGCCCGGACGTGTGGGATGAGCCACTCCAGACCCGAACGCGACGGCGCTCGGGCGGTGCGATGATCGACTCCCGCAAGTGCGCACCGACGCGGAAACCCACCTGAGCAGAACCACCGACGAGGGCGTCGATGAAGGGATATCCGATGAGGTCGAATCGCTTCCGGGCCGTCACCGTGCTCGGCGCCGCAATCGCGTTGCTGACGGCCTGCACGGCCGGACAGTCGGTGACCTCATCATCCGGCTCCTCGGCCGGCCCCGTGTCCACGCGCTCTTTGCCGCAGGGTCCGGCAGTTGGTTCTGGCGGCAGCTCGGTTGGCGCGACGTCGACCAGCGCGGTTTCGGGTGGCGCCAATCCGGGTTCGAGCGATTCTGGGGGTGGCACCAGTTCGGCGGGGTCACGGCC
Organism: Nakamurella sp.; assembly: GCA_050999445.1. GTDB lineage: Bacteria > Actinomycetota > Actinomycetes > Mycobacteriales > Nakamurellaceae > Nakamurella. The sequence goes on along the minus strand of JBPCPG010000056.1, from coordinate 7,197 downwards.
GTCCGACTCGTCCCTGGCGATCGGTTTCGTCCTCGAGCCCATTAGTCTCGACTTCACCCAGACCAGCGGCGCGGCCATTCCCCAGGTGCTGCTCACCAATGTGTACGAAACTCTGGTGAAACTCGACCAGAGCGGCAAAATCGTTCCCGGTCTGGCGCAGAGTTGGACCGTTTCGCCGGACGGGAAGACCTACACCTTCAACCTCCGCTCCGGTGTCCAATTCTCCAGCGGTGCGAACTTCACGGCAGCGGATGCGAAGTTTTCGCTGGACCGGGTAAAGAAGCCGACCTGGGCGCCGGATGCCTACATCCAGCAGATGGCCGTAGTAGCATCGACGGCCGTCCAATCACCGACCACATTCAGGGTCACGCTGAAGAATCCCAGTAATTCCTGGTTGTTCAACCTGACCGGCCGCGCAGGCGCGATGTTCTCCCGGACGGGAGTCGCCGACCTGGCCAACACGGCGATCGGGACCGGTCCGTACGTTCTCCGAACCTGGAACCGTGGTAGTTCGATCCTTCTGCAGCGCAACGATAGTTACTGGGGGGCGAAGCCATCGGTCAAGGCGGTGACCTTCAAGTACTTCAAGGACCCGACGGCGATGAACAACTCACTGTTGACCGGTGGAATTCAAGTCGTGTCGACAGTGCAGACGCCACAAGCGTTGGGGCAGTTCAAGAACGGCGGCAAGTATCAGATCATCTCCGGCACCACCGACGGCGAGGTGATGATGACCATGAACGACGGCAGGGCACCGTTGTCCGACGTTCGGGTGCGGCAGGCCATCAATTACGCGATCGACAAGAAGGCCATCGTGCAGAATGCCTGGGCGGGTTACGGAACCGTTATCGGCTCGCACGAGTCGCCGAACGACCCTTGGTTCGTCGACGAGTCGAACAAATACCCGCACGACGTCGCCAAGGCCAAAGCATTGTTGGCGGCCGCAGGTCAATCGAACCTGACGTTGACGTTGCAGGTACCTCCACCGGGATACGCCACCGCGGTGGCACCCATCATCGTCTCCGAGTTGGCCGAAGCGGGAATCACCGTGAAGGCGACCGACGTCACTTTTCCGGTCTGGCTCGACAAGGTCTTCACCAGGGCCGACTACGACCTCACGATCATCAATCACGTCGAGCCCCGCGACATCTCCGCGCTCTGGGCCAATCCGACGTATTACACCCGCTACAACAACCCGGCCGTGCAGAAGCTGCTGACGGATGGGGATGCCGGCTCGGCAGCCCAATACGTGGCCGACTACAAGAAGGCCGTCGAACTGCTCGCCGACGATGCTGCCGCCGCCTGGCTCTGGTCGTTCCCGAACCTGATCGTGGCCACCGCGAATGTCAAGGGGCTGCCCAAGAACGCCGTTGGCGAGGCGTTCGTGCTGGCTGATCTGCGCGTGAGCTGACCTTGCCGACCGCTGTCCATCCATCCGGTCCGAGGTTCTGACCGGTGCTGCTCTGGCGCACGGTGCGGCGATTCCTGATTTTTCTGGCCAGCCTGGTGGTGGCTTCGATAGCCGTGTTCTGGCTGCTCTCCGGGCTGGGCGACCCTGCTCGCATCGCGCTGGGCACCTCCGGCACCGACCAGGGCGTCGCGGCGCTCCGGGCGCAGATGGGGCTGAACCGACCGTTGACCAGCCAGTACCTGTCGTGGGCCGGTGACGCACTTCATGGAAGCTTCGGGAGTTCCTATCTGAACAAGTCGGAGATCGGACCGCAGTTGTTCGACCGGCTGTCCGTCACCTTCTGGCTGGTCGGCGGCGCGATGGTGCTCTCCCTGATCATCGCCCTGCCACTCGGCCTGCTCACCGCCCTGTGGCATCGGCGTGCGGTGGGCTGGATACTGTCCGCGCTCACCCAGCTCGGAGTGGCCGTACCCGCCTTCCTCGTCGGCATTCTGGCCGTTGCTCTGTTCGCGGTGAAGCTCGGCTGGCTGCCGTCCGGCGACTACGTCGTCCCCGCCTCCGATCCGGTGGGCTTCGTGCAGCACATGATCCTGCCGTGGTGCTCGCTCGGACTGGTCCAGGGCGCCGTCCTGACCCGCTACGTGCGTTCGGCGATTCTGGACGAGATGGGGCAGGACTACCTGCGAACGGCGCGGTCGAAGGGCCTGACGCCGTTCCAGGCGCTGCTTCGGCACGGACTGCGCAATGCCTCGATTCCGGTGCTCACGGTGCTGGGCGTGCAGTTGGTGACGATCCTGGTCGGGGCGGTCGTGGTCGAGCAGGTTTTCGTCATTCCCGGAATCGGGTCGTGGCTGGTCGAATCGGTCGGCAACCAGGACATCCTGCAGGTCCAGGCGATCGTGATGACGTTGGTCGCGATCGCCCTGGTGGTCTCCTTCGTCATCGACATCCTGTATTCGCTCATCGACCCGCGATTGCGGCAGCGATGACCGAGGAAACAACCGGCGAAACGGCCCGGGCGGAGGCGTCGGCAAGCATGCGGCAGCCGGTGCCGGTGATCCTGCTGATCGGTGGATCGATCGTCGGTCTGATCGTGCTGGTTGCGGTGGTCAGCTTCTTCTGGACGCCCTACTCGACGATCTTCACCGACGTCGAGCATCCGGCAGCCGGCCCCGGCACGGCCGGTCATCTGCTGGGCACCGACACCCGAGGTCGGGACATCGCGTCTTTGCTGATGGCCGGCTCCAGGACGACTCTGTACGTGGGAATTCTCGCCGTCGGCATCGCCGCAGTGGTGGGGGCCCCACTGGGCGTCCTGGCCGGCATGATCGGGCGCGGGCCGGCCGAGCTGATCATGCGCGTCACCGACCTGATGCTGGCGTTTCCGGCGCTGCTCCTGGCCCTGGCCTTCGCCACGATCTGGGGTGGTTCCCTCACCACGGCGATGACGGCCATCGGCATAGCCAGCATTCCGTCGTTCGTACGGGTGGTGCGTTCTGGAACCGTCGTCGTGATGACCACCGACTACGTCCAGGCGGCGCGGGTCGCCGGGCGCCGCCGGTTCGGAATCGCGGTGCACCACGTGCTGCCCAACGTGATGGGGCTGGTCATCGTCCAGATATCGGTTTCCTACGCCATCGCAATCCTGGCGGAGGCGGCGCTGTCGTATCTGGGGCTCGGAGCCGGGCCGACGACCGCCTCCTGGGGGCGGATGCTCTACGAGAGCAAGGACGCGCTCACCTACGCTCCGGTGATCCTGATCTGGCCCGGCGTGGCGATCGCCCTCGCAGTGCTGGGTTTCAATCTGCTCGGCGACGGTCTACGGGATCGGCTGGACCCAAGGCTGGTCGGCAGGTGAGGGAAGCGGATCGATTGCTCACCGTCGAACACCTGACGATCGGTGTTGCTGGAACTGATCCAGCCGGGCCGAATCTGGTGCAGGACGTGTCCTTCACCATCGCCTCGGACGAACGGCTCGGCATCATCGGAGCTTCCGGGTCAGGCAAGACGCTGACCTGCATGGCGGTGGCCGGCCTGCTGCCGGAGGGTCTGCGGGTGAGCGGATCCGTGCGGTTGGCCGGCGTCGACACCAATGTGGCGGGAGGGTCCGAGCGACGGTTGGCCGCGGTCCGGGGCCTCCGGATCGGTACCGTCTTCCAGGAGCCGATGACTGCCCTCAACCCGACGATGACGATCGTCCGCCAGGTGGCGGAGGGAATGATCCGGCACCGCACCAGGAACAGGAGGCAGGCCAGGGTCGCGGCGGTCGAGCTGTTGACCGCAACGGGACTGGCCGATCCGGAGCGGATCGCCCGGTCGTATCCGCACCAACTTTCCGGTGGTCAGCGGCAGCGCGTGGTGCTCGCCATCGCCGTCGCGAACAGCCCCGACCTCCTGATCTGCGACGAACCGACCACAGCGCTCGATGTCTCTGTGCAGGCCAAGGTTCTGGAACTGATCGCCGACCAGAGCCGCGCAGTTGACGCGGCACTGCTGTTCGTCTCGCATGACCTGGCCGTGGTGGCCTCGATCTGCGATCGGATTCTGGTGATGTTCGAGGGTCGAGTCGTGGAGGAGGGTGGCGTGGTGGACGTCTTGCGGCACCCGGAGCACCCGCACACCCGACAACTCCTGCACGACTCGGACCTTTCGGTGGGAACGGAAGGTCGATGAGCACCCGCACCGGGCATCAGCCCTCGATGGACGAGCCTGCGGTACAGCTGGACAACCTCTGGCGGACCTTTCCCCAGCGCAGATCCTCACCGTTCGCGACTGCGCCCCCTGTCCAGGCGCTGGCCGATGTCAGCCTTGCGGTTCCACGCGGCACTCGTTTCGGCATCGTCGGTGAATCGGGGTCGGGAAAGACCACCCTGATGCGGCTGATTGCGGCGCTGGACCGTCCGACCCGTGGAACTCTGCGCATCAACGGCGTCGACATCAGTGGGCTGCGGGAACCCGCGCTCGGCTTCCTGCGACGGAGCGTGCAGATCGTCTTCCAGGATCCGATGGGTTCGCTGGATCCACGAATGCGGATCCGCGACATCATCGCCGAGCCGCTTCGGGTTCAGCATGTGCCCCACATCGACGCGGCGGTCAGCACCGCCCTGGAGCAGGTCGGACTGCCGGCCGCTGCCGGTTCCCGCTACCCGCATCAGTTCTCCGGAGGACAACGCCAGCGCATCTCGATCGCCAGGGCCATCGCGCCCGGTCCCCAGATCCTGCTGGCCGACGAGGCGGTCTCGGCACTGGACGTGACCGTGAGGGCGCAGATTTTGGCTCTGCTGGGCGCAATTGCGACAGATCGGGAACTGACCTTGATCTTCGTCTCGCACGATCTGGCAGTGGTGCGCCGCGTCTGCGATCAGGTCGCGGTGCTCAAGGACGGCCGACTGGTGGAGACCGGTGCGACCGAGCAGGTCTATCGGCAGCCGACCGACCCGTACACCCGCGACCTGCTGGCCGCCGTTCCCACGCTGGCCAAGGGTTTGGCCGCTGCCGTGGCCCGGCGGGAGGATCGAGCCCGGCGGGAGGATCGAGCTGATACGGCCGCGATACAACGGGGTAGGGCAGGATCGGGTCCATGACCGACTCCGAATCGACCGACGCAGAAGTGACCGGTCCGCAACGCACCGGCGCGGAGTTACCCCGGCAGGATTCCACGGATCTGGGGGCAGCGGCGGTCGCGCTGACCCAGGCGCTGGTCCGGCTACCCACCTTCGTCACCGGTGACCTCGACGACGTCGAGACGCCGGCCGCGCACCTGATCGCGGATCTGATGCGTAGCTTCGGCTGGATCGTGACGGTCGAGGAGGTCGCGGCCGGAAGGCCCAACGTCGTCGGTGTCATCCACGGTGAGACGCCGGGCCGGACGCTGATGTTCGAAGGGCACGTCGACGTCGTGACGCCAGGCGACAGCGAGAACTGGTCCTTCCCGCCATTTTCCGGGGACATCGTGGACGGACGCCTGCAGGGGCGGGGCTCGGCAGACATGAAAGCCGGTGTGGCGGCAATGATCTACGCAGCCCGTGGTGCCCAGCTCGCCGGCTTCGCCGGTCGGATCGTCGTCGCGGTGCTGGCGGACGAGGAAGGGATGATGCTGGGCGCCAAGCATTTCGCCGGAACCGAGCTGGCCGCGTCCGGGATCGACGGTGTCATCGTCGGCGAGCCCGAGGGCGGCGAGGTGTGCGCGGCTGCCAAGGGGGCGATCCGGTTGCGGGTCGATCTCCTTGGTGCGATGGCCCACGGCGCGATGCCGCACAAGGGACGGAATCCATTGCCCACCATGGGCTCTTTCCTGATGGGGTTGGCCGAGCTCGAGCGGCAGGTCGCCGAATCGGTCGGCGCACACCCTCACCTCGGCCGGTTCTACCTGACACCGACAGTCGTGACCGCCGGAGATCCCAGCCAGGTCAACGTGATACCGGCCTCCGCGTCGGTGTATCTGGACATTCGCACCATTCCAGGAATCGGTCACAACGGACTACTGCACCTGATAACCCGACTGGCGCAACAGATCACCGCAGACGCCGGGCTCACGGCGGTGGTCACCGTCATCGACGATCGACCGCCGGTCGACACCCCCGAAGATGCCCCGGTTGTCCGCGCTCTGCTCGAGGCGCACGAAGCGAAGACCGGTCGGGCAGCAGTTCTCGGCGGCGTTCCGAGCACCACCGACGGCACCATTCTGACCAGGGATGCCGGTCTGCAGACGGTGGTGTACGGCCCCGGCGGGAAGTGGATCGCCCACATGCAGGACGAATACGTCGACGTGGCGGACATCCTCACCTGCAGAGCGGTCTACCAGGAGGCGGCTCGGATCTTCCTGTCGTCGGGCGACCTGGCCGGACGGAACGAAAGAACGGATTCGTGACGTACCCGGCGGCCCGGGGCAACACCCTCACCGACGTCGCCGGCCTGCGCGTCGGCCATGTCGACCGGCGTGATGGCGGCTACCTCACCGGGACGACGGTGGTTCTTGGGCCGGCAGCGGGAATGACGGCGGGCGTCGATGTCCGCGGCGGTGCACCGGGCACCCGCGAAACGGACCTGTTGCACCCCACCGCTTCCGTCCAACGTATCCACGCCATCGTCCTGACCGGAGGAAGTGCGTACGGGCTTGCCGCAGCCTGCGGGGTGGCCGACTCGCTCGGATCGGCCGGAATCGGATTTCCAGTTGGTGACGACGGTCAGGTGGTGCCAATCGTTCCGGCCGCCGTCCTGTTCGACCTCGGCCGCGGAGGCCGGTTCGATGCTCGACCCGGTCCGGAGTTCGGCTCGGTCGCGGTAGCGGCAGCACTTGCCGACGGCCATGACGACCGAATCGGCCTGGTCGGCGCCGGCGTCGGCGCTGTCACTGCGGGGCTCAAGGGCGGTCTCGGCATGGCGTCCGCGATTCTTCCCGACGGCTGCATCGTGTCGGCCGTGGTGATCGCCAACGCTGCGGGCTCTCCGATCGATCCGCGCAACGGTGAGTTGTTGGCTGCCCGAACCCTGCTGGCCGCGGACTTTCCCGGTCTGCAGACACCGACCTCGGTCGACCGGGATGCCCTGCTGGCGGTTCTGTCCACCACCGGTCCGCACCTGCGGACTCCGATCGATCCGACGAATTCAGTGCCGACCATTACCAACACCTCGATCGGAATCGTCGCGACCGACGCGAGTCTGAGCAAGGCACAGTGCACGAAGATGGCCGGAACTGCTCACGACGGGCTGGCAAGGGCGCTGAATCCGGTTCACACCCAATTCGACGGCGACACCCTGTTCGCGGTCTCGGACAATTCCCGGCC
>JBPCPG010000048.1:0-9469 GCA_050999445.1 Nakamurella sp. | reverse complement strand
CAATGGCGAAGCGCCGGCATCCGGTCGATGAGATGCTGCCGGTTCCGAAGCTCGTCGTCTACGGGTTGCAGCACGTGTTCGCCTTCTACGCCGGCGCGGTCCTGGTGCCGATCCTGCTGGCGGGCGCACTCGGCCTGACCCCGGTCCAGCTGATCAATCTGATCAACGCCGATCTGTTCACCTGCGGAATCGCCTCGATCATCCAGTCGTTGGGTTTCTGGAAGATCGGTGTCCGATTGCCGCTGCTGCAGGGGGTGACGTTCACGGCGGTCAGCCCGATGATCGCCATCGGCACCGCCGTGGGCGGCGGCACCCAGGGTTTGGTGACGATCTACGGTTCGGTCATCGTCGCCGGGTTGTTCACCTTCTTCGCCGCTCCGTACTTCGCCCGGCTGGTCAAGTACTTCCCGCCGGTGGTGACCGGAACGGTCATCCTGATCATCGGCATCGCGCTGCTGCCGGTGGCAGCGGGCGACATCGTCCGAAGCTTCGGTCCACAGGACCTACGCGGCAATGGGATGTACACCAAGCTGCCCGACGGCACCTTCGCCCTCCAGCCGCCGGTGCAGTTGCGGGACCTGGCGTATGCGCTGGGTACTTTGTTGATCATCGTGCTGATCCAACGGTTCTTCAAGGGCTTCGTGGCCACGGTGGCGGTGCTGCTCGGGCTGGTGCTGGGCACTCTTGCGGCCTGGGCGCTGGGCGATGCGCACTTTTCCGAGGTCGGTAGCTCCGACTGGGTGGGGTACACGGCACCGTTCCATTTCGGAGCACCGAAATTCGCGATCACGGCGATCCTGTCGATGATCGTCGTCATGGTCATCACCATGGTGGAAACCACCGGTGACGTGTACGCCACCGGGGAGATCGTGCAGAAGCGGATCAAGGGCGACGACATCGCCAGGGCCATTCGAGCGGATGGCCTGGCGACTACTTTGGGCGGCGTGCTGAATTCATTTCCTTACACCTGTTTTGCGGAGAATGTGGGCCTGGTCCGACTGACCCAGATAAGAAGCCGTTTCGTGGTGGTCACCGCCGGCGTCATCATGATCATCCTCGGCTCGATCCCGAAAGCGGCCGCCATTGTTGCCGGAATTCCCAGTCCGGTACTGGGCGGCGCGGCGCTGGCCATGTTCGCCGCCGTTGCGGTCGTCGGGATCCAAACGCTGCAGAAGGTCGATTTCAACGATCACCGCAACATAGTCATCGTGGGCACCAGCGTCGGCCTTGGCATCCTGGTCACCGCCCAGCCGTTCATCTCCTCGGCGTTCCCGCACTGGGCACAGATCTTCTTCGGCAGCGGCATCACCCTCGGTGCCATTCTGGCCATCGTCCTGAACGTCGTCTTCCACCATCTGGGCGGCCACGGGCCGGCGGTGGCGGGGCGTCCGGGTGCCGGGCTGGTCACCCTGGATCAGGTGAATACGATGTCGGAGCAACAGTTCTCGGCCAGCTTCTCGAATTTGGTGCAGGGCAACGACTGGGCAGTCAGTAGGGCCTACGCTGCCAAGCCCTTCGCCGACACGTTCGCGTTGCGAATGGCGTTCCAGGACGCCTTGCTCTCCGGCACCGACACCGAGCAGCAGCAACTCATGCATTCCTTCCCGGATCTGGGCAGCGAAGATCCCGGCGGCAACGAGAATGCGGTAGACCACGCGCTCGGGCTGGGCACGATGGCGGAGGAGGACCACGGCGAGATTCATCGGCTGGCCGTGACCTATCGGGAACGGTACGGATTTCCGTGGATCGTCTGCGCCCGCGATGTCGGCGACTATTCGAAGCTCGTGGACAACGGCTGGGTGCGAATGAGCAATTCTCGCAGTGTGGAGCGTGCCACCGCGCTGGTGGAGATCTCGAAGATCGCCAATTATCGGTTGAACGACCTGATCGCCGATGCCAACCCGATCGCATCTTCCCGTGGCGGCGAACTGCCGTCGTTTCCGAATGTCTCCAGATGACGGCGGTCGACGCCGGGCTGCTGCGGTTCAACGCGCTGTCGGTCGAGGCAGCCGAGGCGGAACTGACCACCTGCCTGGCCGTGCCGCGGTGGGTGTCCGACGTAGTCGCCGGTCGGCCGTACCGCAGGGCGGCGGACGTCTTGACGCTGGCCCGGCTCAGCGCTGCGCGGTTGTCCGGGTCGGAGCTGGACGACGCGCTGGCCAGGCACCCCAGGATCGGCGAACGCGCCGGCGATGGACAAGATGTCGACTTCTCCAGGCAGGAACAGGCAGCGATGGAAGGCGCGGAATCCGGTGTGCAGAAGGCCATCGAAGTGGCCAATGCCGCCTATGAGAAACGATTCGACCGGGTGTTCCTGATCCGCGCTTCCGGTCGAGGACCGGTCGAGATCCTGGACGAGTTGAACCGTCGATCGGGGAACGACGAAGCCACCGAAACCACTGAAGTTCTCGGCCAACTGGGCGAGATCGCCGTCGGCCGACTGGAACAACTGCTGACCAGGCCTCCGGGATGATCACGCCGCCGGAATTGGAGACGCTGTACATCGACAACGCCTACATTGCGACCGTCGACGCCCTCGGCAATGAATACAGCCGGGGGCGGATCGACGCCGACATCGTCCGGACTGCCGCGACCGGCGGCCTGAGCTGGCTGGCCCTGTCGGGATGCACGATGACCACCGACCACCACTACGTCTTTCCGCAGGACGGCGGGGACGTATTCGCCGCGACGGTGCAAGCGGCGCAGCGGGTCGGCCTGCGTTTCCATCCGACCCGGGGATCGATGGACCTGGGGCGCAGCCAGGGCGGCCTACCACCGGACAGCGTCGTCGAGGACATCGACACGATCCTGGCGGCCACCGAGGCGGCCATCGATAGCTACCACGACTCCTCGTCCGACTCGATGTTGCGCGTCGGAGTGTCACCCTGCTCGCCGTTCTCGGTGACAGCTGAGCTGATGAGGAAAGCGGCCGAACTCGCCCGCGCCAAAGGTGTTCGGCTGCACACCCACCTCTGCGAGACGCTGGACGAGCAGGAGTACTGCCGGGAACGCTTTTCGAGAACTCCGGTGGAGTATGTGGCCGCCCTGGGCTGCCTGGGCCCGGACGTGTGGTTCGCCCACGCAGTGCACCTGGACGACGCCTCGATCGCGCAGCTGTCGGCTGCGGGGACCGGCGTTGCGCATTGCCCGACCTCCAACGCCAGGCTGGGGTCAGGGATCGCTCGGGTGAGGGATCTACGGAACGCCGGTGCGCCAGCGGGTCTCGGGGTGGACGGCGCGGCCTCCAACGAGGCCAACAGCCTGTGGGAGGAGCTCCACCACGCAGTACTGTTCGCGCCCGGGCCAAGGGTGGCCCCGCGGCGATGACGGCTCGGCAGGCCTTGGAGATCGCAACGATGGGCGGTGCCCGGGTACTCGGCCGGGACAACGAGGTCGGATCCATGGGGGTCGGAAAGCTCGCCGCCATCGCGGTGTGGCGGATGGACTCCCTGCCCCACATCGACATCTCCGATCCGATAGCAGGCCTGGTGTTCGGGTCCCAGCCGCCGCTGGAACTGCTGCTGGTCAACGGAGCGGCGGTGGTCCAGAGGTCGCGACTGACCACGGTCGATGCCGATGACGTAGCCCGGGAAGTGCGGCGTGCGAGCCAGGAATTGCTGAGCACACTGGGAGTGACTGCGTGAGAATTGTGCGCGGGAACTGTGCATTCGGGCGTGATGACGGAAATGGGAGTACCTGATGGAACCTCAACTGGTGGTCAACGGCCGGACCTGCACCCTGGGTGAGGTGGGGGGGCAGGTCACGTTGCTGGAATGGTTACGAGAGGCCGGATTCACCGGCAGCAAGGAGGGCTGCGCCGAAGGCGAGTGCGGAGCCTGCGCCGTCATGGTGGCCAAACCTGACGGCCGCACGGGTGCCCGGTGGACCGCCATCAACTCCTGCCTGGTTCCTGCCGCCGCGCTGGACAACCAGGAAGTCGTCACCGCCGAGGGGCTTGGCCGCCCCGGCCGGCTCCATCCGGTCCAGCGGGAGATGGCAGACCGCGGTGGATCCCAGTGCGGTTATTGCACACCAGGATTCATCTGTTCGATGGCATCGGAGTACTACCGCGCCGACCGCCGGCCGACGCCCTCCGGGCACAGCGAACGGGCACCCGAGGCCGAAGCCGGCTCGAGCGGCCAACAGGAGCGGGACGCCCTTCCCGACGATTCCGGTCCGACCGCTCCCCGCCATGCGGCGGATCACGAACACGGGCCCAACGGCTTCGACCTGCACGCGCTCAGTGGAAACTTGTGCCGCTGCACGGGTTATCGGCCCATCCGCGACGCGGCCTACGCTCTAGGCCAGCCGGCGGACAGTGATCCCCTCTTCAGCCGCCTCGGTCGGCCGGCTCCGGCAGCCGGAACAACTGCGATCGTCGGCGACCAGGGCACGTTCGTCCGCCCGAGCAGTCTTTCCGATGTCCTGGACCTGCTGGCCGAGAATCCTGATGCTCGCCTGGTCGCCGGGTCGACCGACTGGGGCGTCGAGCTCAACATCCGGCACGCCCGCGCGGCGATGAGCATCGGCATCGACCGGCTGGACGAGCTGCGAGAACTGACGATCGGCGACCGGGTGATCGACATCGGTGCCGCGCTGAGCCTGTCGGAAGTCGAACGGATCCTGGCCGGCCGGGTACCGCTGCTGGCTCAGCTCTTCCCGACGTTCGCGTCCCGGCTGATCCGCAATGGCGCCACCCTGGGCGGCAACCTGGGTACCGGTTCTCCGATCGGGGACGCGGCGCCGGCGCTGCTGGCCCTGGACGCATCCTTGGTGTTGGCCTGCCGCGACGGGGAGCGAGAGGTGCGCCTCGCCGAATACTTCACCGGCTACCGCCGGACCGTGAAACGCCCTGGCGAGCTGATCAAGACGATCCGAATCCCGGCCCCAGTTGCATCGCTGACCGCGTTTCACAAGATCTCCAAGCGCCGGTTCGACGATATTTCCAGTGTCGCAGTAGCTTTCGCCGTGGAACTGCAGGACGGAGCGGTCCGCGACATCAAGATCGGAGTGGGTGGCGTGGCCGCCACTCCGGTGCGCGCGCTGGACGCGGAGGCAGCGCTGGCCGGTAAGCCCTGGAACCGCGAGTCCGTCGTCGCCGCAGCCGACGTTCTGGGCGAGGAGGGCACGCCTATCAACGATCACCGGGCCAGCGCTGCCTACCGTTCCGCGATGCTGCGGACCTCGCTACTCAAATTCCACAGCCAGAATCCAGAGCCCGAGAACTCCGCTCCAACCGACCGGAGGTCGAAAAGATGAGCACCCACGGACCACTGGCCGACCGGCCCAACAATCCGAAGGTCGGACTGGACATCTCCCACGAGAGCGCCGCCCTGCACGTCACCGGCAACGCCCTCTACACCGACGATCTGGTGGGCCGGACCAAGGACGCCCTGCACGCGTGGCCAGTACAGGCGCCCCACGCGCACGCGAACATCACCGGCCTGCGGGTGGAACCGGCGTATGCGGTGCCTGGGGTCGTCCGGGTGCTGACCGCCCAGGATGTGCCCGGCGTCAACGATGCCGGCATCAAACACGACGAGCCCCTTTTCCCGACCGAGGTGATGTTCTACGGCCACGCTGTGTGCTGGGTGCTCGGCGAGACGCAGGAGGCCGCCCGCACCGGGGCCGACGCGGTCGAGGTGGAATATGAGCCGCTGCCATCGTTGATGACGATTTCCGAGGCCATCGACGCGGAAAGCTTCCAAGGACACCAGCGAACCGTCGCCCGCGGCGACATCGCCAGCGGATTCGCCGGCGCCGCGCGCGAGTTCAGTGGCGAATTCGAGTTCGGCGGCCAGGAACACTTCTACCTGGAAACCCATTGCTCCCTGGCCTCCATCGATGAGAGCGGCCAGGTCTTCGTCCAGTCGAGTACTCAACACCCCACCGAAACCCAGGAGATCGTGGCCCACGTGCTGGGCCTTTCCAGCCACCACGTGACTGTGCAGTGCCTACGGATGGGCGGCGCCTTCGGCGGAAAGGAAATGCAGCCGCACGGCTTCGCGGCCGTCGCCGCGCTCGGCGCCACGCTCACCGGACGCCCGGTCCGGCTGCGGCTGAACCGGACCCAGGACATCACCATGACCGGCAAGCGCCACCCGTTCAACGCCTCCTGGCAGGTCGGCTTCGACCAGGACAACCGGATCTGCGCGCTGCGCGCCACCCTGACCAGTGACGGCGGTTGGAGCCTGGACCTGTCCGAGCCGGTGCTGGCCCGCGCGCTGTGCCATATCGACAACGCCTACTGGATTCCGAACATCGAGGTGCACGGCCGGATCGCCAAGACCAACAAGACCTCACAGACCGCGTTCCGCGGCTTCGGCGGACCGCAGGGCATGATCGTCATGGAGGACATCCTGGGCCGCTGCGCACCGCAGCTGGGCGTAGAGCCAGAACAGTTGCGCCGGAGCAACTTCTACGCGCCGGGTCAGGCCACTCCGTACGGTCAGCCGGTGCGGCACGCCGAACGGCTGGAGGCAATCTGGACGGTGCTGGCCCAGCGCAGCGACTTTTCCGCCCGGAAGCAGGAGGTCGCTCGGTTCAATCAAACCCATCCGAACACCAAGCGAGCGCTGGCCATGACGCCGGTCAAATTCGGGATCTCCTTCAATCTGACTGCTTTCAACCAGGCCGGCGCGTTGGTCCACGTCTACCGCGATGGCTCGGTGCTGATCAACCACGGCGGTGTGGAAATGGGGCAGGGGCTGCACACCAAGATGATCCAGGTTGCTGCCACGGCGCTGGGCGTGCCACTGAGTTTTGTGCGGTTGGCGCCGACCCGGACCGACAAGGTCCCCAACACCTCCGCCACCGCAGCCAGTTCCGGCGCGGACATCAACGGTGGTGCCGTCAAGAACGCCTGCGATCAAATCCGTGAGCGGCTCAATGTCGTCGCTGCCGGCAAGCTCGGCATCCATCCCGACGACGTCCGCTTCGTCGACGGCGTGATCACCGGGATCGGATTCCACGATCAGCAGATCGCCTTCGCCGATCTGGTGCACGACGCCTATTTTCAGCGGGTTCAGCTGTGGGCTGCCGGCTTCTACCGGACCCCGGGACTGCATTGGAATTCCGACCAGATGCAGGGAGAACCGTTCAAGTACTTCGCCTACGGTGCTTCGGCGTCGGAGGTGGAAGTGGACGGGTTCACCGGCGCCTATCGGATCCGGCGGGTCGACATCGTTCAGGACGTGGGCGACAGCCTCTCGCCGCTCATCGACCTCGGGCAGATCGAGGGTGGTTTCGTGCAGGGCGCCGGTTGGCTCACGCTCGAGGAATTGCGGTGGGACACCTCCGACGGTCCCCACCGCGGCCGGCTCGACACCCAGGCGGCCAGCACCTACAAGATTCCGAGTTTCTCGGAGATGCCGGAGGAATTCAACGTGCATCTGTTCGAACGGGCCACCGAGTCGGGTGTGGTCTACGGGTCGAAGGCGGTCGGCGAACCACCGCTGATGCTGGCCTTCAGTGTGCGAGAAGCGTTACGGCACGCGGTCGCCGAGTTCGGCCCGGCAGGCTGGAGTGTCGAACTTGGCTGCCCCTCGACTCCGGAAGCCGTCTACTGGGCGATCCACGCAGCCGGCACAGCGCTGGGAAGCTCGCCCGACATCGGGGCCGCGTCCAGCGCCACCGTCCCTTCACTCGCGGAGGTGTGACTTGGATTGGCTGAGCGCCCTGCAACAGCTGCGCCGTGACGGACTCCCCGGAGTGCTCGTGACGGTCGTCGAGGTTCGCGGCCGCGCCCCCCGGGACGCCGGCGCCAAGATGGTCGTCGGCGCCGCCCACACCTGGGGCAGCGTCGGCGGTGGCAACCTCGAGGAGGTAGCGGTTGTCCGAGCCCGCGAGTTGCTTCACGCCGGGTCCGCTGTTCCGGAGTTCCAGGAGACGCCTCTGTCCGAGCACGCGCGCAATCGACACGGCCGGCAGTGCTGCGGCGGAGTGGTGCGTTTGCTGCTGGAGCCGATACCGGCCCGTCCGGTGGTTGCCGTCTTCGGGATGGGTCATGTCGGCTACGAGTTGGCCAGAATCCTGTCCCGGCTGGAAATCGGATTGCACCTGGCTGATTCCCGGACCGACCAGCTGGACGAGTTACGGCTGGCCGCCGTGACGGACGGCTGCGCCGACGTCACGATCCACCATCTGCTGCTGGGCGAGCAATTACTGGAAAGGCTGCCGCGCGGTGCCCACGTCGTGATCATGACTCACGACCACGCCGAAGACTTCGCGTTGTGCGACACCGCGTTACGCACGCCGGCGCTGGGAAGTATCGGCCTGATCGGGTCAACAGCGAAATGGACCCGGTTCCGGAGCAGGCTCGCGGACCAGGGGCACGAGCAAGCGGCCGTCGACCGCATCACCTGCCCGATCGGCAGGCCCGAGCTCACCGGCAAGGAACCAGCCGTCATCGCCGTCGGTATCGCAGCAACCCTGCTGGAACTTCTCCGCCCCCGAGCGAGGGCCACGTCCGGCGCTGCGACGACCGCCTCGCCCGAAACCGAAAGAAGAGTTCCCCGATGACGCTGTTCCGCGCCACCGTTGTCGACACCCCCGGCGATCCCTTCGTCGGCGATCCGGCGGAGGCGCTGCGGGCAGAGTTGGACGGCGGATTGCTGGTACGGGAGGGGAAAATCGTTGCCCGGGGCGGGTTTGTCTCCCTGCGCGCCGAGTATCCGGACGAACCGGTCACCGACCTGAGCGGCGGAGTCCTGATACCCGGGCTCGTCGACACCCACGTCCACTTTCCGCAGCTGCGAGCCATCGGCGGTCTGGGCATGCCGTTGCTGGACTGGCTGGACCGGTGCGCGCTGCCGGAGGAAAGCAGATTCGTCGACAAGGCTTACGCAGAAGTCGTCGCCCGAGAGTTTCTGGACGGTCTGGTGTCCTGCGGCACAACAACAGCGCTGGTATTCGGTTCGCATTTCGCGCCGGCCATGGACGCGCTGTTCGCCGAATCGGCGGATCGGGGACTCAATATCACCAGCGGTCTGGTGGTCAGCGATCGAATTCTGCGTCCGGACCTGCTGTGCTCTCCGGAAGCGGGTCTGGCCCAGAGCCGTGACCTGATCGATCGGTGGCACGGTCGGGGCCGGTTGCGGTACGCCGTCACCCCCCGGTTCTCGCTGTCGACCACCGACGCGCTGCTGGACGTCTGCGGTGAGCTACTGGGTGATGATGTCTGGTTCACCTCCCACCTCAACGAGAACCGCGCCGAGGTGCAGGCGGTCGCCGAGCTCTTTCCCGGCTCGCAGAATTATCTGGATACCTATGCGCGCCACGGGCTTGTCACGCCGCGCAGCGTGTTTGCGCACAACGTGCACGCCACCGACGCGGAACTGGCACTCATGGGGGAATCGGGCGCCGGCGTCGCGCACTGCCCGACCAGCAATTCCGCGCTCGGCAGCGGACTGTTCCCACTGCGACGGCACATCGAGCACGGCGTTGGAGTGGCGCTCGGCTCTGATGTCGG
>JBPCPG010000367.1:0-3733 GCA_050999445.1 Nakamurella sp. | reverse complement strand
CGGGGTGTGCGGCAGCAGCGTTGGTGGAGGGAGGTAGTCGCACAGCTGCTTGGTGGCTGTCGGCGGATCGCCGGAGTCGGTGAACGGCGCAGCCTTGTTGTAGGCAATGTTGAGGCTGAGCTGCTCCGCCGCGCTCACCCGGGGGTTGTTCAGGCAGGTGATGACGGTGAATGCATCGATCAGATTCGAGTAGTGGCCGGCGGAATCCCGTCCGTCGTAGGCGTCTGCCAGCTGCATCAGGCCGGTGCCATCGCCCCGGCTGAGCTGCTGCATCCCGGTGGCCAGGGTGGTGCGTTGGCTGTCGGAGTACAACGCTTCGCTGGTTCCGGTGATCGCGTCCTGGTAGGTCAGCACCCGGCCGTCGGCCAATTTCAGTGGCGTGGAAAGCAGCGGCCTGGTGAGCTTCTGGAACACACCGGTCGCTGAGCTCGGGTCGGTACCCAATGCGCATTGCTGCTGACCTGCGCACCATTTCGCGAACGCCTCGAAAGCCTGCTGAAAGGACTTGCCCTGGTCCACGATGTCGTCGGTGGGGTTCTGCGCCGGATCGACGGCGCCGTCCAGAATCATCGCCCTGACACGTTGTGGAAATTCCTCGGCGTACAGCGTCCCTAGCAGTGTTCCGGCCGAATACCCGACGTAGCTGAGCTTCTGCTCGCCGAGCGCGGCCCGCAGAATGTCCATGTCCTTGGCGACGTCCCTATCGCCAACGCTGGCCAGGAAGGCGGCACCGTCGATCCCTTCCGCTCCGCCGGTATTGACGATGCACGACCGGGCAACCCGCTCGACCTGCGCGTTGATCTTCGCGACGCCGGCTGCGGTGGTGGTCCGGAGATTCGACGCCCGCTCGGCGTCCCACTGGGCGTCGGTGTGACAGCTGATCACCGGCCGGGACGCACCGGTGCCGCGCGGATCGAATCCGACGAGATCGAAGTGCTCGCGCAGGTCGGCGCCAATGCCGTAGGCGGCAAACTGACCGATGGTCGACATCCCGGAGGCTCCTGGCCCCCCGGGGTTGAATACCACGGCTCCGGTCGCACCCGGCCCGGTGGCCGGGGCCTTCATCACCCCTACTGTTGCCGTCTTGCCGGTCGCGTCTTTATAGCTCACCGGCACCCGTAGCCGCGCACACAGCAGTCCGGCGGTGGCGTAGGTCCGGATGTCCAGCGATGTCTGGGCGTAATCGCGACAGCTGCCCCAGGCCAGCTTCTGGGTGTAGAACGTCTCGAGGCCGGCCGACGTACCGGCTTGGGTGGTGGCGCCGCCGGCCCTCGCATCCGCAGAATTGGGGGCGATCGGAGCCACCGCCGTTCCTGCCACCGTCCAGCAACCAGCTACGAGAACACCGAACGCGGCCGCCAGGGCCAACGCGGTGGGCCGGCGGCGGAGTAGGGCGCGACGGGACACGGGGTGCGGCATGCCGCCGATCATGTCATCCGAGAATGTGACGTCCCTGAACAACGATCAACTCTGGTCGGACCCTGACCATTCGGCGTCCTCGGCCTGCAACCTCTTCTCCCGGTCCTGCACACCGGCCAGCGCGCTCTCGGCGGCCTCGCGGGTCGGGTAAGGGCCGAGGTGGTCGGTGCCCTTGCCCTGTCCCTCTTGCTCGACCTGCCCGGTGACCACGTTGTAGTACCACTGGGTGTTCTGCCCGATTTCATCTCCCATGCCGACAGCCTGCCACAGCGGGCCGCCGTCAGCTGACCGGTCTCACCAGGTAGTTGCGAGCGTCCACCGACACAAGCTCCACCGTCACCTTTGTGCCCTCGGTGAGACCGTCCGCCGGGCAGTTCGCGTGCACCGGCGGATCGTCGACGGCGATGGTCGCCTTGTCCTTCAGCTGGTCGATCTGCACAACGACACCACTGAACTGCTGCCCGACCCGGCCGGCCAACAGGAACGCGGACACCGCGCCGGTGCACTGGCGTTCGAGCTCGTGGGCCGTCCTGTCCGTCTCTTCCATGGTGTCGGCGACGGCGGACAGCGTGTGCCGCACCCAGTCCGGCACCGCCGTTCCCGCGGTGTGCGCCAGGCAGATCTCTGTCGCGAACCGGTCGCACAACCGCCGCAGCGGGGCGGTGACGTGGGCGTAGGGAGCGCCCACCCCGGCGTGCTGGTACTGGTCGGGAAGAGCACCGTCGAACGGTGTGTACCCGGCCCCGCGCAGCAGCTTCAGCGCATCCTGCAGGAACGCAGCGTCTGCCGGTCTTGAGCCGTCGAGTGTCGCGATCACATCGCCTGGGGCAGCGCCGGCCAGCCATGGAATGCCAAGCGCCGCAGTCTCTTTCCTGAGTTTGTCGATATCCCGTTGTTGCGGTTGCGGCAACGTGCGGAGTAGACCGTACTTTCCGTTCATCATGATGGTAGCCGCGCACATCCCGGTCAGCAGGCTGATCTCGGCGTTCCATTGCTCGACCGGCAGCACCGCACGCAGGGTCAGCGTCCAGTTGCCGTCCTGCCCGCGTTCCACCTCGGCATCCGGCAGGTCCAAGGTGATCGCATGCCGCTGCCGGGCCGCCGCCAGCCGCAGCCGGCCAACCTCGGGCAGCAGTGCGATGGAAGCGTGCAACCGACCGGCGACCGCATCGGCCTGCGCACCCGGATAGTCCAGCTGCGCCACCGAGCGGACAAGTGCACGTTCCACCTGAACATCGGTCGGTGCACCCGCGGCGTCCAGCGTCATCGTCCACAGCACCGCAGCTGTTGTCTGGCCCGGCAGCATGCTGGCCGCGCCCTCCGCCAACTCGAACGGATGCAGCGGGACGTTGATGTCCGGGCTGTAATAGGTCTGGCCCCGAAGCCGGCTCTCGGTGTCGATCGGTCCACCGGCATGCACATAGCTCGCCACATCCGAGATCGCGTAGCGCACCAGGTAGCCGCCGGCGGGGCCGGCTTGGATGTGCACCGACTGGTCCAGGTCCTTGGAACCGACGGGATCCAGTGTGACGAACGGAATGTCGGCAGCATCCCGCGGTGCCGAAGGCTGTTGCAGGGCCACCTGCCTCGCCTCGACGACGGCGTCCTGCGGATACTCCTTCGCGATGCCCAGCTGACTGCGGATGGCGTCGAAGTCGATATCGATGGCCGAGGTGTCGATCTTTCTGGTGAGCACCGGGTCAGGCTACGACCATCGGCTGCGTTGCGCGGCCGCTCAGCCGTAGCTGTACTCCCAGCCGTTCTCGATCCCGAGGTCCAGCAGGACGGTGCCCTTCGCGGCAACGACGTCCAGCACCACGGAGCCCTTGAGCAGCGGCGCGTTGGCCAGCACGGTGTTGGTGACTTCCGGCAGCGGATCGGTGGCGCATTCGTCGGCGCCGCTGTCGTCGCTTCTGACCTCGGCGGTTCCGTCGGCCGCGAACACCGTCCAGCTGCTGGAATTGAACGAGCCGGCCCAGTCGTCCAGCGCCTGCCTGGTCATCCCGCGGGGCTCGACCTCCAGGTCAACCTTCAGGTAGTGGTGGCCTGGCGCCGGCTTCGGAGTACTGGCCTTGCATTTCGGATCGAGGGTCAGCTTGGTGACGACGAACACCACGGCACCGTTCTCTGTTCCGCGGCTCTTGCTACTGAAGAACAATCCGTAGGCCTGCCCCGGAACGGCCTTGATGTCGCCGAATGCATTGGTCGGCGAATGAGCCTTCGGGTTCGGCAGCTGCCACTTCTTGGTGGAAGTCGTTGCGGCGGCAGTGGTTTTCGCCATCTCGCGACTCGGCGACGCGACGGTCTTGGTGAC